>JAGSHC010000198.1 GCA_023954745.1 Deltaproteobacteria bacterium | reverse complement strand
TGGGTCGGGTCGCCACGGAGTCCTTCGAAGCCTTCGTCTCCTGGTCCACCGGCCTGGCTGCCCTCGACCGCGGGGCCATGGAGGACGCACGCAAGGCTCTCGAGGAGTCGCTGGGCCACGACGACCGGTTCAACCTCGCGACGACGATGCTCGGCGAGCTGCGGGAGCGGCTCAAGACCCTGGACGCGCGCCGGGCCGAAGCGAGCAGCGAGCAGACGAAGACGATGATGGCGCGGCTCGCCGAGCTCAAGGCGAGCAACGGTCCCTACGACCCACTCCAGACAGAGCTGGTCCCCGTGACGGCGGTGGCCGCGAGCCCCCAGAACGCGCGCACGGTGTCCACCATCGCCGGTGCCCTCATGGACCTCGGCCTGCCCGAGGAGCTGCGCATCGGGGGTCCCACGGGGGTCTACAGCATCAATGAGTGGGCGATGTACTCGTACACGATGGCTCAGCAGTGGCTGGGACGACGCTCGGACTACCTGACGTATGGCAACGCCTTCCTGGAGCGCTACCCCAACTCCGTGATGGCTACTGCCTTCTCGTCGGGCCTGCAGAACCTGCTGGCGATGATGGAGGAGGAGGAGGCGGGCCGGCCGCTCATCGCCCAGGCGCGGGTCGAGGCGTTGAGTCATGCCCACAAGACCCGCTGCACGTCGGAGCTCGATCCCGCGGGGCGCCTCGAGTCCTGCCGCACCTGGTTCCGAGACTCGGACGCCGCGAGCATCGTCCTGGACGGGGACTCCGAGGAGATGTGGGCCCGAGCCGCAGCGCGCGCTGGCCAGATCGACGAGATCGAGCAGATCCTGGCTCGGTCCCGAGCCCGCGAGCAGTACGGCGAGGCAGCCGAGGACATCGGCAAGATGCTCGAGCGCAGCCGCAAGGACGCCGCCGACGCCGACAAGGCTCTGGCCAAGCTGGCGGAGGCGTCGAAGCCCTACAACGTGGTGCGCGTGGCCCGGGACCTCGCAGACGCCGGGCGGTTCGACGAGGCTTTCGCGGCGCTGGACGAGGGCATCGCGCGCTTCGGCGAGACTGACGACTTTTTCCAGTACGACATCGGTCTCTGCACGAAGGTGGGGCGCCGCGCGCGCGCCGAAGCGGCCCTGAAGCGCTGGGAGGCGTCCGCCGCCGCGTCGCCGGAGATCACCGTGCAGGCCTCTACGGCCCGCCAGGTCCTGGAGTGGGACGAGAACACCCGGTACGCCGGGGAGGCAGACGCCCAGGCGCTGCTTCAGCTCGCGGTGGGGATGCTCAAGATCGGCCGCTACAAAGAGGCGGGGGACGCGTACGTCGAGCTGGCAACGAAGTACCCCTCCTACTCGTCGATGGATGCTCCCACGGCGCTGTCGTCCGCAGGGAACATGTACTACCGCTCCTGGGAAATGGAGGCGGCTCGGGCGAGCTTTCAGCGAGTGATCGACGAATACCCGGAACATGATTCGGCGCGCAGTGCCCAATCGATGATGACCCTGTTGCCGGAGTAATCATGCGTGCCTTGCTGACCCTGCTCTGCCTGCTGTTCGTGGCGCCGCTGCCGGCCCGCGCCGAGCCCGCGAAGCTCTGCGTGATGTACTTCGAGAACAGCGGCGCCAACGAGCAGCTCGAGATGCTGAAGCTCGGTCTGGCTCAGATGCTCATCACCGACTTGTCCCAGACGGGCAAGTACGAGGTCGTGGAGCGCACACGACTCAACGAAGTCCTCGCCGAGCTCGAGCTCCAGAAGAGCGACGCCGTGGACCCGGCCACCGCCGTGCAGGCCGGAAAGCTCATCGGCGCCCACTACATGGTGCTGGGGGGCTACTTCGAGTTGATGGGCCAGTTCCGGGTCGATGCTCGCGTCGTCGATGTCCAGACCGGCCAGCTGTTCTCGGTGGGCAGCTCTGGCACGACCCAGGGATTCATGGAGGTGCAGAAGGCCGTCGGCACCGCCATCGAGGGCGCCATCGCAGATGCTGAGGCTGCCAGGGTCGCCGAAGGCGGAGAGCCCCGCGTCGCGCCGACGGAGGAGCAGCCGGCCAAGGACGAGCCCTCGAAGACAAAGGCGACGGACCCCACCCGAGGGACGCCGGCCGAGGGCACGCCTGCGAAGGACGAGCCCGCCACGAAGGACGAGCCCGCCACGAAGGACGAGCCCACCCCTTCGACCGCGGCGTCCAGCGACCCCCTCGGCGCCGCCATGGCCTTCTCCGAGGGGCTGGATCTCCTCGACCGCAAGGACCTGAGCCGCGCCAAGGAGATGTTCTCCCGCGCGCTGGAACTCGACCCCGCCCTCGATGACGCGCGCACCGAGCTCGCGGCCCTCTCCATCTGACGTGAGGTTGCTCCGCTGGATCCTGGTGGCCACGTGCGTCCTGGCCTCCGTCGGCGCCACGCCCACTCCTGAGGAGCAGGAGCGCATCGACGCGCTGACGGCGAAGGTCGCGCAGTCCGAAGCGGACGGCTCGCCGGCGGGCATCGTCGCGTTGTCCCAGCTCCTCCGACTGCACCGCCAGCTCGGGGACGAGACCGCCGAGGCAGCGACTCTGGCCCACCTCGCTCGCCACATGCGCCGCTTTGGGCGCTATCGCGACGCGTTGTCTCGCCTCGAGGAAGCCACCACCCTCGACAAGAAGAACGGCAACGGTGCCGCCCTCGCCGCGGACACCGCCGAGCTCGCGAACACCTGGGCGGCCCTGGGGAACGCCCGCAAGGCCGCGAAGCTGCACCGCGACGCCGCAAAGCAGTACCAGGCGCTCGCGCAGCCCCGAGGCACCGCGGACGCGCTGGTGGCCCTCGCCGTCGACCAGCGAGCGCTCGGGGATCTCACGGCGGCCGAGGCCTCCCTTGGCAAGGCCCTGGGGCTCTACGAGGCGGTGGGCGATGACTCGGGGCGCGGCGATGCCCTCACCAACCTCGCCTCCCTCGAGGCTGCGAGCGGGCGGTACTCCCTGGCAGTGCGCCACGGCCGCGAGGCGGTGGACGCCTTCGCGGCCAGCAAGGACGACGAAGGTCGAGGCGTCGCCCTGCACAACCTCGGCAACCTGCACGCTCGGTTGGGAGACCTGGACCAGGCCGCATCCCTGGCCCGACAGGCACGCCCGCTGCTCCGTGGTCCTGAGCGGCGCGCCGCTGATCTCGTGGTGACGGACCTCCTGCTTGCCGCAGGACGCACCGACGACGCCATCGCCCTCGTCGACGCATCTCTGAAGTCGACGCCCGACGACGCCCTCCTGCTCTTCAGACGATGGCAAGCCACGGACGACGCCGCCGCGTTGGCCAGCTTTCTGGCGGCGGCCAGGACCTCCGATGACCCGCAGGCGTCCCTCCTCGGAACCTTGGAGGGGCTTCGCACCACTCCACCGACCCGGTCGTCCCGCGCCGCGTTGGGGGCTTTGGCGAAGGATGCAACCGCCAAGGGTCTCCCCTCCCTGGCCCTGGATGCGCTCCTCCTCGCTGGAGAGCACGCACGCGCCGCCGGCGTCGACCCCCTTCCCCCCCTGCACGAAGCCGCGGAGCAAGTGGAGACCATGCGGCGAGGGGCCGAAGCTCTCGACCCCGCCGCGGGCCGCCGCCTCGTGCGGAGCCAGCGCGCGGTCTACGAAGCGCTCATCGATGCGCTGCTCGCCGCCGGTGACGGCGCCTCCGCCCTGCTCTACGCCGAGCGCCTGCGGCAGGCCGAACTCGGAGCGTCGACCTCCACCGACCCCGACGCCCAGCGTCTGGCCAGCCTCGGCGAGAGAGAGGCCGAGCTCGAGGCGGTGCGCCGTGAGGCGCAGGCAAACCTCGACGCCGGGCTCTCCGACGACCGCCTGGAGGCGATCGATGCGGAGCTCGCTGAGCTGCGCGTTGCCTTCTCTCGCACCGTCGATGAGCTGCGCACGGCCCACCCCGACTTCGAGCTGCTGGTGAAGGTGGACCCCGCGGACATCGAGGCCTGGCAAGGAGACCTCGGAGACGACGAGGTGGTCCTTCAACCCATCCTCCTGCCCGACCGACTGGTGGTTCTCGTGTTCTCCAGCGGTCCCTTGGTGGCCCGCACCATCGACGTGGACCCCGCCGAGGTCCGCAAGCGGGTCTCCCGGGTTCTCCGGACCCTGCGCAGTCAGCGCACCGGAAACTCCGCGCGCCTGCATGAGCACCTGGATGCCCTCGGGGGGTGGATCTGGGCACCCGTCGCCGACCTGCTCGCCGAGCGACGCCGCGTCGCAGTGATCCCGTCGGGCGCGCTGCGCTACCTGCCCTTCCAGCTCCTGCGCCACGAAGGCAAGTACCTCGTCGAGGAGCACGAGGTCGTCAACGTCACCAACGTCGGAAGCCTGAAGCGCCGGAACGAGGGCCCTCTGAGGCTCTACGGGACCGGGCTGCTCGCCTTCGGCAATCCCGACGGCTCGTTGCCCGCAGCAGACACGGAGGTCGACGCCATCGCTGCACTGTTCCCCGGTGCCCGCTCGGCCCACGGCACCGCAGCCACCCGCTCACTCCTGGAAGCGGAGGCTCCCAAGCGCGCGGTCGTGCACCTCGCGACCCACGGAGTCCTCGACCCCCAGGCCCCCGAGCGCAGCTACATCGTCCTCGCCGCCGAGGACGACGACGCAGGCCACCTCGGCTATCTCGAGATCCCAGGGCTCTTTCAGTCTCTGCGGGGGACTCGCCTCGTCGTGCTCTCCGCCTGTGAGACGGCCGTGCCCTTGGAAGCTCCACCGACCGACGGCACCAGTACGGGCCTCGAGATCGCGGGGCTCGCCAACCAGTTCCGGCGGGCGGGGGTGCCCCGGCTCCTCGCGTCCCTGTGGCAAGTATCCGACGCCTCCACCCAAGCGCTGATGGTGCGCTTCTACGAGGGGCTCGGCCAGGGTCGTTCGGCGCCAGAGGCCCTTGCAGCAGCCCAGCGGGCGATGTTGGCCGACGAGGCGACGGCCCATCCGTTTCACTGGGCGCCGTTCGTATTGATCGGCGCGCCTCGCTGACCATTCCGGGGCTGGCGCGCTGGATCGCCCGTCCCTATGATCGACTCGTGGATATACCCGGCTCTTCACCCGCCGTCCTCCCCACCAACCCCCCAGCAGAACGTCTGCCTCGGAGCGTCCGCGTCCTCTACACCGGAGGAGACGGGCATCTGTACGTCGCCGAAGGCGATGGCGTACGCACGACGAGGCTGACGTGGTCGCACGATGACTTCGCGACCATCCCGGGCATGCCCAGCCTGCCCGGCACGCTGGGCGATCTGGAGGACAGCTATGTCTTCGCCCATCCCACTCCCTCGCCGGACGGGGAGCGGGTCGCGGTGTTTGGCCTGTTGCCGACGACCGACGAGGACTTCCTCCTCGAGGAGCGCCCCGAGGCCGACGACGACGAGTCCTGGACCGATGTCGACGAGGCCCTCGAGGAGCTCACGGACTCCCTCTGGGACGAGGACGAGCCGCCCGAAGACCGTGAAGACGACGTCGCGGGACCCGGCGTGGTCTTCGCCCTCGTGACCGACGACGGCGAGCAGATCGTCGATGGGGACCTCGAGTCGATGGTCGACCTCGGCACGGCCGAGATGTCCGCCGACCACGATCACGACCTGGAGGAGGCCGTCGAGGCTCCCGAGGAAGTGGACGTCCCTCTCTACTGGCCCGGTGGGAAGCTCTACATCGTGCACAAGGACGGCGTCCGCGTGTGGGAAGCCTGGGACACCACCGAGGGCAGCCCGACCCACCTCGAGTGGTCACCCGATGGAAAGAGCTTGCTGGTGCTTCACCAGGAAGCTGACCGCCTCCATCTCGTGATGGTGGACGCGGATGCGGACGGGGTCTCCGTCAATCTCTGCAAGGGCCTGCCCATCTTCTGGGACTGGCAGCCCGATGGCCACACCCTCGCGGTGCGGGTGACGGATCCGGAGACCGATGTCTCCCTCATGCAGCTCATCGACACCCATGGCAAGGAACCCACCCGCACCCTCGGGGAGGCGGGCAGCTTCTATGCCCCTGCCTGGAGGCCCGACGGCTCCGCCCTCGCGTGGGCCGTCCAGGGAGCCCGAGAGGACCGGCTGGTCTTGACGGCGGCTGACGGATCCAGCGAAGAGGTCCTGCTGAGCTACCCCGGCCGCGGAGCCTTCCAGTGGGACGCCACCGGCCGGTACCTCGCTGTGGCCGTCTCGCCCGAGGGCGAAGGTCCCTTTGGAGCCATTGAGCTGCTCGACCTCGAAGGGTCGGGTACTCGTACGCTGTTTCACGGGATCTTCGTCGCCCTGCGCTGGCTCGATGACGGGTCCGGCTTGCTCGTGTGTCAGGCCGACGACGACGACGAGAGCCTGCACTGGGTTCTGGTTGGCCTCGACGGCAGCGCGCGCCCCGTGGGCGTCGCCTTTCTGCCGTCCCGCGAAGCGGCCGTGGGCCTGCACTTCTTCGAACAGCTGGGCAGGAGCCACCCGTTCCTCAGTCCCGACGGTCGCTACGTCGTGTTCTCGGGCCACTCCCTGGGCAAGATCGTCGAAGGGGGGCCGGGCATGGATCCCATTCCGGGAATCCTCGAGCAGCCTGACGAGCAGCCACCCGCGATCTTCGTGGCCCCCCTCGACGGCGGGCCCACGGTGATGGTCGGACACGGCCACTTCGCCTGCTTTGGACTCGGCGAGTAGCCCCCGCGCCTGGCGGACCAATCCGCGATAGCGTGCGCCCGTGACCCACATCTTCCTCCTGCTTCAGGCCCGTGAGCCCGGCGATCCCGCCGCGGCTCAGGAGGTCGACTCCTTCGCTGAGGCCCTCGAGGTCCCCCGCGCCGCGGTGCGCCCGTGGGACCTCCTGCAGGGGGCGCCCACCGCCCGCGACCTCGAGCCCGTGGACGCCCTTCTCGTGGGCGGCTCCGGCGCCTTCTCCGTCCTCGACAGCCACCCCTGGATCCATGACTTCATGGACTTCCTCGAAGAGACCAGCGTGCACCGGCGCTTCCCGACCTTCGCGTCGTGCTTCGGGTTCCAGGCGCTGGTGGTCGCGGGGGGAGGCCGGGTCGTAAAGGACAGCATCAACGCCGAGCTGGGCACCTTCGACATCCTGCTCACCGAGCAGGGGCAGGCCGACCCGCTCCTCGGCCCGCTCGCTCCGTCGTTTCCCGCCCAGCTCGGGCACAAGGATCGAGCCGATGAGCTGCCGTCGGACTGCATCCCCCTGGCCTACAGCGCGCTGTGCCCCTACCAGTGTTTCCGCGTGCAGGACGCCCCGGTGGTGGCCACCCAGTTCCACCCCGAGCTGACGCGGGAGGGCGAGGCGTTCCGGTGCCGCACGTATGCCTCCATGTACCAAACCTCAGGCGTCGCCGCCGAGATGCAGCGGGTGATCGAGTCACTGCGCGAGAGCCCACAAGCGAGCGCGCTCATGCGGCGTTGGGTGGAGCAGACCCTGTAGGTCTCCGCGGCCGTCCCCGCGGCGGTCAGGGAGCGAGCATCTGCATCATCGCGCCGGCTTCGTTCGCGAACGCAATCTCCTGCCCCAGGCGCTCGGGAACCGGCAGCTGCATGGGCAGGATGCTGAAGGCGCCGCGGTTGGCTTCGCAGCCATGAGACATGCCGACCGCCACGCCGACGATCTTGTCAGCGAGGTGATGGAACGCGAAGCGCTGCAGCATCTGGGGCCCCATGTCCATGTCGCATCCGCCGTCGAGCGACGCGAGCAGGCTCTCCAGATCCGGGGCCGTCTTGTCCTGAGAGGCGGCCATGATCGCCGGGTCCTCCTTGAGGACTTCGTAGAGCAGCTCGGAGCCGAAGAGCTCGCGCAGGTCCAGGGGGGTGCCGGGCTGGCTGATGTCGACCACCTTCCAGACGATTCCGTACGACGGGTGGGCCCCGCCCTCGGCGTACCACTCCACGGCATAGGAGATGTAGGGGCCGACGACCGACAGCAGGGTGTGGCTCTCACTGGAGATCACCTCACCAGCGGCGTTGGTCTCCTCCTTGTCGGAGAAGACCACGATGTCGTCGCCCTTGTCGGACTTCGCGGAGAGGTGCCCAGGCCGCCACGCGATGGTCCAACCCGAGCGGGTCATGGAGCCTGAGGCCCCACAGTCTCGCTGGCTGAGCACCTTGTCGCCCTGCTTCACGATGAGCTTGCCCGTCCAGGGCCCCGGCGGCGGGGAGTCCTCGCGGTCGCAGCCCCCCTTGCGCACCTCGTAGCTCACGCCGTCGTTGCTGAAGATCCACGCGTCGGCGTTGCAGTCGTCGGCTCGCGTCGTGCGCGCCGCGTCGAGCAACGTGAGCTTCGGCGTGTCGTTCCAGTCCTGGCTCGCGTCCCACGCCTGATAGCTCGAGACCTCATCCTTGAGCGCAACGCGCACCCGGTGGCGCCGCGTCGTGCACCCGAAGATCTCCTGGGGGTCCTCCTCGGGATCCTTCAAGTCAAAGAGGTTCTCGGCGCCGAGAACCAAGCGCGACTCGACCACCTCGACGGGCGCCGGCGGCGGCGGCGCGACGTCCGCGACGCCCTCCTTGGGGACGACCGGTGCCGGGGGCGCACCCACCGCCTGCTCAGCATCCTTGGAAGGGGTGGACTCCTTCGACGACGAGCCACAACGGACGGCGATCAGCGCGAGGAGGACGAGGAGAACAAGAAGAACGATCCGACGCATGCCCACATGCTACCGCGCCTCTTCGCCGTCCTCGACACCCAGGAAGAGCGAATGGGGTCCCGCGCCCTTGAGCACGAAGACGTCGTCGTCTCCGTCACGGTCCACATCGAGCACCGCGCCGGCGAGGGAGCGCCCCTCCCCCGAGGGGAGGCGAAGACTCCAGTCTTCGTAGCCTTCGGGGTGCTGATGCAGGACTCCGTCGGGCCCTTCTTGGAGCAAGAGCACATCCGGGAGGCCATCCAGATCGAGGTCACCCATGGTGGACGAGACGCCCTCCGAGGGCCCAGCGTCGAGAAGGTCGGAGCGATCCGTCACCGCCCCGCCCCCCACTCGGAAGAGACGGTCTGCTCCGGTGGTCTGGACAAGCACGTCGACTCCCCCGGCGCTCGGGAGAATCTGCAGCCCCACGATGGCGTCGGCGACGTCGGGGAACACCAGACCAGCATCCGACGCATACCCAGGCATTCCCCAGCTGCTCGCTGTCCCCTCGCCAGCCAGGTGTGCTCGGAGGCCGCTCAAGCCTCCCAGGAGCAGGTCGGGCGTTCCATCGAAGTTCAGGTCCCCCACGGCCAGGGCCGCATCGGGCGGAGTCGCCGAAAGCGCGTGCTCCCACTGCTCGAAGTCCTGCACCCGAAAGCGACCGAGATCGGTGACGAGGACCACGTCGTCAACGAACAGGTTCAAGGTGGCGGGTGTCGTCGTGGTGACCAGCAGATCGACGGACTGCACCGGCGTATCGAACACTCCGTCTCCCGAGGCCGTCGCGACGCTGAGCGGGCCCGTCAGAACGGACTGTGCCCCCGCGTCTGGAGCGACCCAGGTGAACCTCTCCCCTCCAGCGTCCACGACGCGTACGGCCACCTCGAAGCCCTCGCGTCCGTCGAGCAACAGCTCCACCCCCTGCGGCGCGGCGAAGAAGGGACCCGGCAAACTCACGCCCGCGGTGCCGCCGCCGGCCCCGAAGCTCGCGCTCAGACGTCCCGTGGCCGCGCCCAGGAGCAGGCCTGGGGCGGCGTCGACCAGCACGGAGCTAGCCGCTCCCTCGGAGATGACGGTGCCAAAGGGACCGGCTGCCGGCACGGCGTCCGCGAGCCCGTCGTGGGTCGAGAGCCGAACTCCGCTCGCGTCGGAGGCGTTGCGAAGGACACGGACGAACGAACGAAGCTCCCCCGATGGCGTTGTGTCCGTGGCAAGGACCGCGAGGTCGACTCGACCATCGGCGTCGAGGTCACTGGACACCACGGCGACGCAGTCGTTCACTCCCACAAGCCCCGGGAGAGGCGCGTCGGAGAAGCCCTCGGGTCCTCCCAGGAGCAATCGGTCGTACGCCCCCTCGGCGCCGCAGAGGTAGGCGTCGTCGATCCCATCGCCGTCGACGTCCACGGCGGCGAGCCCCGCGACGGAGGCCGCAATGGTCCCGGCGCCCACAAAGCGCCCCAGCTCTTGGTTGTCCCAGACCCACAGCCCCCCGGGCGGTCCTCCGAGGAGCAGGTCGGGATCGCCATCCCCATCGATGTCCCCAGCGGCGACGTTCTCGTAGAGATCACTCCCGCCCACAGGCAAGGCGCTGGGGGAAGCCTCGAGGAACACCGGGTCCAGCGCGACGAACTCGAAGGCGGCGTCCACCGTGGAGCGCGCCCCGTCAGGACGCTCGACGGAGATGTCCACGAACCCCGCCACGCCCCGAGGCGTGAACACCACGAGAGTCTCGTCATCGAACCACGAGGACGACACGGCCTGCCCATCGAACGTGACCGTCGTGCCTTGCACGAAGCCGGTCCCGACGAGCGTGACCTCCTCCCCCCCACGCGCCGAGCCCGCGCCGGGGACGGCGTGATCGAGGAGAAGGGGCGACCCCACAGAGGGGCAGCCCGTCACGAGCAGGCACAAGACGATGACGGTGAGACGCGACACGGCACGAGTCTAAACGGCTTCTCATGCAACTGAGGCACTCGGGCTGGCCGAGGGACCGCCTCCCCGAATCAGCCCTTGGCAGCCTCTCGCGCGTCTGTATATTCCCGCCGATCAGTGTGCGGTGGCCCCGCCGCACCGTCCCTGGAGGTCGCTTGCGCTCGACTCTGGCTCTCGTACTTGCCCTCAGCGCCTTCGTGGCTGCTCCCGCGATGGCCCACGGCCCCACCGCCGGAGCCGTCTTCGACCCCGGCTACGCAGCGCCCAGCGCCGGCGAGGTCGACGCTGCCATCGAGGCAGCTGCAGCCGAGTTCGCAGTCCCCGAGGAACTCGTCAAGGTGATGGCCTGGGTCGAGGGCCGCTACGAGCACGTGCCCTTCCGCGTGAGCGCCGATGGCCGAGCGGGACTCTTTCAGATCGCGCCGGAGCGTCTCGCCCTGGCGAGTGACTTCCTCGACCTCGACGCCAACACGCTGGTGAACGACCTGGACGAGCACGCGCGTGCCATGGCCTTCTTGCTCGCCGCGACCGCGCCGTCACCGGCCACTGACCGCTTTGGCAACTGGGACTTCGATGCCTGGCGCGACACGCTGGTCTGGGTCTCCGCCCTCGACACCGACGTCGCAGACAGCTGGGTTGACCACCTCTACGAGCGTCTCGACAGCGGCGTCATCGACCAGACCACCGACGGCGAGCCCGTGGCCATCGCGCCCCTGCCCGTCCAGACCTCCGCCATCGGCGGATTCAGCGCCGCGATGCGGAGCGGCCCGGGCGCCGACTACCCCGGCGTCATCTACAACACTGCTCCCTCGTGCAACCACACCGCTGCCAATCGGGGTCTGTCAGACGTCAACTACATCGTGATCCATACGACGCAGGGCAGCTACGCGGGCTCGATCTCCTGGTTCCTCAACTGCTCCAGCAGCGTCAGCGCGCACTACGTCATCCGCGCGAGCGACGGTGAGATCACGCAGACCCTGGACGAAGAGGACATCGGCTGGCACGCCGGCAACTGGACGTACAACAGCGAGTCCATCGGCATCGAGCACGAGGGCTTCGTCGCCAACTCCAATTGGGTGACTGCGGCGATGGAGAACGCGTCTGCCGCGCTGAGCGCGAACATCCTCGCCGACTACAACTTGCCAGCCACCCGCACCGTCATCGTCGGCCACAACGAGGTGCCAGGCGCCACCCACACGGACCCGGGTCAGTACTGGGACTGGAGCGGGTACATGGCGCTGGTGACCGGAGGCGCGACGCCTTCGACCGGTGACCTCGTGGGCTACATCCGCCACACCGACCTGTACGAGCCGACCTACGGCATCGCGGGGGCCACAGTCACAGTGTCCGGTGGCAACGGAACCCAGACCACCGACAGCGCGGGCTACTACAGCCTGCCCGGCATCACTGCAGGCACCTTCGACGTGTGTGCGACCGCTCCCGGCTACGGACAGACCTGCGAGACCAAGACGGTGGCCGTGGGGGTCACGAACTGGAAGTCGATGCTGCTGACGCCGGTCCCGGTGGGCGACGATGACGACGACGAG
>JAGSHC010000047.1 GCA_023954745.1 Deltaproteobacteria bacterium | reverse complement strand
CGTCGTCGGCGGCGCTGTCGTCGTCGTCGTCGGCGGCGCTGTCGTCGTCGTCGTCGTCGGCGGCGCTGTCGTCGTCGTCGTCGTCGTCAGCGGCGCTGTCGTCGTCGTCGTCGTCGTCGTCGTCGCCGGTGGCGTCGTCGTCGTCGCTGGTGGCGTCGTCGTCGTCGCTGGTGGCGTCGTCGTCGTCGGTCGCCGCGCTGTCGTCGTCGTCACCTGAGGGGCAGGCGGTGAGAGTCAGGCCGAAGGCCATGAGGAACACGAGAAGGAAGGAGTAGAGCTTGCTCATTGTCGGGTCTCCGGAACAGCAGGCGATGAATTCGCCAGGGGCAACGCATCGTGGCGCAGCCGTATTGGCACAATTTACCATGGTCGGCTCGGGCGGGTTTCGGGCGTTGATCCGCCCGGGTTCGAGCGCGCTGCGGAGTCAGGCGGTGATGGCCTCGTCGGGCTCCGGGGGCGCCGGGGGCGCCGGCAGAAGGCCCTTGTCCATCTGGGAGGCCCGGTCCCTGAGTCCCAGTCCATGCACCACGTCGAGCATCTCCTGGCTCAACTCCCGCGCCGGCCTGCTCCGGTCGAGATCCCCCACGCGGATCGGGTCACCCCACCAGAACCGGAAGTTCTGTCCGCGCTGGCCCTCGGGCCGGAAGTTCCGCCGGATCTCGCCCAGCAAGTCGCCAGTGATGCCGTTGAGGAAGTACGGAACGATGAGGGTGTCGGGGTGGGCGTCGCGGATGAGGTAGCCCACGCCTGGCCGCGCGGCGAGGAACGTGTAGGGGTCGTCCCCCTTGTTCCTCGTCCCCTCGGGATGCATGCCCAGCACGGTGCCCTGGCGGGCCAGGATCCAACTCATCTGGGTGACGGCCGTGGGGTTGAGGAGCGGCTTGCGGTCGTCGCGGAAGACGGGCGGCCACATCCCGTTTCCAGCGAGC
Organism: Deltaproteobacteria bacterium; assembly: GCA_023954745.1. Taxonomy (GTDB): domain Bacteria; phylum Myxococcota_A; class UBA796; order UBA9615; family UBA9615; genus JAGSHC01. Next base: position 32,022 of record JAGSHC010000047.1, on the reverse strand, counting down.
GCGGTGTTGAGCATGGCGCCGATGGGGTTGGTGTAGAAGAACTTGGCCCGCACCGGGAACACAATCTTCTGCATCCAGGACACGTGGTCGTAGAGCACGGCGCTCGCTACGAACATGTCCCAGAAGGTCCGGTGGTTGGCGACCAACATCACGCCAGCCTTCGGGTTGAGCCCTCTGAGCTTGTCGATGCCGTGAAGCTCCCAGCGGTTCCGTGTGACGAAGCACATCCAGTTCTTGCTGACGTGCCGCGTGATCAGCTGGCCCGAGCGCTTCATCCACTCGACACTGTTCAGAGCGTCGAACACGGGAATGGACAGCCGCTCGAAGCCGCGCAGGTGTTCCTTTGGCAGCTTCGGCGGAGTCGAGCGCAGATACAGCGCGGTGGACTCGGTCGGCTGGGGCTCCGGGACGTCACTCATCGACGAGAAGGTACACGCCTGACCGGGAGGAGGGGCGGGCAGTCCGCCAGCTCAGGGGGTGAGTTCCCGACGGATGCGACGCACCGCGCGAAGCACCGAGTCGTCCGTCCCGCTGTCCTCGACCTCCTCGAGGGCGACCCATCGCGCGTCGGCTGCGTCGGACCCAGCCGCGAACTCCCAGTCGTGGGCGCGGAGGAGGATGCGCACGTCGAAGTGCTCATGCTTCGGTTCCCCCTTCTTCGGGTTCGGCGGGATGGGGTGGATGTCCAGGTCGAGGAGCAGGCTGCCGCCCAGGGACACCGCGGCGAGCTTGGAGATTCCCGTCTCCTCGGCCACCTCGCGGCGCGCCGCGGCGTGCACGTCGTCGTCGTCGGGGTCGATGTGGCCTCCAGGTTGGAGCCAGAGCCCGAGCTTGCCGTGCAGGATGAGGAGGAGCTTCGTCGAGTCCGGGCTGAGCACGAACGCCGAGGCGGTGAAGTGCCCGGGATCGAAGTGATGTCGAGCGAAGGGGCTGGCGTCGATGTCCACCAGCTCCAGCATGCGCCGCTGATGCTCCGCTTCGGTGGCGTCCGACGGCGGGTGGTCCTGCAGAAGCCTGCGCAGCGAATCCCTCATCAGTCTCTCCAGAAGCTCGGGTAGAACACGACGAGGGCGGTGAACATCTCCAACCGGCCCACCAGCATGGTCCAGGACAGGAACCACTTCCCGAAGGGGGAGATGAAGGCGAAGTTCTCCGTTGGGCCGACATCGCCGAAGCCCGGTCCGATGTTCATCAGGCAGGCGATGACACTGCTCATGGCCGTAGTGAGGTCCATGCCGTCGGACACGGCCATCACCATGCCCCCCATCAGCACCATCACGATGTTCACGATGAAGTAGCAGACGGCCAGGTACACGATGAGGTTGTCCACGGGGCGCTCGTCGACGCGCACCGAGATGATGGCCAGGGGCTGGAAGAAGATCTTCTTGAGCGCCGCGGTCATGAATCTCCACAGGATGACGTAGTGGATGACCTTGATCCCGCTCGTGGTGGACCCCGCGCACGCGCCGACGAAACACACCGCATAGAGGAGCATCTGGGCCGGTGGAGACCACAGCTCGTAGTCGGCGGTGGAGAAGCCCGTGGTCGTGAGCAATGAGATGACCTGGAACGACGCGAAGCGAAGGGAGTCGAGGGGGCCATAGGTACCAGCGGCGAACAGCGCCGCGGCGACGCCGAGGCAGAAGAACAGCGTGAAGCCCACGTACCAGCGCAGCTCCGTGTTCCGCAGCACCGTGCGCCAGTCCCCGTGCAGTAGCGCGTAGAACAGCATGAAGGTCACGCCGCCCAGCCACATGAACACGATGATGATCCAGTCGAAGTAGGCGCTCTCGTACTGGCCGATGCTGCCGCCCAGAGGCGAGTAGCCGGACGTCGAGATGGTGCCGAATGCGTGGCACAGCGACTCGAAGAGGTTCATGCCTCCCAGGCACTGGAGGACCACCTGCACCGCATTCAGGGCGAGATAGATCCCCCACAGGTAGACCATCGCGTCGCGGTTGCGCGGCAGGAACTTCTCCCCCGTGATCACCTGACCGGGGCTCGACTCGGCGCGGAACATCCGCACCCCCCCCATACCGTGGGGCATGACGAGCACCGCGAGGGTGATGAACCCCATGCCTCCGAGGAGGTGGGTCTCGCTGCGCCAGAACAGCAGTCCATGGGGGACCGCCTCGATGTCCGTCAGGATGGTCGCGCCGGTGGTGGTGTAGCCCGACATCATCTCGAAGAAGGCGTCGGTGAACGACGGGATGGCGCCGTGCAGTACGAAGGGGAGCGCCGAGACCGCGGAGATGACGATCCAGCCGAAGGCCGCGATGAAGATGGCGTCGCGGGTCCCCAGCTCGCCGGGGTCGCGGAAGAGGTACCAGAGCGGGAAGCCGGCGGCGCCGGTGAGGAGCGCCGCCTGGATGAGCGCCGGCAGGTCGTCGTCGCTGGGATAGAAGAGCGCGCAGATGGCCGGGAACAGCATCGCGGCTGCGGTCACGAGGAGCAGGGTCCCGAAGACGTGGGCGATGGCGCGGTAGTTCACGGGGTCAGGGGCTCAGGTGTGGCGGAAGAGGCGCTGGAGGTCCGGCAAACGGTCCGATGCGCAGATCGCGACGACGGTGTCTCCAGCGCGGATGTGCGTCGACCCGATAGCCACCTTCCACCCGCTCTCTCGCATGACGCCGGCGAGGATGATGCGGTCCTTCATGGTGCCGACCTCCGCCAGGGGGCGCCGGGTGATGCTGCTGTGGGGCTCGGCGACCAGCTCGACCACCTCGGCGTCGCAGCCGTGCAGGTGGGACACGTTGAGCAGATGGCCTCGGCGCACGTACTTGAGGATGCGGTTCCCAGCGAGCACCTTGTGGTTGAGCACGATGTCGGCGCCGATGGTCGACGCGAGCACCTGGTACTCCTCGCGGTTCACGAGGGCGATGGTGCGTCCGACGCCGCTGTTCCCCTTCCGGTCGTGGAAGAGGTGCTTCGCCATGACGCTGGTCATGATGTTGGTCTCGTTGTCGCTGGTTGCGCAGATGATGGTGTCCATCTTCAGCAAGCCAGCCTGGATCAGGGTGTCGGCGTGGGAGCCGTCCCCGTGCAGCACCGTGGTGCGCTTGAGACACCAGGTCAGCTCTTCGGCGCGGTGCTCGTCGCGTTCGACGAGGGTGACTGGCCAGGTGCCCTCGAGGAGCTGCGCGACGCGGCGCCCCACCAGGCCTCCGCCCACGATCATCACTCGGTGCGGGCCCTCATCGGTGACGTTTGCCATCTTCATGAGCTCGTCCATGCGGTCCGACGGGGCGAGAATGTAGACGTGGTCGAAAGGCAGGATCTCGATGTCGCCGCCGGGGATCAGCGTGTTGATGCCCCGGGCGATGGCGACGACACGGAAGTTGAAGCTCTCGTACTCCTTGGACAGCTGCTTGAGCGTCCGGTGAGAGAGGGGTGAGTTCTCCTCCACGCGGACGGCCATCACCTGAAGCTGGCCCTCTCCGACCTCGATGACGACGTTGCCGGACCGCATCTGGAGCAGCCGCGCGATCTCGCGGGCGGTGAGCTCTCCGGGCCGAATCACCATGTCGATGTGGAAGTCGTCGGGGCCGAGGATCGCGTCGTCGGACATGACCTCGACGGTGCGCACCCGGGCGATCTTGCAACGAACGCCTACCTTCTCGGCCACCTGACTCGCGAACACGTTGACGGCGTCGTTGTCCGTCACCGCGATGAGGTAGTCCATGTCCTCGATGGCCGCCTCGCGGTACGAGGCGTAGGACAACGCGTCTCCGCGGATCAGGCGCGCGTCGATCTCACTGTCCGCGCGACGCAGCTTCTCTGCGTCGGCCTCGATGACCGTGATCGCGTAGCCCTCGTGCGACAGCCTCTTGGCCAGGTAGTACCCGACGCCACCGAGGCCGAGGATGAGGATGTTCTCGCTGCGCTGCCCGCGCTTCTTCCGCGCCATGGGCCGAAGGTACAGGACCGCGGCGTTTCGACGTATGAGAGGCCTCAGGACCCCGGCAGCACCACCAGGACGAGCTCCCACTCGGCGAGCACGGAGACGCCGTCGCCCAGCAGCTGCATCGGGAACACGAACACCTGCTCTCCGCTCCCCTGGGGAACTCCGGGGAACAGCGTCACGTCGAAGGTGATCTCGGTGTTTATCTGCACGTTGCTATGCACCTCGGGGGTCGTGGAGAGCACGAAGTCGTAGGGGGCGTCGTCCACCTCGAGGGTGAGGTCCCACAGCGAGCCACCCGCGATGGCCTCGACCCCGTCGATGACGAAGTCCACCGTGGCCCCCGAGGAGCCCTGGAACACCAGCGGCTCCTCGGCCCCGTCCCCGTTGATGTCGGCCAGCGAGCCCGTGGCGTTTGCGAGGGAGGTCATCTGGGCGATGGGCAGGATGCTGGTCCCGATGCCGATGAGCTTGCCGCCAATGGCGTTCACGGCGCTGGCTACATCGCCGCTCCCCGCTGGGTTGCTGCAGCCGCTGGGGGTGCCGAAGCCCGCGTGAGGGTCTCGCATGAGGTTGTCGGTCGTGTAGACGATGATGGGGACCGAGCCGGAGCGGAAGCCCGCACCCCCGAGGGGCCCGGTGCCCGGCACCCCCGGGCTGTAGACGCCGCCGAGCCCGCCGCCGAAGGCACCAGGGAACTGGGCGGAGCCACCGGTGAGGAAGGACGGCACGTCCGTCTGGGCGTCGTAGTTGTTGTCGCAGTCCTGGTCGTAGCCCGCGCCGGTCGCCGCCTGCCACAGCGCCTCCATGGAGGACTCGGGCTCGTCGGCGCCGTCGCGCACGTACAGCTGCCCCAGCGCCTGCTGGACCGAGCCGTAGTTGGAGGTCACCTGCTGCTTGAGGCGGAACGGCTTGTCGCCGGCCGATGCGAGCCCCATCACCGTGAACCAGTCGCTGTACACGTAGTCGTTGAACTCGGCGACGCCCATGGACACGTCCGGAATGGTCATGCCCGAGGCCACCTGGGAGAAGTTGCCCGCCATGGTGTTGAGCACGCCCGTCATGGAGCAGGTGGAGTCCAGCAGGAACAGCACGTCGGCCTGGAGGATCTCGGGGGTGAACGGCACCGTGATCGTCGCCTGGTCTCGGGCGGTGAGCTCGGCGTAGAAGCCCTCGATGACCGAGCCGGGGTCGGTGGGGTCGGTGCCCACTTCGAGCTCGGCGAGGTCGCTGAAGCCGTCGCCATCGGTGTCCCGCGAGAAGGGGTCGAGCCCCATGGTCACCTCGACGCCGTCGGGGAAGCTGTCGTTGTCGGAGTCGGGGTCTTCGAAGTCCAGGAAGCCGTCGCCATCGGCGTCGCCGGGTCCCAGCTGGCCCTCTTCCGAGTCGGACATTCCGTCGTCGTCTGAGTCCAGGTCCTGGTAGTTGGGGACGCCGTCGCCGTCGGGGTCGCGGTCCCCCTCGATGGCGTCGCCGATGCCGTCGTTGTCGGAGTCGGGGTCCAGGTAGTCCGGCGTGCCGTCGCCGTCCGTGTCGGGGGGCGTTCCGGGGTTGCCGTCGATCTCGTCGGCGTCGCTCATGCCGTCGCCGTCGTCGTCGTCGTCGAGGTAGTTGGGGGTCCCGTCTCCGTCGGTGTCCGCGTTCGGGTCGCCCTCCTGGGCATCGGGGATGCCGTTTCCATCGGCGTCGGCGTTGGGGTCGAGCCCGTTGTCCGTGGAGTCGTCGTCGTCTCCAGCGGTCCCTGGGCCAGGCAACTCGACCCCACCTGGTCCCGTGTCCAGGGTCTGGTCGCAGCCCACGAGCGCGCCGCTCGCAGCCATCGCGATTGCGAGGAGCAGCGCGCGGAGCAGAGCGGGCAGACAGGTCATGACGACCTCCAGTGCGGGTGGAGTGGACAGCTTGGAGTCCACCCCTTCCATGTTGTGTAGATATGGAGGCGGGGCGACTGTTTCTTGCTCGTGTCCTCCTCGGCCCTTCAGCGCTCAGGCCCGGTCCCTGGCATCGTGGAGCCGTGAGGAGACTGGGATGCTGCAGGGGTACGAGAAGACGGTGTTCGAGGCACCAAACGCCCACGGGCAGGTGCTCCGGCACGACGTGTACGCGCGCGGGGAGGGCCCCGTGGTGGTCCTCATCCAGGAGCTGCCGGGCATTGGCCAGGAGACCCTGCGACTCGCGGATCAGTTCACGCACTCGGGCTTCTCCGTGGTGCTCCCCCACCTCTTCGGGCCCCTGGGGCGCACCGCGATGGTGGGGAACCTCGTCCGGGTGTTCTGCATGCGCAAGGAGTTCCGCGTCTTCGAGAAGGGAGGGGCGAGCCCGGTCGTCACCTGGCTTCGCGCCTTGTGTCAGAGCCTGAAGGCGGAGCGCAATGTGGACGGGGTGGCGGTCATCGGCATGTGCCTCACCGGCAACTTCGCCCTCTCCCTCATGGTGGACGACAGCGTGCTCGCGGCGGTGGCGTCGCAGCCCTCGTTGCCCTTGCAGGACCAGACCGCGCTGCACATCTCTGCCGACGAGGTGGTGACCCTGCGCCGCCGGCTCGACGAGCACGGACCGATGATGGCTCTGCGGTTCGAAGGCGACACGCTCTGTCAGGGGAAGAAGTTCAAGGCCATCGCTCAGACTCTCAACGACGACGCGGAGCGGGTGCGGCTGCGCACCTTGCCGGGCAAGGGCCACTCGGTGCTGACCCTCGACTTCGTCGACGAGGCGGGCCACCCCACGCGGGCAGCGCTGGACGAGGTCATCGGCTACTTCAAGGGTGCCCTCGGGGCGTGACCCAACGACCTGCGTGTAGAGAGCGCGCGTGGACTCGCTAGACGGCGGCTGCCACCCGCTCCCTCGCTCGATGGGCCAGGGCGTAGATGGTCTCGCTGGGGTTGACCCCCAAGGATGTGGGTAGGACGGAGCCGTCCACCACGAAGAGGTTGTCGAAGTCCCACATCTGCAAGTCGCTGTTCACCACGCTGGTGCCGGCTTCGCCCCCCATGGCGCAGCCGCCCATCACGTGGGCCGTGAAGAGGCTCTGCTCATGGGCGCCGTAGGGCGCGGAGTCCAGCTTGCTCAGCTCGGCCTCGCTGTTCATGACGATGGCTTCGGCGTGCAGGGTCGCCACCTGCTTGGCGCCCGCTGCGAAGTGGCACCGGGCCATCTCCTTGTGGGCCGCCGCCAGGCACTCGGTGAGATGGGCTTCGATGGGGTACCGAAGCCAGACGCGTCCGTCGCTCTTGAGCAGCACGGTGCCGCCGACGTCCTGGGGAAGAATGCCGTCGATGCCCAGGGCGATGGTGACACCCACGTTGCCCAGCTTGCGCATGAACTCGCTGTGCGCCCCGCCGAAGAGGAAGCCCACCGTCGAGGCCAGCATCGGCTGCAGGGGCGCGGCCTCGAGGAAGAAGCCCATCTTCTCGGGCCCGCGGTCGTTGAAGTGATGGCAGCCGATGGACTGGGGGGCTCCGGCCCAGGGCCCGATGTGTTCGTCGTAGAGGCCCGACACGCCAGAGACGGGATGGACGAAGGTGCGCTTGCCGATGAGGCCGTTTCCTTCGATGCCGCTGCGCAGGAAGAGGGCAGGTCCGTTGATGGCACCGCCCGAGTTCACGAAGACCTTCGCGCGGACGGTCACCGGGATGCCGAGGGAGTGGTCGGAGTCCGGGTCCACGGCGACGCCATGGACCGCCTGGGCCTTTCGCTCGCTCCACTCGAAGCGCTCCACCTCGCAGTTGCAGACGATGCGCAGCCCTCCGCGCACGGCGTCGTCCAGGTAGCTGACGGCCATTCCCTGCTTTGCGTCGACAGGGCAGCCCTCACCGCAGTAGCCGCTGTTCATGCAGCCGCGCACGTTGCGCTTGAGGGCATGGGGATGCCACCCGAGCTTCTCGCCGCCCCGGAGCAGCACCCGGTTGTTGCCGTTGGCGCGGTCGACGGGCCACTCCTTGATGTTGAGGCGGCGCTCCACGGCGTCGAAGTGCGGCGCCATCATGGACGGGGAGACGTCTTTGACGCCGTGCACGTCAGCCCAGTGGGCGAAGATGCGGTCCGGCGTGCGGTAGCAGGTGCTCCAGTTGATGGTGGTGCTGCCACCCACCGAGCGGCCTTGCAGCACGGTGATGGCGAGGTCCTCCGTCGCCCGGGCCCCACGCTCCTGGTACATGTTGTCGAAGGCCCAGGGCTGGTTGCCCTTGAAGTCCTTGCGGGTGTAGTGCGAGCCCGCCTCGAGCATGACGACGTCGAGGCCCTGCTCCACCAGACCGGCGGCGAGCACGGAGCCCCCGGCGCCGCTCCCGACGATGCACACATCGCAGTCGAGCTCCGTGGGGGAGGTGAACGTGGCTGCGCTGACGATGCTTCCGGTCATGGGCTCGCCTCCTGAGGCTCGCTGTCGGGTTCGTCGTCGGCGCCACGCTCCGGCTCGGGGGTCAGAGCCGCGATGTACTCGTCGAAGGGTGGCGGGGAGGGGACCGCGGAGTAGTCGGCGATGCCCGGATATCCGATGGCGCCCCAGGTGGCTGCGTTGCCCCAGTAGGCGGCCATGATGAAGCCGCGGAGCGCCTTGTAGACGGCGCGACGCAGGGTGATGGCGCTGGTGGACCAGTCCCGCAGGACCTCGTCGCGTACGTCCGCGTCGCAGGCGGTGAACGTCTGGAACCGCTGGTCGAGGACGGCTCCGGCCAGGGCGTTCTCCAACAGATCCAGAGCGGCCGCGAGGTCCGCGCCGACGCCGGGGTGCATGCGGGAGAAGAGCATGTCGAGGGTGCCCGCGATGTCGAGGTCGCTGGCGCTCGGCAGCTTGCCCCCACCTGGGCAGAGAGTGTCTGCCATGGCTGTGAGGGTCGAGTATTGGCGCGGGCTGAAGGTGAGCAGCGCGCTCTTCGGTTCCACGAGCACGGAGCGACGCAAGCTGAGCCCCACGGCTGGCACTGCGAGGAGCAGCACTCCTCCCAGGCCGTATTTGAGGAAGCGTCGTCGGGTCGTCTGCATGCTCCGACGTTACCTGCGGCGGCGCCGCCTCAGGAGGGGAAGAACGAAGAGGGTGGCAAACCATGCGCTCCCCCCTCCGTCCGAGACGTCGCTGTTGCAGCTGCACGCTCCCTCGGGATCCGGGATCCCGGTGTCGTCGTCGTCTCCGAGGTCGTCGTCGTCCGCCGCGTCGTCGTCGTCACCGCCGCCGAAGCAGTCCGGGTCCGTGAGGTCCGTGACGCCATCGCAGTCGTTGTCGACGTTGTCGTCGCAGTCCGTCTCCGTCTCATTGTCGGGCGTGGCGAGGGGCGAGAAGTCGTCGCAGTCCCCCTCGCAGGGGCGCACGCCGTCCTGATCGACATCGGCCTCGTTGGTGGGCACGCCGCCGATGCAGTCGTTGTCCTGCCCGTCGCACACTTCTGTGTTGCCGGGAAAGTTGGTGCTGTCGTTGTCGTCGCAGTCCTCGCAGCCAGGGGAGCCGTCGACGTCACCGTCGAGCTCGTCAGCGGGCACGGTGCCATCGCAGTCGTTGTCGAGGCCGTCGCACGCTTCGGGGGCGCCGGGGTAGATGGTGTCGTCGCCATCGTCGCAGTCGTCGATGCAGGGGATGTAGCCGTCGCCGTCGGCGTCGCCTTCGGCCGGGGCGAGCATGCCGTCGCAGTTGTTGTCGACTCCGTCGCAGATCTCGGTGGCCCCACTGCTCGCTGCGGCGTCGGTGTCGTTGCAGTCCTCACAGGTGAGGTCGCCGTCGCCGTCGTAGTCGCCCTCGCCGCCGGTAATGACCTGGATGTCATAGGACGTGCTCGAGTCGAGGTTGCCGGCCATGGGGGGGGGGGACGTCCAGGGACCGAGGGAGGAGCCGGCCACCTGCTCGCCCCAGCCAGTGGGGGCGGGGAAGATGGGGCTGGTCTCGTAGCCGTAGCCCATGACGCCGTCCCACCAGATGCCGAGGGAGTAGTACATGCCGGGCTGCATGGCGACGGCCATCTGCGGCGAGGCGTACCAGCCAGCGCCGGACGACGGGATCTGCTGGGGCAGCTCCACGATCTTGTTCATGTCGCCGGTGGGGTCCGGTCCCTCGTACACGAGCCAGACCACGCTGCGCGGGCTGTTGAAGGTGCCGTCCGGGTCGATCCACATCTCGATGTTCTCGAGGAAGGTCGGGGCCGACGGCGAGAACATGCCGCCGCGGTAGAAGGAGTTCGCGGTGGTGAAGAGGCTGCCGTCGGGGCTCTCGTAGCTGGCGAGGGTGGTGCCGTCGCAGTCGCTGTCCTCGCCGTCGCAGATCTCCGGGGCGCCTGGATAGATGCTCGCGTCGGCGTCGTCGCAGTCGCCCACGCACGTCGCCCACTGGTCTCCGTCCCCGTCGAAGGGGTCGTCAATCCCGTTGAGACAGTCGTTGTCGAGGCCATCGCACACCTCGGTGCCGGTGCTGAGCACCAGCGCTTCGCCATCGTCGCAGTCGCCCTGGCAGGGGGTCTCGCCGTCGCCGTCCTCGTCCGCGTTCTCGTCCGTCGTGACGCCGTCGCAGTCGTTGTCGACCCCGTCGCAGGCCTCGGCCGCGTCGGGGTTGATGTCCGCGTCGGTGTCGTCGCAGTCCGGTCCGCCGCAGGTGTCCGCGGTGAAGCCGTCTCCATCGTCGTCCGCGCACGAGGAGAACGTGACCGCGATGCCGTCGCTCAGAACGGGGCTGTTGCAGAACCACTCGAGGAAGTCGCCGGCGAGGATGGTGCCGCCGGTGTTGTCCTGGATACCCACCGTGGCACTGATGCCGAAGTTGCTGACCGTGTTCCCGAAGTTCACGTCCTCGTAGTGGAACTGGATGTCGCTGCTCTCGTACAGGTGCACCTGGAAGCTGGCGGACCCGTTGTTCGGGGCGTGGGCGACGTCTTCCCAGCTGATGATGAAGCGGCTGTTCGCCGAGTCGTGGAAGGTGCGGATCTCGCCCACCTGCGGGTTCAGGTCATCCCAGAACACCGCGATGTCCGGAGCGCCCGAGGAGGTGGACGGGAGGCAGCCGTTGCCGCTTGGGATCCCGGCGGAGACGTCGAAGCTCAGCCCACCTTCGGCGCCGACGCGCACGGAGTTGTAGGTCACTCCGTAGAAGTCGAACCCGAAGGGGAGGGCGACGGTCTCGGCCCCGCTGCCGGCGATGGTGGTGGGGACGGAGCCCCCAAGTGTGCTGAGATCGACCCAATCGTAGGTCGCCGGGAAGTAGCGGTAGCCGAAGGTGTCGGGGCCACCGGTCTGGGCCAGGGCGGGCGTGGCGAGCGCGGTCAGGCTGACTGCGAGCAGGCCCGCGAGAGAGGCCGGCGAGAGACGGTTCATGGATCCCCTCCAAGGATTGAAGGGGATCCTGCCACGGAGCGTCGCGTTAGGGTCCGGGGGAGTTCCGGCCCGGCCCGACGACTACTCGACGATGGACGCCTTCTTGATGTAGTCGAGGTCGGGGAAGTTGGCCTGCAGGTACTGGTTGCCCTTGCTCTGGACCATGCCCTGGTGCGGACCGCGGCCGCGGGGGGCGCCCTCGCCGTAGCCGGAGTGGATGGTGCCGAGCACGTCCATGTTCTGGACCTTGCCGAAGGGCGAGAACTTCATGGCGTCGAGGTTCTTGTTGTCCACGAGGTTCATGAAGATCTGGGTGGTACGGGTGTTGGGGCCCGCCATGGCGAAGGTGACCATGCCGGCCGTGTTGCTTCCCTTGACGGGGTCGTCGTCGATCTTCGCCGCGCGCCACACCGTGTTGACTGCGGGGTCACCGTGGATGCCGAACTGCGCCATGAAGCCTGAGATGACGCGGAACATCGCGATGTCGTTGTCGTAGTAGCCGATCTTGACGAGGTTGTAGAAGCGGTCGGCGCCGTTGGGCGACCACTCGCGGGTGACGTCGATGAGGATGTCGCCCTTCGTCGTCTCGAACTTCACCGTGTACTTCGCGGGCGCCTGCTCGGTGGCCTTGCTCGGATCGAGCAGCGCGGGGTGGTAGCTCTTGCGGGCCTCGATGAGGGGGTCCGGGGTCGCGTCGGCGACGGCGGGCTTGGCCTCGGCGCCGGGGGCCTTCATCTCGGCGGGCTTCGCGGGCTTGCTCTCGGCCGGCTTGGTGGCGGCGGGAGTGCTCTCCGCGGCTTCATCGCCTCCTCCGCAGGCGGAGATGGGCAGGGCGAGGGCGGCGGCGAGAATCAGGACGTGCAGGCTCTTCATGGGATTCCTCCTCGCGCTCCGGGCGGCGCGAAGCGCGGATGGTACCGGAGCGATCCGGATTGGTGGGCGATGGGGCTTGACCCACCCCTACGCCCTGATCTAGAAGCCTCGGCCTCACGGTCGGAAAGGGCCCTAAACCGCCGATCTTCGAGGTCCTGGAGAGCTCCCATGTCGCGCATTCTCATCGCCTCTGTCGCCGCCCTTGCGTGCGCCAGCCTCGCCCCCACTCCCGCCGTCGCCGGCTTTGACTGGGGTGGCGATTGTTCCTCGGGCAGCGGCAGCTTTGTCGAGTTCGTGCCCCAGGGCACCTTCTCCGAGGTGGGCGAGATCCCCGAGGGCAAGGTGGGCGTGTCCATCGACCTCGAGTCACCGCGCGACGTCGACATTCAGCTCATCGACGTGTGGACGGGCACGGAGATCATCGCGTGGCCCAACGGCCTGCTGAACGGTCCCTCCTATGGCTGCACGACCTTTGACGCGGTCGAGTACTGCTGGTCTGGCTACAACGGCGACCAGACGTCCGACGGCAAGGGCAACGAGTCCATCGAGATCAACGGCACGACCAACCGGCCGCTGGTGATGAAGGCGTTTGGCTACCAGGCCGGCGACTCGGACGTCAGTTACGCGTTCTCGGGAGACCCCACCTGCTACGAGATCGGGGAGGGGAACTTCCAGCAGTTCATCCCCCAGAACGGCGTCGAGACCATCGGCGACATCCCCCTGGGCAAGGTGAACGTGGAGATCGAGCTCAACGCGGGCGGGGGCAATGACCTCGACGTGCAGCTCATCGACGCCATCGATGGGACGGAGATCGTGGCCTGGCCGAGCGGAATCCTCAGCGGGGCCGGCCAGCAGCAGACGACCTATCACGGCATGACCATCACCTGGTCCGGCTACAACGGCATCAACGGGAACTGGGGCCACGAGAGCATCGAGATCGCAGGAGCCGTCACTCGGCCGCTGACGATGCGGGCCTTCGGCTTCCAGTCGGGCGACGCTGAGGTGGACTACGAGTGGGGCGACGGAGTTGGCGCCACCTGCGGTGGTATCGCGGCGTTGCAGTGCGACGACGGGCTGTTCTGCAAGGAGTGGCAGACGAACGTGCCCGCGGATCCCGCCGGGGCCTGTCACACCGAGATGTGGTGCATGAGCGACTCGACGGCCCAGAACGACTGCGGCAACGTCATTCACCCGATGGTGCCGGGCTTCTTCAGCTGCTTCGAGTTCAGCTGCAGCTGGCAGGCGTGCGCCAACCCCACCGACCCGCGCTACACGTACGTGGCGACATCGGTGGCTCAGTGCTCGGTCCTTCGCTACGTCTGCCCGCCGAACGAGGACTTCTTCAGCAACGCCTGCGGATGCGGCTGCGTCGCGAACTGAGGTCCAGGGGCGCCGATGGCGGCGTCGCTCACTCGGTTGCGTATTGTCAATACGCGTCCCTCGTGGCTCCTTGCCCTCGACGCCCCTGACCCTCAGTTCCTGCCTCGGTGGCGTTTGATGGTGGTGGCTGGTTGGCTACCTTCTCGGCATGCGCTCATCTCTCTTCTTCTTGCTCTCCTGCCTCCTCGTCTCTGCCGGTTGCGCCGAGCCGGGGGCGGGTGATGACGACGACGCCGCGAACGACGACGACCTGGGGGACGACGACGACGCGGCGTGCGGGCTCTCCTCGGGAGGGAGCGGTGGGGCGATGGATGTCGCCACCTGGTACTCGGTCCCTGGTTTTGGACCCGGCGACGGAAGCTCCCAGTACGAGATGCTGGCCTACGCGCCGAGCAGCGCCGCCGTGACACCCATGCCCGTGCTCCTGCTGGTGGGGCGCCGCATGCCCTTGGCCCGCGCGGACAACGAGGCGCTCTTCGCGCAGCTGGGGATGATCGACTGGGCCGAGGAGCACGGCTGGGTGGTCTATCTCGCCAACCCCGGAGATACCGGCAACAGCCAGATCAACTGGACGGACTCCCAGGAGGACGCGGACTTCTTCAACGCCTCCCTCGATCTCCTGGGTGAGCAATACGACATCGATCTGGACCGGGTGCACGCGCTGGGCTCGTCAGCGGGTGGACGCGCCGCCACCTACCTGGGCTGGGCCCACGGCGAGCGCCTGGCAAGCATCGTCAACCACGCAGGGTCCAACCCCTTCAGCCCGTGGCCCGAGACCCCCTGGGACAGCGAGTGCGCGGGCCTCTTCATCCACGACGACGAGGACCCGATCGTCCCCCGCGCGGCAGTGCAGGACGTCATCGACATGTGGATTGACGCAGATCAGGTGACGGAGACCGACTTCGAGTACGCCTACGAACACGCGTGGGTCCCCGAGGGTCTGTTTCCCCCGATGAAGGCCTTCTTCGACACGGTCTGCAACGAGCGCTGAACGGCTTCTCACCGAGTTGAGGCGCACATCGCAATGAAGAGCGCCGAGCAGCTCGGCCAGGCCCTCGTTCGTCGTTCAGGTGCCGCCCCGGCGGCCCGAGCTCCCGGTGCTACTCGCTCCGGGGCGTGGAGGGCACGTCCACGGGCGCCAGCTCCGGCCGGGTGTCGCGGTCGGGGAGGAAGCCGGGGCCGCCGTCGTTGGCGGCTCCAGTGATGGAGGGGACGCTCTCGTCCGTGAGGTCGAGGGGGTTCCAGGACGTCGGCTGCTCGAGCGTGCGAGTGGCTTCCATGGTCTTGCCCATCCTCGCGGCCTTGGTTGGCTGCGTGCCTCCTTCCGTCGCAAGCGCCGTGCCACCAGCTCAGCGACGGGGCCAAAGGAGGCGGGTGAGCAAGGGCTCAAAGGGATCCTCGTCGATCGACCGCTCGGCACCTCGTCTCCAGGACTGGAGCCGGCCACGCCCCAAACCGGAAAAGAAGTAGGGCCTGCCCACTACTTCTTGCGTAGTAGCCATGGGCGGGGGTTCGGCGAGGGTCGCGCTGCGCCGGTTATCATCGGGCAAGTGGCCAACCCCAGACGATCCGAGCACCCCAAAGTCACGCGCCTGCGGGAGCCGGGCTTGATGCGTTCGGTCCCCGGTACGCGGTACACCGACCCGGAGTTCCTCGACGTCGAGAAGACCCGCGTCTTCCGCAAGGCCTGGGTTGTCGCCTGTCCGCTCTGGCAGGTGGCAAAGGCGGGTGACTTCTTCTGCTTCGAGCAGTTCGGGGCCTCGGTCATCATTGTGCGGGATGCTCAAGGCGAGCTGCGGGCGTTCCAGAACACCTGCCTCCATCGCGGCTCCCGGCTTCTGGAGGGAGCGGGCAACACCCCCGAGATCCGCTGCCGCTACCACGGCTGGCGCTACGGACTCGACGGACACCTGGAGCACGTGCCTCGACCCGACGGGTTCGAGGAGCTCGCTTGCGAGAAGATGCACCTCCACCGGGTGCGGCTTCGGGTCCTCCTGGGCTTCGTGTGGATCACCCTGAGCAAGGATGCGCCGGAGCTGGAGCAGAGCCTGGGGGGCATCGCCGAGGAGCTGGCTCCCTACGAGCTGTCCCAGATGCGGCCCATCCAGGAGAAGGTGTTCCCCCTGCCGACCAACTGGAAGGCGGTGCTCGAGAACGCCACGGACTTCTATCACGTGCCCTTCGTGCACAGCAGCACCGTGACCCCGCACGTCGCCACCGGGCCGGACATGCGTTCCTACGGGGACAACACCCGGCAGACGCTGCACATCGCTCCCTACGGATGGCGCGGGTGGCTCGACGACAAGTGCAGCCGCGGGGGCCCCTACACCCGCAAGCAGAAGAGCTCGCTGCACAAGTACCTGATCTTCCCCAACTTCCTCATCAACGTGCTGCCCTATCACCTGACGGTGATGCAGGTCTGGCCGGTGGAGGCCGACAAGTGCGAGCTGCACTACGCCTTCTGTCGTCGCAAGGGGGCTCGGGGCATCGAGCTCGCGAGGGCCTATGCCACCTGGGGGGCATCTCGGTACATCCTCCGGGAGGACCTGCACATCCTGAAGTGGTTCCAGGAGGGGGTGGCCACCGATGCGGTGCGGATGCAGCGCCTGCACGAAGAGGAAGAGGCCGCCGCGCACTTCCACGGCGTGTTGAGCAAGTGGGTCGAGCGCGCCTAGGCTACTTGCGGCGCTTCATCTTCTTGCGCGCCGTCTCCTTGCGCTCATCGGCGATGCGCTTCTTGGTCGCCGCCCAGCCGCAAATGGGACAGTCCTCGAGCTCGTGATAGAGCGCCGGGCAGTATTCGCGGCCGAAGTAGATGATCTGGAGGTGGGCGTCGTTCCAGCGGTCCTTGGCGAAGACCGCCTTCAGGTCCTTCTCGGTCTGCTTGACGTTCTTGCCGCTGCTGAGCCCCCAGCGGGCCGCCAGCCGGTGGATGTGAGTGTCGACCGGGAAGGCGGGCACCCCGAACGCCTGGGCCATCACCACGGAGGCGGTCTTGTGTCCGACCCCCGGCATCGCCTCCAGCTCGGCAAAGGTACGGGGGACCTGCCCGCCGTGGAGGTCGCGGATCATCGTCGACAGACCGACGAGGGCCTTGCTCTTGGAGGGGGAGAGGCCGATCTGACGGATGATCTGCCGCACGTCCTCGGGGTGCATCTCGGCCATCTTCTCGGGGGTGTCCGCCACGGCGAACAGCTCGGGGGTGACCTCGTTGACCTTCTTGTCGGTCGTCTGGGCTGACAGCACGACCGCCACGAGCAGGGTGAACGCGTCGGTGTGGTCGAGGGGGATGGGGACCGTCGGGTAGAGCTCGTCGAGCTGATCCTGGATCCGGGCGGCCTTGTCCTTGCGCTTCATCGTCGCTCCTCGGGCGCTCGCAGACCGGCGCCGGATGCTCTCTACAGGTCTTGCTCCGCCGCATCCAGAACTGCAGAGGGATCCGGCCCCGCCTCAAAGCCCACGAACACTGGTTCGGGGATGAGGTGCACTCCGAAGGCGTCGCGCACACCACGCCGGACGCGGGTGGCGACACCCACGACGTCCCGGGCCGTCGCGCCCCCCCGGTTGACGATGGCGAGGGCGTGCTTGCTCGAGAGACCGGCGGGTCCGTCTCCCCACCCCGGGGGGTAGCCCGCGCGGTCGATGAGCCACCCGGCGGCCAGCTTGATCCCTTTCGCAGTAGGCCAGGCCGGAACGGGGCCGTCGATACCGCGCGCGCGGGCGGCTGCCCGGACCGCGTCGACCGCCGCTTCGTCGACCACCGGGTTGGTGAAGAACGAGCCGGCAGAGCGCGCGTCGGCGTCCTCGGGGTCGAGCACCATGGACTTCGCCCGTCGGATGGCGAGGACCAGAGCCCGTACTTGCCCGAGGCTGGGAGACCCGCCGAGCTCATCGTGAGCGCGCCGGGTCAGTTCCGCGTAGCGAAGGGCTGGTGCCCCGTGCCGCAGCAGCCGGAGAGTGACTGCCGTCACCAGCCATCGTCCGGCCTCCCGATGTTTGAATCGCGACGTGCGGTAGCCGAGCTCGCAGTCGGCGACGCTGAACAGCCGGCGCTCGCCCGTCTCAGTGTGCAGCGCTTCGACGGACACCAGGCTCTCGCCCACCTCCTGGCCATAGGCGCCGATGTTCTGCATCGGTGCTGCGCCGACCCGCCCGGGGATCCCGCTGAGGCACTCGATCCCAGCGAGGTCCTCGCGGCACGCCCACGCCACCAGGTCGTCCCAGTCGTGGCCTGCTTCCGCCCGCACGAGGACGTGCTCCCCTTCGTCCTGCGTGGTCCGGCCCCGCGCAGTCAGCTCGATGGCGAGGCCGCAATGCCCTGCATCGGCGATGAGCAGGTTGCTGCCACCACCGAGGACCAGGAGTGGCTCGCCTCGGCGCGCTGCGTCCAGGACCAGCGCCGGGAGACCATCGAGCGCTGCCCGCGTGAGGCGGCGCGCCCGGCCCCCGACCCCCAGGGTGGTGCGGGGCGCGAGCGGTACATCGGAGAGGATCTCAGGGGCGTTCACCGGCGAAGTCTAAACGGCTTCTCATGGACGTGAGGCCCCGGGCCGCGCGCTGACCAGTTGCTGCCAGTGGTTGCCCTCGACGATGTTCGGGCACCTGGGCGAAGGCGGCGCCTCCGAAGAGAGCCAGGAGGCTGATGGCGAGAAGTGCAGTTGGGCCTTGCATGTGGTGACGCTAGGGCGCATCCCATGAGTCTGGCCATTGGGACTGGCCTTGTTAGACTCTTGCCCCCTTTTTGAGGACCTCGTGTTGTTCCGGACCGCTGCTCTCCTGTTGGTTCTCGTCTTTGCCTCGTCGGTCCCGTTTGGGACTGCCCAGGCCGGCGAAGGGCGCGAGGCGTCTCCGGCGCTTCGGCGGCAGTTGGGTGCAGCCTGGACGATGATCGAGGCGGGAAACCTCGTCCGAGCCACGGAGATCTACCTCGAGCTCCTCGGCGGCCCCGAAGGCCGAGACCACGCCGAGGTCTACTACGGACTCTCGCTCATCGGGTGGGAGCGACGCAGCGCACGGGACGCCTATCAGTGGCTCATCGCAGCCCGGCGGGGCGAGCGCGAGTGGGGAAGCGGGTGGAACCCCGGCATCAACAATCGGTGGCAGCGGCGCATCGAGGATCGACTGCGGTTCATCGAGACCAACTTCACCCTGAAGTTGCTTCGTCCGCCGGAGCGCGGCGAGGCGATTCCGCCCCTGGCCGACCCTCCTCCCAGCGACCCCGTGCTGGCTGAGTTCGCCGCGACCATCCCGGAGCTCCTGGAGGTGGCCCTTCAGGACGAGGGCCGGCTCGTGTTCCTGCTCCTCCCCAACGGGAGCTGGTGGGTGGGGGATCGGTTGGAGTGGCACGAGGGTGGGGCGATGGAGCCGACGCAGGCGGCCGAGGGCTGGGAGCTCGCGGCGCGGACTGGGCGCGACGAGCAGCAAGACATCAAGCGCAAGGCCGAGATGGCAGTTGGCGGAAGCCTCGGTCGCGAGCTCATCGGGAAGCTGATGATCGCGCGTCGGGCACCCGCGGGCATGGTCCAGGCCGAGCTCCGCCGGCGACGGGCGGAGGCCCTGGCCAAGGAGTACGCCCGGCGACGCCCTCAGCTCGAGGCCCTGCGAGCCCGCCAACAAGCCCTCGTCGAGGCCGGGAAGCGAACCGAGGCCGACGAGCTCGGGCTCGGCTTCGGAGGCAGGGGTGGACAGACACTGCTCACCTGGAACGAGGTCAGCCCCGACACCATGGGGGACGTCTCGAGGGAGCTCGGGGAGGTGTGGACGGACCCGGCCTGGCACCTCCGCTACGCCGTCGTCTTCCCCAGCAAGTCCACGAAGTGGAGTCTCGAGCTGCCGGATCTCGGGGTCCTGGTGCGCATCGAGAAGGGCGGGGAACTCTTGATTCAGGGGACCAACGACGCCGGGAGGGCGCGGGTCCGCCAGTCGCTGGCCAAGTGGCACCTGGGTGCCCGCCCGAACCGCGTGGATGTCTGGTTCGATGGGAGGCAGCTCAAGGTGTCGGCGAACGGCGAAGTCGTCGGCCCGGTCGCAGTGACCCGCTTTGCCCCCGACGGCAGCACGCGGTGGCGGCTCGCGACGAACGACGAGAGCGCGATGATGTTCGATGTGCGGGTCGAGGCGTTCCCCGGCTTCTAGCTGCGGAGGCCAGCCGACCTCCCTCCGCGCTTACTCTTCGGCCACCTGGCGGGGGGGAGCGTCCGGGCCACCGAGGGTGCCCTGCATGCGGTCCAAGGACGCGAAGACGCTCTTCTTGATGGCGCCGCGGACCATGCGGGAGGGCACCGGCAGGTCCATCTCCGTGCGGAGTCGGAACCGAATCTCGATGCCGTTCGGTACCGGAGTGACGAACCACTCCGCGTAGTAGTCGGTCATCATTTCGGAGTCGAGGAGGGTCTCGACCCACCCCGAATTCGTCGGGCATCGTCGGGCGACGTAGCTCATCTCGACGATGCTCTTCGCAGTGGTGTCCACCAGCTGACAGTCGCCTTGAGCCGTGACGTCCACCGACGTGACGTTCTTGTTGTGACGACGGAGCGAGCCCACGTCCGCCAGGTATGCGTCGACCACATCGGGCGGCGCACCGACCACCACGCGACCGTCGACCGTCCCGTCCCCAGCGACGATCACCGCGGGGCCGTCGTCTCCCGCGCGAGCGGAGACCGGCGCCAGCAGGGCTGCACCGAGGGAGAGAGTCAGAGTCGCGCGCAGGATGCGGCGAAGCGGGGTCGTGCGTGCGTCATCGTCCTTTTGGCGGATAGGGTCCGCGGCCCAGAGTTGTTCCCTGTCAGTCCCGAGGGATCCAACGGACTCTTTTTCTAGCAGCAGGCTTGCCAAATGCGTGGGCACCTGAGCGATCTCGTGAGTGCGCGCCCACACGATCCCCGTCGTCATTGACGCACACCGCACAAAAAGCGAACACCCAGACACGAACGAATAACGAACGAGTAATTCCTTACGCACCGTAAGTAGCCCGGTAGCAATTGCATGAACGCTTACTGATCGGGCATCAAGTTGCCCGCATGATGACCGCCGGTCAGTTGCCTGGGGGAGCGCCCGCGGCCGGCGCAGACGTGTGGACCGTCCGCCCGTCCGCTCGGAGTGCGCGCCCCGCCCACTCCGTCATCTCCAGGTATGCGCGCTCGCGCACGGGGGCAGCCGACAGGACGACGTCGTGAAGCGCCCCCTCGAGCACCACCTGCTCCACGAGCGGTCCGAGCCGACGCGCTCGACGGCGCATCTCCACCACGTCGAGGACGGCGTCCGTGTTCAGGTAGCTGTCGTTCCACTGCTTCCCGCCGCCGGACCGAGCCGACGACAGCACGAGCACCGGACAGCCGATCTCCAGCCCCCTGCGGACGGCTTCGTGGCCCTGGTGGACGGCGCGGATCCAGCCCGCGAGGAGTGGCAATCCGCCTGCCCGCTTCCAGCACAGGTCATAGGTCCACTCGCCGCCTCGTCCGAAGTCACGATGCAGCGAGGATGCATAGACCGGGCCGCCGTCCTTCTGCACCACGAAGCGCGGCTCGATGAGGCCCACGCGCGACACGACGTGGTTCAGGACCCAGCGTTCGTAGCGGGGGCCGGCGAAGCCGAAGAACGGGGCGTTGAGGACGAGGGCCTGGAGGAGACCAGGGCGGGCATCCGCATAGAGCGCGCTGGTCAGCCCGCCGGTGGAGTGTCCGAGGAGGATGATGGGGCGCTCGGGCGCGTTCTCCCGAATTCGGGCCACGGCGAGGTCGAGCTCTTCGAAGTAGAGCCGCATGTCGCTGATGTACGAGCCGTGCTGCCCCTGGCGTAGCGAGCGACCATGCCGCCGCAGATCGAGGGCAAACCAGGCGAAGCCGGCACCCCGCCACCGCTCCGCCAGCTCTTCTTGGAACCAGTACTCGTTGTAGCCGTGCAGATAGAGGACGGCGGGGGCATCGGGCCGGTCCTCGGGGTGATGCACCAGCGTCGCGACCACCGGCCCCGCCTCGTCTGGGGGGAGGGGCAGGGTCTCGGCGAGGTAGCCGGCGATGATGTCGGGCTCCCCGTCGCTCACGCCAGAAGTATAGTCCCAGCGCCTGACATCCCGGAGCCGCTGACGCGCGCTCCGCCGGAGGATCCGTGACGCAAGCCCCGAACCCCACCTACACCAACCTGTTCATTGGTATCGCCGGCATGATCGGCGCAGGAAAGAGCACCCTCGCCAAGGCCCTGGGGGAGCACCTCGGCATCGACGTCTACTACGAGCCCGTGGCCGACAACGAGTACCTCGAGGACTTCTACCGGGACACGGCGAAGTACGCTTTTGCGACCCAGATCTACCTGCTGAACCGCCGCTTCCAGCAGCACCAGGAGATCATCTGGACCGGGCGCTCGGCGGTGCAGGACCGCACGATCTACGAGGACAGCATCTTCGCAAAGATGCTCGTGAAGCTCGGCCTGATGGACTCGCGCGACTACTCCACCTACCAGCAGCTGTTCACCCACATGAGCAACTTCATGTGCCGCCCCAACGTCATCGTCTATCTCGATGTGAAGCCCGAGCGCAGCATGGAGCGCATCGAAGCGCGAGCCCGGGGCGCCGAGAGCGGCATCACTCGCGAGTACCTCGACGCGCTGTACGAGGGCTATCGCGAGTTCATCACCGACATCTCGCGCTACATCCCCGTCATCGAGGTCGACTACGACCGGTTCCACACCGCCGAGGAGATGGCGTCGGTCATCGAGCGCGAGTACCTCAACCACAACTTCTTGCGGAAGGCCACGGCCTTCGACCCCGCAAGGTAGTGCCCGCGTCATGAAGGCCCCCGCATAGACAATGCGGGGGTCGTTGTGACGCCTGGTTCGCGTTGCCGGGGGCGTCTGCATCCGCCGTGTGCCACCCCCCGGCTCTCAGGCGCCCAGTCGCGACGCTGCCTCGCTGAACTCCTGCGCCACTTTGCGGTCGGTCTGGTCGAGGACCTTGTCCCGAAGGATGAGGCCGGCCTCGCGGTCTCCAAGGCGGACGAGGGCGCGTGCCGCGTGGCGCGCAACGTTTGGGTCGACGTCGTCCAGAGCGCTGAGGAGCGTGTCCCGGTCTTCCTTGTGGGGAGCGCCCTCCACCATCTTCACGACGTGCACCCGCAAGCCCTCGTCTCCGGCGGTCAGGATGATGGCGTGCAGGACTCCGCGGTCGCTCGGGCCACCGAACACGTCCATGAGGGCGTCGAGAGCTTCGATCCGCACGCGGTCAGAGGGGTCGGAGGATGCGAGCTCTTCGAGCTGCGGCTTCGCCTGGATGATGCGTCGCCGGGCGACCTCGTCGGTGGCGTCGAGGCGGAAGCGCCAGTCGGGGTGGTCCAGGTAGTCGAGCAGCTGGCGGCCGCTGACGACATCCGGGTCGAAGGCCTTCCCCGCGAAGGCAGGCTGGGAAATGGCCATCAGGCCGAGGGTCAGGACGAGGACGCGAAGGGCGAAGGCGGTGCGGTGCATTGGACTCTCCGGGGGGCCGCCGGGATTGGCGTTCTTGCCCCGTTCATGAGGTCTGTGTCTCGGCGAGACGGTCCGTCACAGCGGGGTGCACTTTTCTCGACGATTCATGTGATCACCCCCACCTCGGCCCCTCCCTGCCCCTGCTACCCAGGACAAGCGAGGTGGTGCCCCGTCTCGCGGAGGAGGTCTCTTGAGCCTGCGCAACCCCGTCGGCGACAACGCCATCTGGTTCTTCGCCTTCGGATACTTCGCCTGCTACGCGCCCTACTCGGGACTCACGAAGGTCGTCAGCGGCGGCATGCTGGACGGCGTCGCCCCGGTGGCCGGCCCCACCTTGCTGCCTGTCGCGACCGCCTCGTCGCTCGTGGTGATGCTCGTCTTCCTCACCGCCGTGAAGTGGTGGGGATACGCGACCCAGGCCCAGGTGGGTTCCCTCTCCCTGCCCGTGCCCACGAAGTGGACCGCACTCTCGGGGGTCTGCACGGCGGCGATTCTCACGACGACGACCCTGGCGTACACGTTCGAGGGGGTCTCCATCCTGTTTGTGATGCTGCTGATGCGCGGCGGCGTCCTCATCTTGGCGCCGGTGGTGGACGCCATGACTGGTAGGAAGTCCCGGTGGTTCACTTGGATTGGACTGCTCTGCGCCTTCGCAGCGCTCATCGTCGCCTTTGCGGAGGACGGCGGCTACGCGATCAGCGTCGCATGCGCCATCGACATCGCCATCTACCTGCTCGCCTACCTCATCCGTTTGCGCTTCATGAGCAAGCTGGCGAAGTCTCACGACCCCGACGTCATGCGCCGCTACTTCGTCGAGGAGCAGCTCCTGAGCGTGCCGCTGACCCTGGTCTTGTTGGGTGTGGCGGCGCTCATCGGCTCGGGCGAGTTCCTCGGCCAGATCCGGGCAGGGTTCACCACACACCTCGCCAGCGGCGCAGTGCTCGCGACCATCGCCATCGGCGTGCTGTCTCAGGGCACTGGCATCTTCGGCACCCTCATCTACCTCGACAAGCGCGAGAACACCTTCTCGGTGCCGGTCAACCGGTCGAGCTCCATCCTTGCGGGAGTCGTCGCGTCCTTTGGGCTGGCCGCGATCTTCGGCACGAAGCTGCCGTCGGCCTGGCAACTCGGCGCGGCGGGCCTCGTCATCGGGGCCATCGTGGTGCTGAGCTTCGGCGCGGTGATCGACACGCGTCGGCGCGCCGCGGCCCCCTGATCAGGAGTCAGCCGTCTAGAGGGCCCGCTCGGACAGCGCAGCCACTCCGATGCGAATCTGCCGCGAGGTGGTGCGTCGCTCGATGATGTTCGCCGCGTTCGTGACTTCGAGCTTCGCGAACTCCTTCCGGTTCCGGTGACACATCACATAGAACTGGTTGGACTCGCAGCGAAGCATCTTTCGGAGGTCGCTGGTGTAGAGCCAGCCATGCTCGCTGGGCGTCTGCCCCGACTCGGCGTCCTCCACCCGTGCTCGCGCCAGCAGCAGAAGCAGGTAGTGGTGTGCCTTCGGTGGAATGGAGTGCGCCTCGCCTGCGATGTGAGCCGTGACCTCCACGTACTCCTCGTCGCCGCTCACCGCGAACTCGATGCGGGCGGTGTTCAGGCTGCGCTCGCGCAGGGTCTGAATGCGCTCGAGGGTGCCCAGTGGAGCGGTGGGCGCGAGGGAGGCGGGCAGACCGATCTCCCAGGAGCGACCGGCGACGACGATGCGCTCTCGGTCTGTGATGGGGCGTCGCTCCTCGTTCTGCACGATGACCCAGGCGGCCTCTTCGTCCTCGATGACGACCTGCGGGTCCTCGAGACTCGGGAGGGCGAGGAAGGGTCCGTCTCCCTCCACGAGCTCGTCACCACACCACGCGATCACGGACGGGGGTGCGATGCTCTGCACGAGCCAGGGGTCTCCTGGGTCTCCAAACCCCACCCGGTTGCCGACCTTCAGGGGCGCGCGCTCCCCTGCCTCCACCTGCCGAGCCCCCAGCCAGGTCCCATTGGTGCTGCCCAGATCCCGCAGCTCCCACTGGTCGCCGGTCCAGGTGAAGACCGCGTGCTCGCCGGAGACGCGGCTGGTTTGAAGTGTGGTGTCGGCGCCAGGAGAGCGCCCCACGGTGTTTCGAGACCGCAGGACCACTCGCTGGCCCGAGGTGATGTTCTTGAGGTACGCCATGGTTCGATTCTAGCCAGGGCCAAGGACGAGGGCGGGCCCCGCAGTGGAGCCCGCCTTCGTTCGTGGTGGTGTTCGCCCGCCCGCCAGCGTGGCGCAGGGTCCAGTGCTGTCCGCTGAAGTATCCGCCTCCGGTCATCGTGGCCCGCCCGGTCTCTCCACCCCCTTCGAGGTAGAGGCTCTGGACCTTGCTGGGGATGGATTGTGCGCACTTGACATACAATTAAGGACAAAACATAGGGATTGTCTTTGTTGTCGCGGGGCGCGACTCTCGATGCACTGGAGGTGACCCATGACCCTTGTCTTTCGTACTCGTTCGTCCGCGCTCCTTGGCGCCCTTGCCTTGCTCTCTGGCTGTGTCCCCACTGCGGGCCCCGGCTCTGACGGAGACCCCGAGACCCCAGCTCCCCAGGGCGACCAGGACCTGCTCCATTGCACCACCCAGGCCTGGGATGTCGGTGACACGCGACCCGTCGCGCTCGACCTCTCCATCGACCGCCTGACGGGCACCGCAGCGGTGGTCTACGACCGAGCCCACGCCTACGACCAGGAGGACCCCTTCGAGTTCGCCTCGCGCGAGTGGACGGCGCTGGCCGAGCTCGCGGCGGCCGACGGTGAGCTGACCGTGTCGCTCGAGGGGATCACCCTGAGCGCGACCGAGCGAGCCGCCCTCGGCACCGGCCTCTGGACGGGCAGCCTCGAGTCCGAGGAGTTTGGGGTGCGCGACGCGGTCTGCTGGGAAGACACGTTCGCAGGTCCTCATCGCTACGACGCAGACACCGGTGACTGCGTGGATGCCGATGGGGCGAGCGGGTTGGACGAGTTGCCGGTGGCGTACGTACGCGCCAGCAAAGACGGCCAGTGCGGGACCTTCCCGGGCCTCAGCCTGAACGAGGACTTCTTGGGCTACCCGATCCTGCGAGGCACGGACTTGCGGGGCGCCGACTTGTCCGAAGCCACCTTGTTCTTTGCCCACATCGAGGATGGGGACTTCCGCGGCGCCAACCTGGAGGGCTTCCAGTTCGGTTACGCGACCCTCAGCGGTACGACCGACGCATACACGGTGTGGCCCGAAGGGCCCTGCGCCGTGCAAGGGGACGCCCTCGACTGCATGCAGTAGGGGCCGTCTCGCTCCGTCGGCGCCTCAGCCGAAGCGGACTGCGCTGACTCGGCTGCCCATGACGACGTCGGAGAACACGACCTTGCCGGGGTCGTCGCCCGCCGCGCCCGCGCACACGTGCAGTGGCAGCAGGTGCTCCTCTCGGGGATGGGAGGTTCGGCCTTCGGGGGCGGCTTCCCAGGCGAGGAGGTGGTCCTCACGGACGGCGGCGGGCTCGGCGCACACGCTCCTCATCCAGCGGTCGAACTCCTCGCTCACGGACAACGCCACTGGATGCCCGAAGAGGCGCATGTTGTGAAAGCTCATGCCACTCCCGACGATGAGGACGCCGTCGTCGCGGAGCGGGGCGAGCGCCCGCCCCAGGGCGATGTGGCCGGAGGGATCGAGGCCGCGCACCAGAGAGAGTTGGAGCGTGGGGATCGTGGGCTCCGGCCAGGCGACCTTCAGGGGGACGAACACGCCGTGGTCGTAGCCGCGGGTTGGGTTCGTTCCGTGGGCGATGCCGGCCGCACCGAGGAGTTCGGCTACCCGGGAGGCGAGGTGGGGCGCGCCAGGTGCGCCCCAGGTGAGCTTGTACGTGTGGGGCGGAAAGCCCGAGTAGTCGAAGAGCAGGTCCGGGTTGTCCCCGGAGAGCAAGGTGGGGGAGGCCTCCTCCCAGTGGGCGGAGATGACCAGCAGGGCCTTCGGGGGCTCCGGCAGCGAGGCGGGAATCGAGCGGAGCCAGGCCGCCGTGGCGTCCCAGGTATCCGGCGGGCCCATGGTCCAGTCCATGAAGAAGCACGGGCCGCCGCCGTGGGGCAGGTAGAGAGTGGGCTGTCGCATGACCAAGTCTCGGGCGTGAGGGGGCGGCCAACAAGGCGCAGAAGTGCGAACACACTGTTGCTCCGCTATCAACTTTGTCGTGCTCGTTCGTTCGTGTTCCACCCTCCTGCTCGTCTGCGCCGGCCCCCTGGGGGGCTGTGCGGTTACGGATGTGGAGCCGTCGACCATCGCGTGCGACCCCGGCCAGACGGAGTCGCCCCTCCAGCCCACCGCGCCGGGAACGGACCTGCCCTCCCCCGACGAGTCAGGCCCGGGCTGCGTCACTGCCACCTGGGCGGGGGACATCCTCCTGGCCGACGCCGCCTTCAACACCCTGCAGACGAACGGCTACGGCCACCCGTTCGAGCACGTGGGCGAGCTGCTGTCCGGCGACGTGGTCATTGGCAACGCCGAGGGGCCCATTACGGAGCGCACCGAGCAGGCCAACGAGGGGCAGCAGTGGCACTACAACGCGCTCCCCGCGGCCGCGGACGCCCTGGCCGCTGTGGGCTTCGACGCCCTGAGCATCGCCAACAACCACCTGCATGATCGAGGGCCTCAGGGGATTGAGGACACCCTCTTTCACCTCGACGCCGTCGAGGTCGTGGCCTTCGGGGGCGGCTTGTCGCGAGACGACGCCCTGGTCCCGTTCGTCTTCGACGCGCCGGTGGGGCTCGTGGCGGTCTTTGGCTTTGGGAAGAGCAGCAACTGGGTGCCCGCAGCGGGCGACGCCCAGGCAGGCATGTTGGTCCTCAACTCCACGAACGCCAGCGCGGCGAGGGCCGTGGCCGACGAGTTGGGCGCCGACTACGTGGTCGCGTTCCCCCACTGGGGCAGCAACTACAGCAACGTGAGCGGGCAGCAGCGCGGCCACGCGGAGCTGCTCATCGACGCAGGCTTCGACCTCATCGTGGGCCACGGACCGCACAACCAGCAGGGCGTGGAGTATGTCGATGGCGTGCCGGTGCTCTGGAGCCTGGGCAACTTCGCCTTCGGTACTCCCGGACGGTGGGACGAGGCGTTTCCGGGCTACGGACTCGTGGCCACCACGGTGTTCGAGGGCGGCGGGCTCGAGAGGGTCGAGCTGCACTGCATCGTGACGGACAATGACGTGGTGGCCTTCCAGCCCATTCCCTGCGAGGAAGCCGAGGCCGTGTCCGTCCTGGAGGCGCTCGGGGATGTGCAGGTCGAGGGCGGCGTGGGGGTGTGGAGGTAGGGGAGGTGCGGAGCCTGGAGCGCCCCTACTCCCACAACCACGGGGACAACTCCACCGCCGCGGCGTGCACCCGCTGCGCATCGGCCTCCTGCCCCGCCGCGCGGTACCCCGTCGCGACCGCATCCAGCACCAGGGCGTAGTGGTCCCATGTCGTGCACTCGAGGGTGTGGCGGCACTCTTCCGCGTCGACGATGCGGCTCCCCATGCGGAAGGTCGCCATGCGCGCGCCGAGCTGCGCTTCGACGACGTGGGGCGGCGGCAGGGACTCCCCGTCCCGGACCACCCGCATGAAGGGTCCCCAGGGCACCATCGGCGGCGCGATCTCGGCGTCGCGAGCAGCCAGGCGGGGCGAGACGTGGATGGGTCGGCCCGGATTCAGGGCCACGACGCCCATCCACGGCAGGCCACGACCTTCTGCGTCCACGAGGACGAGGTCGGGGTGTCGACGAGTCAAGCGCTCCCGATACCAGGCGTGGGGCAGCAGCCCCGGGGCCACCGCCGCGACGTCGGGACGCAGGCCCAGCACTTCCTGGGCGTAGACGAAGCCGAAGGTCTGGGCGTCCCCCGACGTGATGAGCACCGCGCGCTCCTCGGCCTCGTCCAAGGCGTTGTGCAGGAAGTCCTCCAGCACTGTGTTGCTCGACCACCCCGCTCGGGGGGCGTTCATCAGCCCCACCGCGGCCACGTTCACTGCCAGAATCACCGCCGGCAACGTGGGCCGAGACCACAGCGGCAGGCGCCTCACCCAGGCAGCGCCCACACCCAACAAGACCGCCAGCAGCACATTCGGCTGCAGGTGGAAGCGCTCCACGACCGCCACGAAGAACCCTTCAGTGGGATAGGTGAACTGCGACAGAAGCCACGGAGCGGCCAGCAACCATGATCCGAGCAGCGCCAGCGTCAGGCCAGGCTCTCGGAGGTCCCGCCGGTCCGCGGGGCCGGAACCGGTCCTTCTGCCCGCACCGAGGCCCACCGCCGCCCCGATGGGGATCAGCAACCAGAGCACCCCGAAGAACTCGCTGGTCAGTGTGCGCAGGTACAGCCATGGGTGCGTCCACCAGGGGGTGGCGCCGGCGTTGGGGATCGAGAAGGATCCGTAGTCGGACCGAAGGAAGTGATGCACGAGTCCGCCGAAGGACGTCGTGTCGCCCCACATCCAAGGGCCGTCGGCG
This sequence comes from Deltaproteobacteria bacterium, assembly GCA_023954745.1. Lineage (GTDB taxonomy): Bacteria > Myxococcota_A > UBA796 > UBA9615 > UBA9615 > JAGSHC01. Next base: position 2,658 of record JAGSHC010000047.1, on the reverse strand, counting down.
CTCATCAGGGCCAGGTAGGGGAGGAAGCCCACGGCGACGCCCGCAGTCGCCGCCCCCGTGGTCAGGAGGACTCCGCGGCCCGAGAGGGGGCGGGGAATGGCGGCGACCCAGCCGAACACACACAGGGGAAGCAACAGCACGACCGTGTGGTGGTTCGCGATCCCCGTCGCCGCGGCGAGCCCGACGAGCAGACCCTGCTTTGCGCCGCGCGCCCCCCGCGCCGAGCCGAGGGCTGCCGCCACCACCAGCGCGGTGGTGAGCGCGCCCCCGGGGAGCACTTCGGCCACGGTGCTCCAGTGCCAAAACAGAAACGAGGCTCCAAGGGCGCTGGCGCCGATGGCGGCGGCCGCAGCATCGCCGGTCCATCGGGCGACGACGCGGTGAAGCACCCATAGGGAGCCCACCGCACAGAACACCGTCGCGGCCGTCACGCGGAAGGGGAGGGGGCCGGGCGCCACCTTCGCGAACAGCGACGCGAGCAAAATGAAGAGCGGGTAGCCCGGAGGATGGGCGACCCCGCCCTGGGCGGCGACGGTCACGAACTCAGCGGTGTCCCCGCCCTGAACGGTGTGCGTGGCGGTCGCCAGGTACAGGGCCGCGAAGCCCGCGGCGAGCAGGAAGGACTGCCGCAAACCTGGTGGTGCATCCGCTGGACCCGTCACGACGGGTACGATCCCACACGCCCATGCCGCATGCACCCAGCGGAGCTTCCTCTCCCCCGTCCAAGTCTGCGCCTCGACCGGTTGTTCCGGGACCGAGAGCCGCGGTGTTGTTGCTCTTGCTGGCCTGTGTCGCCGCCGTGGGATCTCTGTGGGATGGAGACGTCGGGCTCCTCATCGGCGATCTCGTGGGCTACTTCCCGTCGCTCTACGCCTCTCTGCCGTCCATGTGGGATCCCATGGTCCAGGGCGGCACGCCCCTCCTGCCAAACCCTCAGGCGGGCTTCTTCTACCCGCCGGCCTGGCTGCTTCGCGGAGACCTCCAGGGCGGGCTTCCCATCTTCCTCTTCGCACACTTCGCGGTGGGAGCCATCGCCACGTGGGCATGGGTTCGCACCCGCTTCGGCGACGGTGTGGAGGCCCTCCTCGCCGGCCTGGTGTTTGCGCTCTCGGGACCGACCTTCAGCCTCGCCATCACCCCGGACAAGCTGCCAGGCCACGTCTTGCTTCCCGTGCTCTTCCTCGGGCTGCACTGGTGGATGGGCGACGACCGCCGGGCGCGGCGTCGGCAGGGCTTCCTCCTGTCCACCCTCGCGGTGACGGGGATGTGGTTCGGGGGGTCGGTGGAGGCGGTGCTCATGGCGGGCATGGCTGCACCGCTCTGGGCGGCGTTCCTCCCGGGAGCGGAGAACACAGCTCGGCTCCAGCGCGGGGCGGGGGCCGTGGGCGTTCTGGCCCTCGGGACCGCCGTGGCGGGGTGCCTGCTGGTCCCGTTCTTCGTCCTCCTGCCCGAGACGGCGCGCGCCGGCGCGCTGCCCATGGCTGAGGCGCTCGAGCGGGCGACGCACCCCATTGACTGGCTCGGCTGGCTCGCCCCCAACCCGTTCTGGCAGGGCGAGGAACTGCGCTACGTGACCTCCGATGGCGTGGGGCGGTCGCGCTGGCTGCGCTCGCTCTACGGCAGCGCAGCGTGCATCGCCCTGCTTCCCGCGCTGCTCGCGGCGCGGCGCTCGGCCCCTGGAAAGGGACAGCACGCGGGCGCAGGCGGGACCCGGCAGTTCGTCTTCACCGACTTCCGCATCCTGGCCGTGCCCGGCGGCAAGTTGATCCCCATGCGCAAGCAGCGCATCGAGCCCATCGTGGGGGTGACGCTCTCGGTCGTGGGCTTCTTCGCCTTTGCGATGCTGGCCTTGGGGGACCTCAATCCCCTGCGCTCGATCCTCCACGCAGTGCCGGGGCTGGGGTCCATTCGCTATCCCGACAAGTGGTGGCTCGGCACCGTGCCCATGCAGGCATGGCTGGCCGCTTCGGCGTTGCGCGCCATTCGCACCGACATCCGCGCGGCGCGGCTGGCGGCCATCGGGACGGGGGTCCTCCTGGCGCTGGCCCTCGGGGGACTCACCCTGGACTACGGCGGGGGACCTCTCCAGCGGGCGGTGGTGCGGCTGTCGGATGCCACGCTGTACCTCGCAGTGAGCCTCGCCGTGCTCGTGCGCTGGAGCAGGGGAGGGGTCGGCTTCGCGGGCATCCTCGTCCTCGCTGTGTTCGCGGACCTCACCACCGCGTCCATTCGCTCGGTGCCCTTTGCGGAGGACCGGGCGGACCGGCCGTCGGTCATCGCGGCCATCCGGGCGGACCAGGCGCGCACGCCTCCCACCACCGATGGCCCGGTTCGTCTCTGGGACCTGTCGCTCCACCTGAACAACCGGCTCCCGGCGCCTCGCGAGGGCCAGTCGGTGCCGGACATGCAGCGGGCCATCCTCGCGCCCAACATCGCCACCGAGTACGGCGTGGGGTACGTCGACGGCATGCGCGCCTTGCGCATGGAGCGTCAGTCCATCTACAGCGCGGTGCTCGAAGACCTGGAGCTTCCCTACTCCCGGGAGCTGCTGCGGGTGATGGGCGCGGACTACTGGCTGGTGTGGGGGTTCGACGACGCGATGGACCTCGCCCGCGACGCGGGGCTGCGTCCGGTGCCCGCGGCGCCCGGGATGCCGCT
>JAGSHC010000435.1 GCA_023954745.1 Deltaproteobacteria bacterium | reverse complement strand
GAACCAACGGGAACCTGTACATCATCAAGCGTCGAGCGAGCCGCGCCTTCGGAGGGTGCGGCTTGCTCGGCCCCTCCAGCGCGTTAGACTCCGCCGCCGTGTGGCCTCCTCCCCCATCTGCCGTCATTCTCCTCTTCTGGTTGTGGTTCCACCGCCTGGTGGTCCATCGCGGGTTCACGGACCTGCGTGACGCACGCCACGGCACATCACCCGTCACCACGTGGGCGGTCGTCATCGAGACGTTCACCCTGGCGACCGTGTGCCTCATCGGTCCGTTCATTCCGCTCCACGAACCGAACGTTCCCGTGATGATCGCGGGCAACGTTGGAGTCGTGGTCGCCTGTGGCGTAGGCCTCTGGGCCCGACGCACGCTGGGCAAGCACTTCTCCATCCACCTGACGACCGACCAGAGCGAGGGGCATCAACTCATCACGTCGGGCCCCTACAAGTGGGTGCGACACCCCGTCTACACCGGGGACCTGCTCTTCCACCTGGCGGTGCCGCTGGTGACCTGCACCTACGAGGCCCTGGTCCTCGCCCCCATCTACTTCCTCATCGTGCGCTCGCGAATGAGCACCGAGGAGGAGATGCTGGCGGCGGAGTACCCCGACTACGGCCCCTACATGGAGACGAGCTGGCGGCTGTTCCCCAGGCTCTACTGATGCGCCTGCTGCTCCTCCTGCTCGCCGTCCTGCTCGCCGCGTGCCCTCCGACCCTGGGCGACGACGACGATGCAGCCGACGACGACGACGCCAGTGATGACGATGACGCGGCGGACGACGACGATGTCAGCGATGACGATGACGTGGCCGACGACGACGACGACGACGACGGAACGCCTTGCGGGGTGGCCGATCTGCTGCTTCGGGTCGAGGCCCAGGACAGCAACGGCGTGCAGCAAGCGGTCTTTGGAGCTGGCGAGTCCGTGACCCTCGTGGGGCAGCTCAGCAACATCTGCCCCTTCGACGTGGCCTTCGAGACCTCAAGCGGCTGCCTGCTCGAGCCCTGGACCCTGACCAACTCGTCCGGGGCGGGAGAGGGCCGGGGGTGCGACGACGCCATCACCCCGTGGAACCTCGGTGAGGAGGCCATGCTGTTCGACATCGTGGAGATGGGGACGATGAGCCCGGGGGCATGGACGTTCACCGCGGGCTTCCTGGGCGGTCAGAGCGACACGATCACGTTCGAGGTGGTCGCTCCTCCCAGCTGATGCGCAGCGCGCCCTCGCCCGGGGCTGAGTCGAGAGCCCCCCAAGCGAGCACCCCGGACCTGGCGAATTCCAGGTCCGGGGTGTGCATGTGGCCGGGCGTTGGGCGCACGTGGGTGGGTTGGGGTAACGCCCGGCCGCTCTCTTTGTCCTAGCCATCATTGGCCGGTTCGGACTCATGAAAGAGCACGGTGCGTGCCAACTACTGCCGGCGCCCCCAAACAAAGTCGCAATCTACTGATTTCACTACGTAAAAAAATTCAGTAGCGCATCCGGAGGTACGACCTGAGGAGCCCTGACTGGCTCGCCGTCCGCCGTCCGCGGACGTCCGCGGACGTCCCCGGCCCGTCCGGTCACCCTCGCAGGGGGGACTCGCGGCGGCGCACCGCGACCAGGGCCAGCAGCCCAAGGACCACCGCCCACACAGAGCTCGGAGCCGCGCTGACGCTGCCTTCGCAGGCGTCGCAGCCGGTGGGCTCCTCGATGGGAGGCTCTACCACGGGGCCCTCGTAGGCACGCAGCTCCGTGTGGCAGTTCCCGGTGTTCCGCGGGTCGTTGCGGAAGCCCACCCAACCGCGGTACGCCGTGTCGGCCGGGGAGGTCGTCGTCCATCCGATCAGGTACCCATCACGCGTGCCTGTCCACACATCGAGCCAGCCATCACCGTTGGCATCTCCCACAGCGGCGCTGCCGAGAACCCACCCGCCCGCATGCTTGGGCCAACCCTCCGGCTCGGCGCCGTTCTGATCGAAGGCGTGAATGAGCGTGCCCGCGCTTCCCTGGATGACCTCGGGGTTGCCGTCACCATCGAGGTCGGCGATGCCGGGGTTCAGGAAGAACTGCAGGTCTTCCATGATTCGCGGGTAGGCATCGAGCAGCCCCAGGCGCTGGCGCCCCGTCTCCTCGTAGCGAACCCCGCTCCACACGTTCATGACGTGGTCGTGGTCGTGGCGCCGGCCGTCGTCCACCAACCCGGCGGCGTACTCGAAGCCCGACCCACCGATGGCGTAGTCGGGCGTGCCGTCCTGGTTCACGTCTCCGAAGGCGCCGCTCTGGATCATGATGATCGTAGCGGCCTGCTCCCCGGTGTTCGTGCCGGGACCGAACTTGCTGCCAATGGAGTCGAGCCGCGCGAACTCCTCGCCCGCCGACGTGTAGATGCGACCCGGGTCGGCGATGGTGTGCATCGCGACCTCCATGAGGCCGTCGCCGTCCACGTCGCAGATCGCCGGCGACCCCGGAATGCCCTCGCCCACGAAGGGCAGCGCGTTGGTGTACGCCCCAAACGCGGAGATGGGCCAGCCCGGCTCCACGAGCCCGTCGTGGCTCAGCACGTAGCCGAGGCCGTAGGTGCCGCCCTGCTTCTGGTTGGTCCCGATGGCGATCTCGAGCTCGCCGTCGCCGTCGATGTCCCCCACGGCCGGCGAACTGATGATGCGCGCGCCGTTGGACACGAGCTCCCCGAAGAAGTCGTACTCGTGACGAAGCTCGAGAGGCCACCCGTCCGCAAAGGAGCCGTCGTGGTGGAACACGTACACCCGGGCGTCCATGGCGCCCACGATGACCTCGAGGTCCCCGTCGCCGTCGAGGTCGGCGAGGGATGGGGCGCCGAAGATGCCGTAGTCGTACACGTTGTCGGAGTCCGAGGCCTCCCACACGAGCTCCCGGTCCAGCACGAAGGGCCAGCCGTCCGCCACGGTCCCGTCGGCGTG
>JAGSHC010000118.1 GCA_023954745.1 Deltaproteobacteria bacterium | reverse complement strand
GCGCAGCGACCGGCGGACGCCCGAGGTCAAGCAAGCCCAGTTCTCTGTGCGCGAAGCCCAGCTCGTGACGTTCTTCGAGCAGCGGGATGCCGAGCGGAGCGAGGCGTCCGTATCCGTCGACGAGCCAGCAGTGCCCTGGGTCTCACGGGGGGTGTGGAGACGGTGGTTCCTGGTTCGTTGGGACCCCGAAGGCTGGGACCCCGAAGGGCCCCCCTTAGGCCTACCCGCCGATCACCGCACGGCCGCGGACCACGCGACGCCGGTGCCTCAGAGCGAGTTCGACAACGCGCCCACCGCCGAGATCGTGGGGGACTGGGCGCCGCGGCGAGCCGCGGACTGGGCCCCGGCGCCCAAGCCGTCCGAGAAGCCCCTGGACGAGCTCGAGGCCGACATCACGAAGGCGACGCCGTCGCCGTTCCCCTTCACCGCCATGAGCTGGCCGGTGTGCCACAGCCGCCTCGCGGTGATGGTGTGGGAAGGCAACGTCGGGCTGCCTCCTGACGGGATCGGCCTGCCCATGGGCGTGCCCGCCCAGGTGGAGGCGCTGGTCAAGGCGGCCCAGGGCGCGGAGCCCTGGGACCTGCGACTGGGGTGGGACGGCAACGCCGTCTTCCAGTGCAGCGAGTGCGGTCGCCTCTATTGGAGAGGCTACGAAGCCTGATTGCGCGGACCACAAGGCCCGCCTGATTCCTAGAGCGGAATCACGCTGCCGCCGGGGATGTTCCAGGGCTCGCACACGTAGAGGTTGTCTACGTTCCAGCTACTCGAGGACACGACCCCACTGCTCGCGATGTTGAAGCCGATGCGCACCTGCATGAGCGGGTTGGCGTAGGCCGAGATGTCGTAGATCTGGGTGCTCCAGGAGCTCGCGGTGGTTGCCGGTGAGGGGCCCGACTGCCAGAGAAGCACCCATGTGGCCCCGTCGAAGACCTCGACGACGTTGTTGATGTACGGCGTGTAGTCACTGTTCAGCCAGCGCTCGAACTGGAAGCTGAGCGGGGTGCCTGGGACTGCAGTCCCGTTGAACACCGGGCTCGTCAGGTAGTAATACGGGTGCTGGGGGCTCGTCGCGGCGCAGCCACCGATGTCCACGCCGGCGACGCCTCCACCGGTGACGCCATCCGCGTCGAACGCGGGATCCTGTGACATGCCGAAGGACGTTGAGCACGCGGACACGGCCGCCGGTCCGATCTCCCACTCCGTGCCCAGCGTCCAACCGATGGCGTTGCCGCTCTCGAAGTCGTCGGCGAGGAAGCAGCCGCCGTTGCAGTTGCCATCGAGGTCCGTGGTTTCGAAGGCGTACTGGGGGCACACGTCGCAGTCGTCGGGCGTGCCGTCCAGATCCATGTCCAGCGTGTCGTCGAAGCCGTCGCACACGTCCTCGCTGTCGCAGACGCCGTCGAGATCCGTGTCGCCGGTCGCATCCAGCGGGCAGGTGTCGCACCCGTCGGGGGTGCTGTCGCCGTCGGTGTCGAGGTTGTCATTCGAGCCAGCGCAGATGTCGATGCTGTCGCAGACGCCGTCCCCATCGCTGTCGTCGAAGGTATCGAGCGGGCAGTCGTCGCAGCCATCGGGCGCGCCGTCGCCGTCACCATCCAGCGTGTCGTCGAAGCCCGGGCAGATGTCATCGCCAGCACACGCGCCGTCGTTGTCCGCGTCGTTGAGAGGGTCCACGGGGCAGGTGTCGCAGAAGTCGGGCGTGTTGTCGCCGTCGGTGTCCACGCCGTCGTCGCCGCCGGGGCACAGGTCGCTCGTGTCGCAGACGCCGTCCCCGTCGCTGTCGCCGAGGGGGTCCGTGGGGCAGATGTCGCAGTCGTTGGGGACCCCGTCACCATCGACGTCCACGGTGTCGTCGCCGCCGGGGCAGACGTCGTCACTGTCGCAGACCAGGTCGCCGTCGCTGTCGTTGGTGGCATCGGCCGGGCACAGGTCGCAGTCGTCGGGGTCGCCGTCTCCATCGAAGTCGTAGGTGTCGTCGCCTCCCGGACACACATCCACGCTGTTGCAGACGCCGTCGCCGTCGCTGTCGTTGGCAGCGTCTACGGGGCAGGCATCGCAGTCGTTGGGGATGCCGTCGCCGTCGCCGTCGAGCGTGTCGTCGAAACCGGGACACAGGTCGACGGAGTCGCACGAGCCGTCGCTGTCACTGTCATCGAGAGGGTCGGCCGGGCAGGTGTCGCACCCGTTCGGGGCGCCGTCCCCATCGAAGTCCGCTGTGTCGTCGAAGCCGGGGCACACGTCGGCGCTGTCACAGACACCGTCGCCGTCGCTGTCATCGAGCGCGTCCGCGGGGCAGGCGTCGCAGTCGTCGGGCTGACCGTCACCGTCAGTGTCCGTGCCGTCGTCGAAGCCTTCGCAGAGGTCCACGGAGTCGCAGGCACCGTCCCCGTCGCTGTCGTCCAGCGGGTCGTTGGGGCACACGTCGCAGTCGTTGGCGGCCCCATCCATGTCCGAGTCCGCGAGGTCGTCGAACCCTGGGCAGGTATCGGCGCTGTCGCAGACTCCGTCGCCATCGCTGTCGTCGAGGTCGTCGAGAGGGCACGCGTCGCAGCCGTCCGCCACTCCATCCATGTCGATGTCGCTGTTGTCGTCGAAGCCGTCGCACACATCGACGTCGTCGCAGACACCATCGAGGTCCGTGTCGATCCCGGCGGGGCAGTCGTCGCAGCCGTCAGGGATGCCGTCCACATCGAAGTCGACGTCGTCATCGAAGCCCTCGCACGCATCGTCGCTGTCGCAGACTCCGTCGCCATCGGTGTCGTCGGCCGCGTCGTCGGGGCACGGGTCGCAGAAGTCGGGCTTGCCGTCGCCGTCCGCGTCAATGTCGTCCGGGAAGCCGTTGCACTGGTCTGCGTCGTCGCACACGCCGTCGCCGTCGGAGTCGTTCTCCTCGTCCGTGGGGCAGTCGTCGCACGCGTCGGGGATGCCGTCCACGTCGGTGTCCACCGTGTCGTCGCCGTCGGCGCAGACATCGTCGATGTCGCAGACGCCATCTCCGTCGGTGTCGTCGGCTGCGTCCGCCGGGCAGGGGTCGCAGGCGTTGGGTACTCCGTCACCGTCGTAGTCGTTGTTGTCGTCTTCGTCCTCGCAGGCGTCGACGTCGTCGCAGACCCCGTCGCCATCAGCGTCGCCGTCGGGACAGTCGCTGCCGCCCTCGGGGCAGCCAGCGAGGAGGAGGAGGCTCAGGAACAGAAGGGAGAAGCGGCTCACTGGGGGATCCCTCCGCCACCGGTTGATTCGGTGAGTCCGCAGACCCAGACGTTGTCGAGGTTCCAGGAGGAGACCTGGAAGACGCCCGTGCTGCCAATCAGGAACCCGACCCGCACCTGGGTGACCGGCGAGTTCATTCCGGTGATGTCGAAGCTCTGCGGCATCCAGGCCGAGTCCGCCGTGGCCGGCGAGCTCCCCGTCTGCCAGACCACGTTCCAGCTGACCCCGTCGTACACCTCGACGAAGTTCTGCATGTAGGGCGTGTAGTCGCTGTTGAGCCAGCGGTCGAAGTTGAGCTGCAGATCGAAGGCCGAGCTCGTGTCGAAGGGAGGGCTGGTGATGTAGTAGGTCGGGTGGAGCGTCTGGGCCGCGCACCCTCCGATGTTCACGCCGGCGATGCCGCCACCGGGGACGCCGTCCGCGTCTGCCGCCGGACTGGGTCCGAGCTGGCCGCAGATGCCGGCGGTCGCGGGTCCGATGGCCCACTCGGTGTCGAGGGTCCAGCCGGCGCTGTTGTCGTCGAAGTTCTCCACCAGCGGGCACTCGGTGATGCACTGCCCCGTGAGGTTGGTGACGTTCAGGGGCGCGAGGGGGCAGGGGTCGCAGCCGTCAGGGTCGCCGTCGCCGTCGCCGTCGATGGCGTCGTCGAAGCCCGCGCACACGTCCACGCTGTCGCAGATGCCGTCCGAGTCGCTGTCGTCCAGGGCGTCGACGGGGCAGATGTCGCACCCGTCGGGGACGCCGTCGCCGTCGAAGTCCTGACTGTCGTCGCCGGTGGCGCAGATGTCGGCGCTGTCGCAGACTCCGTCGCCATCGGTGTCGTCTGGGTTGTCGGTGGGGCAGAGGTCGCACCCGTCGGGGGTGCCGTCGCTGTCGCCGTCGACCGTGTCGGGCGAGCCGGGGCAGATGTCGACGCTGTCGCAGCTGCCGTCGCCATCGCTGTCATCGAGGGCGTCCACCGGGCAGACATCGCACCCGTCGGGGACTCCGTCGCTGTCGGTGTCCAGGGTGTCGTTGTATCCAATGCACAGGTCCGCAGTGTCGCAGACGCCGTCGCTGTCGCTGTCGTTCAGGGGGTCCGTCGGGCAGTCGTCGCAGCCGTCGGGGATGCCGTCGGAGTCGCCGTCCACGGCGTCGTCCGAGCCGGCGCACACATCGTCGCTGTCGCACACCCCGTCCGAGTCCGAGTCGTCGGTGGCGTCCGCGGGGCAGGTGTCGCAGTCATCGGGGGTCCCGTCGCCATCGAAGTCGTTGGTGTCGTCGAAGCCGGGGCACACGTCTGCGCTGTCACACACGGTGTCGCCGTCGGTGTCGTTGGTCGCGTCGATGGGGCACGCGTCGCAGCCGTCGGGAATCCCATCCGAGTCGCCGTCCGCGCCATCGTCGAAGCCGGGGCAGATGTCGACGCTGTCGCAGCTGCCGTCGTTGTCGCTGTCGTTGAGGACGTCCACGGGGCAGGTGTCGCAGCCGTCGGGGATCCCATCGGCGTCGAGGTCGGCGGTGTCGTCGAAGCCGGGGCAGATGTCCGCGCTGTCGCAGACGCCGTCACTGTCGGTGTCGTTGGTGGCGTCGGCCGGGCACGCGTCGCAGCCGTCGGGGATGCCGTCGCTGTCGAAGTCGAGGGTGTCGTCGAAGCCGACGCAGGCCTCGTCGGAGTCGCAGACTCCGTCGCCGTCGGAGTCGTCGAGCACGTCGAGGGGACAGGTGTCGCAGTCGTCCGCGACTCCATCCATGTCGGTGTCCTGGTTGTCGTCGAAGCCGGGGCAGGCATCGACGCTGTCGCAGACACCGTCGCCGTCCGTGTCGCCGTCGAGGTCCGCGGGGCAGGTGTCGCAGCCGTCGGGCACGCCGTCCCCATCCATGTCCGCGGTGTCGTCGAAGTCGGGGCAGAGGTCGACGTCGTCGCACGCGCCGTCCTGGTCGGAGTCCGCGCCGTTGGGGCAGACGTCGCAGCCGTCGGCGACGCCATCGTTGTCGGTGTCGAGGTCGTCGTCGAAGCCGGGGCAGACATCCTCGCTGTCGCAGACTCCGTCCCCGTCCGAGTCGTCCGGGTCGTCGTCGGGGCAGGGGTCGCAGATGTCCGGGGCGCCGTCGCCGTCGGCGTCGATGCTGTCGTCGAAGCCGTTGCACTGGTCCGCGTCGTCGCACACGCCGTCACCGTCGGAGTCTCCCGTGTCGGAGTCGGGGCAGGCGTCGCAGGCGTCGGGGATTCCGTCGGCGTCAGCGTCGAGGGAGTCGTCCTCGCCATCGCAGGCGTCGTCGATGTCGCAGATCCCGTCCCCGTCCGTGTCGTCGCCCGCGTCGAGCGGGCAGGGGTCGCACGCGTCCGGGACCCCGTCGCCGTCGTAGTCGGCGGCATCGTGAGAGTCTTCGCACGCGTCGTCTTCGTCGCATACGCCGTCCCCGTCGGAGTCTTCGCACCCGGCGTCGGGACAACCGGTCAGGAAGGCGGGGAACAGGAGGCAGAGAGCCAGGAGTAGGGCACGCATGGGCGCCATTCTACGGGGCGTGGTCTCGGATGCGAGCGGCGTTGCGGGTCGAGATGTGCCCGGGGGAGCCCCTCAGTTCGGCTGAATCGTGCCCTCGACCCTGCAGGACGACGACCCGGGCTCCGCGGACTCGGCCCAGAGGTTGAGGCTGTACTGGTCTCCAGGGGAGACCTCGGGGAGCTCCGACGGGAAGTCCATCGTGTCGCTGGCGCAACTCTGCTCCATGAGCGCGCTCCAGAGCTGGAACGAGTTCGAGAAGACGATCATGGAGAAGCCCGTGCGTTCTGCAGCGCTCTCCGCAAACGAGGACATGTCCAGCGACAGATCAGGCGTCCAGGCCCCCCCGACGGGCTCGACGAGGGGCGGGGCCAGCAGCGGCGGCAGGGTCAGGGGTGTGTCCGGTGCCCAGTCCACGGGCACCCGGGACGAGGGGAGGGGGCACCCGGGCCGCGGGGCCAGGGTGACCGTGGCTCCGACGCGGACCTCCTCATCGAGACCGGTGAGCAGCGGGATGTCCGTGTCTGCCCCCGGAGGAGGGCCCGTCCAAAGAGGGACCGAGGGGCCGCGGCCGAGGAGATCCACGTACTGATAGAGGCTGACGTTCTCGGCATCGGAGGGAGCGAGTCCATCCCACGCCACCCGCGTGATGAGGTCCGCGCTCAAGGACAGGGTGATGTCTCGGCTGTCCCCCGGTGCGAGGGGGCCTCCCGGCTCGCTCTGGGCGAACAGATTCAGGGCGCCTCCCTCCCGCGACCACGCGCGCGCAGACCACTGGTCGGCCGCTTCCACCTCGACGGTGGCGAGCAGGGTCCCGTCGGCGCCCGCGAAGAAGTCCTCGGGTCCCAGGCGAGTCGAGCCGAAGTAGCCCGTCGCTTCGTCGGTGTAGTAGATGCGTGCGGCGACCCCGTCGGCGTCCACCCAATCGGTGAGGCGCAGGGTCACGGTGGGCTGCTCGTCGGGGAAGTCGGGGAACGTGGAGTTGGAGCCCGTCTCGATGCCCGATGCGCAAGCGACCCTCGTCTGTACGTACGTGGGTGAGGCGTAGACGTCCACCTGAGCTGGAGTGCTCGAGGGTGCGTTGATCTCCCAGGTGCCGTCGGGCTCGGTGCGGGTCGACCTCACGCCGATGGTCACGAGCAGGTCGTCGTTGTTCTCACCGATGTGCAGTCCACTCCAGGTCTCGCCGGAGGTGTCGTCGTCGTCGTCGTCCGGCGGCGCGACGGAGTCGTCGTCGTTCGCGTCCAACGGGGGGCATCCGATGAGAAGAAGAGAGAGGGCGAGGAGAAGGCGAAGGGTCATGGTCATCCTGAGTCGTGTCGGCCTGACTGAGGAAGCGCACCCGCGGTAGACCCCCCAGCCTCGTGGCAAAGGTACCAGTCTCCACGAGGCCTCAGAGCATGCCCACGGGGTCCCGGTCGATGACCACGCGGGTGTCTTTGCCCACCTGCTTGCCCACTTCGTGCACCGCCGCCCCGATGGAGTGCAACAGCCGACTCATGGCCTTGTGGTCGCTCGCGGTCACCAGGATCTGCCAGCGATAGCGCCCCCGCACCCGGTACATCGGTGCCGGCGCCGGACCGCGGATCCTCATGCGCCCGCCCGCCGAGGTGACGTAGCCACCGCCCCGGTCGATGAGGTCCTTCGTCATCCAGACCGCCTTGTGGGCGAGGTGCTCCTCGGGGCTGCTCACTCGGAACATCGTCATCCGCCAGAACGGCGGATAACCGAGGCCCTTCCGCAGGGGCATCTCCCGCGCGATGAAGCCAGCGAAGTCGTGCTCCGACGCCCGGAGGATGGCGTGGTGATCCGGGTGCCAGGTCTGCACCAGGACCTTGCCCGGCCGGTCCGCTCGCCCTGCCCGCCCGGCCACCTGGGCGATGAGCTGAAAGGTGCGCTCGGCGGCGCGGACGTCGGGCAGGTGCAGCGCCGCATCTGCGTGCAGAACCCCCACGAGGGTGACTCGGGGGAAGTCGTGCCCCTTCGCCACCATCTGGGTGCCCACGAGGACGTCCACTTCGCCGTCTCGAAAGCGGTCCAGGATGCGCCGATGCGATGACCGCGACCGGGTGGTGTCCGCGTCCATGCGGTCGAGCCGCATCTCGGGCCACAGGGCGAGCATCTCCTCTTCGAGACGCTCGGTGCCCCGTCCGGTAAGCCGCAGGGTGTCCTTGGCGTGGCATGCCGGGCACACGTCGGGCATGGGCAGCGTCTTGCCGCACCAGTGACACATCACCTGGTGCCGACGACCGTGGTAGGTCATCGAGACGTCGCAGTCTTCGCAGCGGAAGTGGGTGCCGCAGCCGGTGCAGAGCACCACCGTCGCGAAGCCGCGGCGATTGAGCAGCAGGATGGTCTGGCCCCCGGACTCCAGGTTCTCCTCCAGGGCGCGGCGGAGCGGAGGGGAGAGCAGCGCGCCCGGCGAGTCGGGGTCTTCGGTCGGGTGTTGCCTGAGGTCGACGATCTCCACTGGCGGCATGGGTCGTCCGCTGACGCGGTCGGGCATCGAGAGCAGCGTGATGCGGCCTTCGTTGGCGAGGTGCAGGCTCTCGAGGGATGGGGTGGCACTCCCGAGCACGGCGACGGCCTTCGCCATGGCGCAGCGGGTCAGGGCGACGTCGCGGGCGTTGTAGCGGAGGCCTTCCTCCTGCTTGTAGGAGCCGTCGTGTTCTTCGTCGACGACAATGAGGCGGAGGTCGCGCACCGGGGCGAACACCGCGGACCGGGGCCCGATGACGAGGCGCGCTCTCCCGGCCCCGATGCGGCGCCACTCGTCGAAGCGCTCGCGCTCCGTCAGCCCGCTGTGCAGGACCCCGACCGTTTCTTCGCCGAACCGCGCCCGAAACCGTGAGAGGAACTGGGGCGTGAGCCCGATCTCCGGCACCAGGAAGATGGCGGCGCCCCCTTCGTCGAGCACCTTCCCCGCAGTCTGGAGGTAGACCTCCGTCTTGCCGCTGCCCGTGACCCCATGCAGGAGGAACCCGCCGTAGGCGTGGGTGTCGAGGGCGGTCGCAAGGGTGGCGAGTGCCTCGCGTTGGGCCGTGGTCGGCGCCCGCGGCACCCGGTCCGCGTCGTCGATTCGCACCCGCTCGGCCGCATCCGAGCGCACCTCGCGCTGCTCGATGGACAGCACCTCCTTGTTCTTGAGGGCGCGCAGCGCACCGCCCAGGTTCGGGAAGGCGTCCTTGAGCTCGGTGTGGCTCGCCGGGCTGAACCGGTCGATGTATTCGAGCAGCCGGTCTCGCACCGGTCCGGGACGAGCGAATGCGTTGCGGGCTTGCTCGAGAGACCCGGCGAGCGAGTAGTACGCCTCCCGCTTCACCGTCACTGCCTTGTGCGCGGCTTCCTGGGTGCGGGAGACCCAGCCCTCCTTCTCGGCGCGTCGGAGGGCGGCGCCCGCAAAGGAGCGATCCTCCCGCTTGAGGGTGCGCAGGGTGAGACGGGTGTCCGTGGCCCGGTGCAGGCGCTTGAGGAGAGCGAGCCCCTGCGGGTCCAGGGCCGCTGCACCGGACTCGAGGGCGCCGACTCCTTCGGGGAGCAGGTGCACCACCGCGCGGGTCGCCGTGCGGGTCGAGCCGGGCAGCGCTGTACGGACGACCTCACCCAGAGGGTGGGCGTAGTAGCGCGCGATCCATTGGTAGAGCGGGACGAGCTCCGGCGGAAAGAGCGGGCCCTCGTCCCCGAGAGCGACGATGTCCTTGAGCTCGGGGCTCCCCTCAGGGACGGCGTCGAGCAAATCCACCACGTAGCCGGTCAGTCGGCGATTGCCGAACGGGACCGTGACGCCGGAGCCGACCTCGATGCCCCCCTGAAAGGGGGCGGGGATGCTGTAGTGAAAAGGGCCCGGAACGGGCAGAGGCACGGCGACCTCGGCGATCCGAGCCATCCGCTGGACGGCTTTCTAGTAGCCGCGGACCCGCTCGCGCGTCTCCGCCTCGGTCTTGCAGTCGATGCAGTGAGTGGTGACCGGACGCGCCTTGAGCCGAAGCTGGCCGATGTCCTCGCCACAGACGACGCACTCGCCGTAGGAGCCCTCGTCGATGCGGGACAGCGCAGCGCGGATCTTGAGCATCAGCTTTCGCTCGCGGTCTCGCATGCGAAGGCTGAAGTGTCGGTCCGACTCGCTCGACGCGAAGTCGATGGCGTCGGGGAGGTTTTCGGCGTCGGCGGTGAGCTCGCTGACTCCCTCCTGCGCCTCGGTGATGAGCTTGCTCAGCTGCTCAGTCAGCAGCTTGCGGAAGTACTCGACCTGTTCCGGCTCCATGGGGCCCTCCGTCTCGGTTCCGCATTGCCCATTGATAACAAGCACTTAGCGTGCTCGTACTCCCCAACGGACAGACGGGACGGGCGATGCTATCGACCGGCCTTCCGCCTTGCAAGACCGCCACGAGGTTGGCGGAGCGGCCAGGACTCCAAGGATCGGCCGGCGCGAGGCAGATCCTGGGACCAGTTAGACTCCCGTCGTGCGCCCAACCTTCCGTTCGAGCCGGTCCGTCACGTCGATGCCTCACCCCGTGTGCCTCTCGAGTGTCTTGCTGCTGCTCGCGGTCCTGGCCCCTCCCTCGTCGGCCGAGGGTGCCCCGAAGGAAGAGGCTGAGAACGCCGCTCCGACCGGGCCCCAGCTCACGAAGGCCCCAGAGCTCTTGGAGGACGCGACCCCTCAGTACCCCGAGGAGCTGAGGCGGGAGGGCATCGGCGGCGATGTGCTCGTCCGCATCGTCATCGACGAAGAGGGCCGGGTCTCCTCCACCGAGGTGCTCGACTCGCTGCACCCCGAGCTGGACGCGGCAGCGATGGCGGCCGCGAAGCAGATGGTCTTCTCTCCGGCCGAGGTGGACGGCGAACCAGCCGCCATCAGCATCGACTACACCTTCGGCTTCGTGCCCTCCGCCGAGGCCGACGACCCGGGGCCGGTGCTCGGCGCCCTCGGCGGGCGGGTGAGGGATCACATCGACGCTCCCATCGAGGGGGTCGTGGTCTCCGTCGTCGACGCGGATCTCGAGGCGGTCACCGACGCCGAAGGCAACTGGCAGTTGGCGGAGCTGCCGGTGGGCACCGTCCGCATCGTGCTGTTCCACCCGGACTACGAGCGGGTGGTCGAGGACGCCGAAGTCACCGAGGGAGAGATCACGAGCTTCGCGGCCATCCTGGTGCCCGCCGACAAGGGCGATGAGAGCATCGTCGTCGGCCGCAAGCGCTGGCGCGAGGTGGAGCGGGCGCCGCTGGTGCCGCCCGAGGGCGCGGTGGTCGGGACCTGGGAGATGACCCGGGCCGACATCGAGCTCGCCGCCGGGGCCATGGGGGATGTGGCCCGCGTGGTCCAGCAGCTGCCGGGCGTCACGGGCGACAGCGACTTCTTCGCCACCTTCCACGTGCGCGGCGGGGACACCGACGAGACGCTGTTCTACCTGGACGGCGTCCAGCTCCAGAATCCGAACCACCTCGGCGGAGTCTTCACCCTCTTCAACCCCAACATCGCCGACAAGGTGAAGCTCTACAGCTCGGGCACCACCGCCAATCTGGGGGAGTCGCTGGCCGGGGCTCTGACGGTGGAGACCATCGACGGCGACAACTCCCAGGTGGACGGCGTCTTCGACATCAACATGGCGATGGCGTCTGCCTGGGTCTCGGGCCCGTTGGGCAAGAAGGGCGCCCCCGGGACGTTCCTCATCTCGGGCCGGCGCTCGTTCCTCGAGCCGTACTTCGGGGTGATGCGCGCCGTGGGAGTGCTGAGCAAGGAGGCGAAGTTCGGCCTCGAGTTCGGCGAGTACCTGGGTCGGCTGGCCTTCAAGAGCGACGGGCACCGGGTGCGCTTCACGTTCATGCACGGGCACGACCGCATGACCTTTGGCGTGTCCGACGACCCCGAGGACCCAGCCCTGCTCCAGTTCGCGGCTCCTCTGGACGCGAAGAACCGGCTCTACCTGGGAGCGTTTCACTGGGACTGGCAGATGGGCCAGCGGGTGAAGTGGGACAACGTCGTCGCCATCACTCACGACGAGGCCGACAAGCAGCAGGAGGCGTCCTTCGGAGTCACCCGCCGGGTGAACATCACGCGGCCCTCCTGGCGCAGCAACCTGCACTTCGCCTTTGACGACGAGGGCAAGCACACCCTGCACACCGGGCTCGAGCTTGCGTATCTGAGTCTGTCTGGCGACGGCGTCATCAAGGACCCGCGCTCGGTGCCCACCTGGGCGGCGGTGCCTTGGGCGAACCTCGGCGGCTACGAGCTGGACTTCGACCCGCGCAAGGAGTGGTTCGACCTGGCCCTCTACGTGGAGGATGACTGGCGTGGGCTCTTCGGCGCGAAGGTGCTCGACGGAACCCTCGGGGTGCGGGTCACGCCGGTGAACGCCATCGGCAAGGTGCTGGTGTCCCCCCGGGCGGGCCTCGCCCTGCGGCTGCCGACCTTCACCACCCTCAAGGGCACCTTCACCCTCACCCACCAGACCCCAGTGGACCCCCTGGTCTACGACCCCATCGCCGGGGCGGAGGAGCTGAAGGCCCAGCGGGCGATCCAGATCGCGGCGGCCTTCGAGCAGTTCTTCCCCTTCGGCGGGTTGCTGCGCGTCGAGGCCTATTACCGGACCCTGGACAACCTCCTCGTGAACCCCGACACCATCGAGGCGGTGCGCGACGGCCAGAGCTACGCCTTCGTGGGCAAGGGCAACGCCATGGGCGTGGATGTCTTCTTCGGTCTCCGAGGGCCTGGGTACGGCCTCGTCGCGACCTACTCCCTCGGCTCCACCATGCGATACAACCCGCTCAACACGGCGGGCCCGCAGTCCTTCCGCCCGTACTTCGATCAGCGGCACGCGTTGCGGTTGGGCGGCGACATCAAGTTCGGCCCGAAGAAGGACTGGCAGCTGTCCGGCACCTGGGAGATGCGCACCGGCCGTCCCCGCAGCCCGGCGATCCACGCCCTCAACGAGGACGGCACCACCTGGCGCACGGTGCTCTACGACTACAACGGCGAGCGGTACTCCTTGCACCACGAGCTCTCGCTGCGCATCCAGAACACCCGGGTGGTCAAGGACCGGGTGAAGCTGACCGTCTATCTCGACATCCTCAACGCGTACAACGGGCAGTCGCAGTACGTGTGGATCTACGGCAACGGTTCAGTAGATGAGGAGACGGGGCAGCGCGAGGCCCCGCGGCCCTTCGTGTTTCGCCAGCTCCCCATCCGGCCGTGGTTCGGCTTCCGAGCGGAGTGGTGATGGAACGACCCATCAGCATGAAGTGGGTGCTCCCTTCGGCGCTCATCATCACCGCGTTCGAGATCCTGCTGGGGCAGGGCGTGGCTGGAGAGCACTTCGGTGAGAAGCTGACGGGGAACTGACCGTGACCGGGGCCCGCGTCTTCCCAACGACCCGCTGGTCCCTCGTGGTGAGTGCCCGGGGTGACTCCCCGTCCGCGCGCCGCGCCCTGCAGGAGCTCCTCTCGACGTACTGGTCTCCGCTCTACGCCTTCGCGCGGAGCAAGGGCCTGGCCCGGGAGGACGCCGAGGATGCGGTGCAGGCCGTCTGCGCGCGCCTCATTCAGGCGGAGTTCGCCGCGAGAGTGGAGGCCGACCGGGGGCGCCTTCGCGCCTATCTTCGAGCGAGCCTCGCCAACCACCTGCGCGGTCAGCACGAGCGTGAGACCCGACAGAAGAGAGGCGGCGACGCGGTGGTCGTCGAGCTCGACGGGGCCTTGCTGGACCGGCTCGACGCAGCGCCGCATCTCGATCCTGGGGACGCCTTCGACCGCCAGTGGGCGCGCCAGGTGATGGAGCGAGCCCTCGCTCGGTTGGAGGAGGAGTTCGAGGCCGAGGGACGCAGTGGGCCCCTCGGTGTGGTGCGGGCGTACTTCTCCGGGCAGGAGCTTCCGCCCTACGGCGAGCTGGCGGCGACCCACGACACCACCGTGACGCGCATCAAGTCCTTGCTCCACCGGGCGCGAGCCCGCTTTCGGGTGCACCTGCGGGACGAGATCGCCGACACCGTCCGGGACCCGGCGGACGTCGACAGCGAGCTGTCCACGCTCATCGCCGTGTTGTCCGCCTGATGGAGTGCGCGCGCTGTGGGGCGGGCCTGGTGCAGGGCGTGTGCGCGCGCTGCTTCTTGTCGGAGCCCTTGCCCAGCTTGGTCCTCGGAGATCTCGAGGTCGGAGAGGAGATCGGTCGCGGCGGCATGTCGACGGTGTACCGAGCGCGCAACACCGCGCTGGACCGACCGGCGGCGGTGAAGCTGCTGCCCGAGTCCCTCGCCGACGACCCGGCCATGGTCGCGCGGTTCCGGCGAGAGGCGCAGCTCCTCGCAAAGGTCGACCACCCAGCGGTCGTCAGGGTCTTCGGGGCGGGTAGCCACGAGGGCGTGCACTGGTTGGAGATGGAGCTCGTGGAGGGTGAGCCCGTTCATGCCCGGGGCCCTCTCGCTCCCGGAGAGGCAGTCGCTGTGGTGCAGCAGCTCTGTGCGGCCCTGGATGCCGCGCACGAGGTGGGGGTGGTGCACCGCGATGTGAAGCCGGCCAACGTCCTCATTCGGCCCGACGGCTCGGTGAAGCTCGTGGACTTCGGAATCGCCTCGTCGTCGGCGGGGCGGCGCCTCACCCGCACCGGGAACGCCGTGGGGACACCGGGCTTCATGGCTCCCGAGATCCTCAGCGGCGCGGAGCCATCGAAGGCCATGGACGTGTTCGCCGCCGGCGCGCTCCTCTACACCCTGATGACCGGCCACCCTCCCGAGGGCGCCTTCGAGCCCCCGCCCGCCCACGCAGAGGCCATTCGTCGCGCCCTCGCCCCGGAGCCCTCTGCGCGCTTCGCGACGGCCGGAGAGTTCGCCGCGGCGCTCAGTCGGCCGGCCCAGACGACCGCGCTGCACCCGGGCTTGCCGCCCGACGAGGTGGTCTGGTTGCGGGCCGCTGCCGCTGCCTGGACCCTCGCCTCGGCCGCGATGCTCTACGCCCTCCTGCTCTGCGTGACTCCGAAGGTCTACGAGGGCGATGTCCCTCCCCTCGTCGTGCAGGGGGTCCGGGAGCTCGCCGATGGCACGAAGCTCTCCATGGCGCGGTTCGAGGTGATGCCGCTGCTGGTGGGGCTCGCGGTGGTGTTGTTTCTCGCCGCGCCCGCCCACGGGGCCCTCCTCGGCCGGTGGCGTCGCCTCAGTCTCCCGGCGCCGTCGTCGGAGGTGCGCCTCGCCCACGGGCCGTGGTCCTTTGGTCTCGGCGTGGTGCTCTGCGGGGCCTATCTCGGCCGCATCGCGCTCGAGACGCAGGGCGTGTTCACGCTCAGCCCCTACGTCCCCTTGGTGGCGGGTCTCGCCGAGGTAGCGGCTCTGTGGTGGTTCTGGACGGCAGTGCTCGAAGGGACCCGCCGCGGCAGGGCGCTCATGAGGGAGCCGATGGTCGTGTTCGGGTTTCTGCTGGGGCTGATTCCCCCGGTGCACAACCTGGCGAGATACCTGGAGACACTGGGCTGATCTCCGGTCTGACGAGGCGGGCTCAGCGACCTGATTGAAGAAAAAACGCGCGGCGACGCAACCGCTCCTCTCCGACCCGGTACCCCCAGGTGAAAGGAGCCAATCATGGCCAAGCCCGTTACCTATTTCGTCTACCTCATCATCTCGATCGCGCTCACCGCGTGGGTCGCTCGCACCCTGCACCGGAGCGGTCGCCCGTTCCTGGTGGAGGCCTTCGCCGGGAACCAGGAGATCGCCGACTCGGTGAACTCGCTGCTCGTCGTGGGCTTCTATCTGGTGAACATCGGCTACGTGGCCCTCGCCATGAAGACCGGCGCCTCGCTGACCGACCTCGCCCAGTGCGTGGAGCTGCTGGCGTCGAAGATCGGCAGGGTCCTGCTGGTCCTCGGTGGGATGCACTTCTTCAACCTCTACGTCTTCGCGCGCATTCGCCGCTCGACGCAGCTCACGACGGCGCCGCCTCCGGTGCGTCCCGCGAGCTTCACGAAGGTGAGCGCCTGATGGACCGCATCTACGTCCTGTACGACCCGGTGTGTGAGGTCTGCCGGCGGTGCATGCAGTTCCTGCGTGACGAGCCGAAGCTGGTCTCCATCGAAGGACTCCCACGCGACGGTCTCACGGCGGCGCGGCTGTTTCCAGACCTCGACCGGAGCGCCGACGATCTCGTCGTCGTCTCCGGCGAGGGGGCCGTCTACTCGGGGGCCGACGCGTTCATCGTGTGCCTGTGGGCGCTGCGGGACTACCGCGGGTGGGCCGACCGCTTGAGCCGGCCCACCTTGCGGCCCCTGGCGCGCAGAGCGCTGGAGTCCTTCAGCCGACACCGCGGGGTGTTGTCGGGCTTCCTGCGAGGGTCGGACGAGGAGCTCCGGGACCGGCTCCAGGCGTCGGAGGAGCTCTGCGACGATGGGCTCTGCGCGCCCTGAGCGGCTTCTCATTGGGGTGAGGCGCGTCGCGGCGGTCAGTCGCAGTCGGGGTTGGCGAGCAACACGCGCCGGAGCGTGGAGGCCATGTGGGCGCGGTACTGGTCCGCGGTCCAGCCTCCGTGCTCGATCGCGTCGTGCCACAGGGCGACCCCGCCCAGGCTCACGAACCACGCTGCCATCTCCTCGTGGTCGATCTCAGGCCGGAGCGCGCCCCACGCCTCGAGCTGCTGGAGGGTCCCCAGCGCGCTGGAGAGGCGGACCTGGCGCCGGTCGTCGAGGGCGGCCTGGGTCTCGGGCTTGTCCTCCGCGAGGCGCTCGGCTTGCCGGACGATGTGGGCGATCCGTGGGTTGTAGCTGGCGAAGAAGCCGGCGAGGGCGTCGAGCAGCGCGCCCGGCGAGGTGGCGGCAAACACGGGACCGAGGTGCGCCTCTATGTCCTCGACCTCGTCGACGTAGCGAGCCGCCTCGATCGCCAGCTGCGGCAGCCCGTCGAAGTGGGCGTAGAGCGTCTGGCGGGAGACCTTCGCCCGCTTGGCGACCTCTCCCATGGTGAAGCGACCATCGAGCATCGCGTCCAGGGCGGCTCGGAGGAGTGCGGACCGGGGAGTCTTGTTTCTTGACACGGTGTAAGAATAGCCGGTATGCATTCTTTACACGCTGTCGTGTTTGGAGGATCTCATGACTGTCTCGACCGCTCGCGTCGTCACTGGCGGCGTTCTCGCGCTCGCTGCCGCCTATCTCGTCCTCGGCAACCTCGTCCATCACGTGGTCTCGCCCCTGACCCCACCGGACCCCCACGAGCTGTTCGCTGCCGGCGATCGGTTCTCGAGCGCCGCGGAGGGTGTGCACCAGGAGGTGCTGGGGCTCGACGGCGATGGGTGGATTCGCCTGCGGCTCCAGGTCGATCCCGGCGCCGAAGGGCCGCCGCTGCACGTGCACCACGGCTTCGACGAGCACTTCGTCGTCACTGAAGGCGTCCTGTCGGTGGAGTACGGAGACGGTGTGCGGACCCTGAAGGCCGGCGACGAGCTCCTGGTGCCTGCTGGCACCCCGCACCGTCCCTTCAACCCCCACGCCGAGGCGGTGACCGTCGAAGGCCCCGGCCCGACGATGCCCGGCACCTTCGCCGCCTGCCTCGCGCTTCTGTACCCAGCCATGGAAGCAGGAGGACCGGCAGTGCCCCTCCAGCTGTCGGTGCTCGGCGACGACTGCGACACCCACATCGCAGAGATGCCCCGTCCCGTCGAGCTGGCCATGCGGGCCGTGCTCGCCCCCGCGGGCCGCTTGCTTGGGTTTGGATGGACCCCCCGGGGCTAGCGAACGCGCGGACTGCCGTCCATCTCCGCTGGGGGGGAATGGACGTGCCACCATGCGGGCTCTTTCGCAGGGGCCCATCTCGTGACCGAAGCGCTCATCGCCATCGAGGACGTGCGTCGCACCTACACGATGGGTGACGAGACGATTCACGCCCTCGCGGGCGTGACCCTGGAGATTCAGTCCGGGGAGTTCGTGGCGATCGTCGGCACGTCCGGGTCCGGCAAGACGACGCTGATGCACCTGCTGGGCTGTCTCGACACCCCCACGGGAGGGACCTACCGCCTCAACGGCGTCGACGTGCGGTCTTTGTCCGACGACGACTTGTCGGAGCTGCGCAACCGCGAGATTGGATTCGTCTTCCAGAGCTTCAACCTGCTCCCCCGCACCTCGGCGCTGCGCAACGTCGAGCTCCCCCTCGTCTACCGAGGCGTGGACCCGGCGGAGCGCAAGGAGCGCGCGCGGGCCGCACTGGAGCGGGTCGGACTCGGCGACCGCACCGGACACCGCCCCAACCAGCTGTCCGGCGGCCAGCGTCAGCGCGTCGCCATCGCGCGGGCTCTGGTGAGCGAGCCATCCCTCCTCCTGGCCGACGAGCCCACGGGCAACCTCGACTCGGCGACGGAGCACGAGATCCTCGGTCTTCTCCAGGAGCTCAACGACGCAGGCAACACCGTGGTCCTCGTCACCCACGAGCCATCCATCGCTGCCAAGGCCACCCGGGCCATTCGGCTCGCCGACGGCCTCGTGGTCGAGGACGGTCCAGGCGCCACCGTGGCCGCGTCGATTCGGGCGGCGTTGTGAGACGCTTCCTCCTCGCCGCTCTGCTCGCTGGCTGCGGGCCCAAGTCCGGTGGCACGGGCCCAGCGGCGGTGGAGTACGCGGTGACCCGGGGGGACATCACCCCTCAGGTGCTGCTCTCGGGCGAGATGGATGCCGTGGACTCCGAGGCCCTGGTGGCGCCTCAGACCCCCACCTGGTCGCTCTCCATCTCCTGGATGGAGGAGGACGGCGTGCCGGTGAAGGCGGGCCAGAAGGTGATGGAGTTCGACTCCTCCGCGCTGGGCACGCGCCTCGTGGAGCAGCGCCTCCAGGCCAGCCAGGCTGCGTCGGAGCTCGACCGCACCCTCGCCGACAACGCCGTCGATCTCGCAGGCAAGCGCTTCGAGGTCGCACGCCAGGGCCTGATGCTCGAGAAGGCGCAGGTCCGGGCCGCAGTCCCGGAGGACTCGCTCGCCAGGCGTGAGTGGCAGGAGCGCCAGCTCGAGCTGGCCCGGGTGACCTCGGCGTTGAGCGCGGCCCAGGAGTCGCTGGCTACGGCGGAGGAGTCGGCGCGGCTGGCCATCGACGTGCGCCAGATCGCCATGGACAAGACCGTGCGCGAAATCGAGACGGGGGAGCGCGCGTTCGAGAGCCTGACGCTTCGTGCTCCCCGAGACGGCTTGATGCTGGTGGCCGACCACCCCTGGATGGGCCGCAAGCTCGATGTGGGGGACGAGACCTGGCCCGGCACGACGATGTTGCGGCTCCCGGACCTCACGCGGATGCAGGTCAAGGCGACGCTGCCCGACGTCGACGACGGCCGCATCGCCGAGGGGATGAAGGCGACCTGTGTGCTCGACGCGTGGCCGGACCGCACCTTCGCCGGCACCGTCGCGTCGCTGGCGCCCGTGGCGAGCAAGGTCAGTCGCGACTCCCTGCGCCGGAACTTCGCGGTGATCATCGAGCTGGACGAGCACGACGCCGAGGTGATGTTGCCGGGGATGTCCGTGCGGGTGGAGGTCGAGGGGCGGGCCGTGAACGACGTCCTGCTGGCGCCCCGCGCCGCGCTGGACCTCGGGGGAGAGGTTCCTCGGGCGCGAAAGGCCAACGGATCGTGGGTGGAGGTCCAGGTCGGGATCTGCGACGCGCAGGTGTGCGAGGTGCTCCAGGGGCTCGCCGATGGCGACCGGTTGCGGGATCGGAGGGGCGCGTGAGGATTCTCTTCCTCCTGCTGGCGCTCCTGGCGGGGTGCTCGGGTGCGCCGGCGACGGAGTGGACCACGGTGCGGACTGGGGATCTGGTCCTCGGCGTG
>JAGSHC010000182.1 GCA_023954745.1 Deltaproteobacteria bacterium | reverse complement strand
GGAGGCTCCGTTTGATTGGTCGCGCACCACATGGCCGCGCCGTCCTCCCCGACGAGGGACGCCATGGCGTCGACGATCCACCGCGGATGGGAGCACGCGATGCTCGCCCAGCGCAGGGGCTCATCCTCCCGGTCGGGCAACTGCGGCGGCGCCTCGCTTCGGCTCAACTTGCGCAGGACGGCATTGACGAACCCGGCCTGCCCCTTCCCCCCCAAGTCGCGACAGAGCTCCACGCCCTGGTCCACGGCAGCGCGGTCGGGCACCGCATCCATGTACAGCAACTCGGTGGCGCCCAGGGTCAGGGCAGCTCGAGGAGCAATGCGCTGGTTCTGCAGGGGCTTTGCGAGGAAGGGATCGAGGTGCGCACCGATGAGTCGCTGATTACGCAGCGCGGCGTACAGGATGGCGCGCGCCCGCCGGCGCTGGTCGGGCGAAAGCCCGGCGCTCTCCTCCACCAGCCAACGGTCCAGGCGCCCTGGGCGGTCGAAGAACCGAGCGAGGACGCGTCCGGCGGCGCGGCGCTCGGCCGTGAGGCGGCTCACGGCGCCACTGAATCCGATGGGGGAGCCGCGCCCTCGGGCTCAGCAATCCCCGCCGGGGCCTCCGCCCCCTTCGGCGGTGGCTCGAGACCCCAGGAGAAGCGCCACTCGGCCTCGGCCTCGGCCTTCGACAAGAGCTTCTCGAACAGCTTCGCGGAGCGGCGCTCCGTGACCTCGCGACCATTGAAGAAGAAGGCGGGGGTTCCGCCCACTCCCAGACTCCGGGCGAGGTCCATGTCGTCCTGCACACGCTGCTGAATCTCGAGGGACCGCATGCTCTCGCGGTAGGCCCCGATGTCGAGCCCGATGGCCGTAGCCTGCTCCTCGAAGGGCATCGCCCCCACGGCAGGCAAGGGGTCGTCGCGGTCGATGGCCTTGCCCAGGGGCTTCGGCCCGAGAGCGAACAACGCGTCGTGCATCTCCCAGTACTTGCCCTGCTCGGCGGCCGCCTCGGTAGCCACCGCCGCGGGGAACGCTGCGGGGTGGATTCGCGTCAACGGCAGGTGGCGCGACACCACACGGACCCGGTCCCCATGGTCCTGCAGAAACTCCTGGACTGCGGCCTCGCCTCGCACGCAGTAGGGGCACTGAAAGTCGCTGAAGACCGTCAGGGTCACCGCGGCGTCCGCGTTGCCGCGCACCGGGCGATGGCTCTCGGTGGGGACCGGCTGGCGTCGCTCGACCCGGAGCACCGCGACCGCCTCCTCGATGGCCTCGGCCCGGGTCTCCGCGGTGGCATCGACTCCGCCGCCGTAGGTCCGGAGGACGGCCAGAGCGAGTCGGGTCTGGGACAGGGCCTGCGGGCAGTCCTCCTCGGTGTCGAGCAGCGAGCTCGCGAGACTCATCCCGCGCTTCGCTCCCTTGCGGCAAGGAGTGATGCTCAGGTTCGTCAAGCGAGCCAGCGCCCCCACTTCGTCGCCCTGGAGCGGCAGATCGGAGAACGCCTTGGTCTCGGCGAGGAGCGCCGCCGGATGCTCCCGATCCCGGACGGGAATCGGGGCCTTCTTGCTGGCCTGGACCTCGCCGTACCGCACACCAGCCGAGAAGCCCGACATGCGCCCGTTGCGCTGGCCGAAGTACCAGCCCGCGCCGAAGGCAGCCCCCAGCAACACGAGGGCCAGGCCCACGAGGAGGGTGCGGGAGGTCTTCATGGAGAGAGACTCAGATGAGGTCGTCGAAGTCGGGCGGATCGGCGGCAGCCGGCACGTCCTTCTTCACGGGAGGAGCCGAGGGCACCCGGGGCGCCTTCTTCTCGAGCACCACGGGCTTGCGCACCGAAGGACCGGCGGACTTGCTGCCACCGCTCTTCTTGCTCCAGGACAGCTCGTCCTGAAGGGCGGCCACCTGCCGTTCCGCGGCCTTGGCGCGGCGTCCGGCGGTCATCGACCGCCCACCGAACCAAAGAAACGCGAGCAGGAACCCCGTCGAGAACATGATTCCCATCAGGTAGGGAACCGGGAATCCACGGGCGATGTACCAGCCACCGATGGGGCCGAGGTCGAGGATCAGGTCGATCCGCGTTGCGAGGTTCTGCCAGCCAAACAGGCCGATGAAAGCAGCAACGAGGGCCAGGACCACCAACAGCACAATCGTGCTCGTCTTCACGCTCTACCTCCGGGTTGGCGCGGAGCATATCCGGCCGAGAGTGTGGGCACCCTGGCGGGTCTCAGGACCCCTCGGGGTCGACGCCGCCATTGACTCGCTCACGAAGCTCCTTGCCCACCTTGAAGAAGGGCACGCGCTTCTCAGCGATGGCGACGGCTTCGCCGGTCTTGGGGTTGCGCCCCATACGAGACGCGCGCTCGCGAACCTGGAACGAGCCGAAGCCGCGGATCTCGATGCGATCACCACCCTGCAGGGCTTCCTTCATCGAGTCGAAGATGGTGTTCACCACCAACTCCGCGTGCTTGCGGGTCAGGTCCTCGCGAGCCTCGGCCACTGCAGCTACGAGTTCGCTCTTGGTCACGGCTCCTCCAGGGGAGTCGGGAGGCTCCCCGAGGGGGGAGCGTCCGCCGGTCCCACCCAGTGGGTGGGACCGGCGGTGTTGGGTTTGAGGCAACCCGACCGAGGTCGGGCTCCTGGAGTCCGCCGTGCGAACTCACGAGACGATCAGGCGCCTTGGGCCGAAGCCCGGGCGACTAGTCGTCGCTGTTCTCAGTCGCCTCGGCCTCGGGAGCCTCTTCCGCCTCGGGGGCAGCCTGCTCCGCAGACTCCTCGAGGACGGGCTCGGCGCCCGAGCCCTGCAAGGTCGCGAGCAAGTCACCGCCCATGACGTCCGCCAGGGTCGAACCGTGCGAAGCCACCTGCTGGATGGGCTCGCGCTCCTCGCCATCGGCGATCTCGGAGAGGCCAATCTTCTGCTCGTGGGGGTCGAGAGAGATGATCTCGACGTTGAGCTTCTTATTGGGCTCGTAGTCCTCGGACATGATGTCGCGAGCGAGCTCGCTGATGTGCACGAGGCCCTCGACACCTTCCTCGAGTTCCACGAACGCGCCGAAGTCGGCGACGTGAACCACGCGGCCCTCGAGCTGCTGCCCGAGGAAGTAGCGAGACGGCACGGAGCGCCACGGGTCATCCGTGAGCTGCTTGATACCGAGGCTGAAGCGCTCGTTCATCTTGTCGATCTTGAGGACCTTGGCCCGGACGTCGTCGCCCTTCTTGAAGCGGTCCGACGGGTGCTTGATGCGCTGCGACCAGGAGAGGTCGCTGATGTGCACCAGGCCGTCGATGCCGTCCTCGATGCCCACGAAGATGCCGAAGTCCGTGATGTTGCGGACCTGACCTTCGATGATCGCGCCGACCGGGAACTTGTGCTCGACGATGTCCCAGGGGTTCTCCTCGAGCTGCTTCATGCCGAGGCTGATGCGCTTCTGCTCCAGGTCGATGTCCAGGACCACCGCTTCGACCTCGTCGTTGAGGTTGACGAGCTTGGACGGGTGCTTGATGCGCTTGTTCCAGGTCATCTCGGAGATGTGGACCAGCCCCTCGATGCCCTCTTCGAGCTCCACGAAGCAGCCGTAGTCGGGCATGGACACGACCTTGCCGCGGACGACGGACCCGATGGGGTACGTCTCGGCCACGTGCGACCAGGGGTCCTCGCGCAGCTGCTTGTAGCCGAGGCTGACGCGCTGGGTCTCGGGGTCGTACTTGAGGATGCGGACCTGCACCTCGTCGCCCACACCGAACATCTCGCTCGGGTGGTTGATGCGGCCCCAGGACATGTCCGTGATGTGGAGCAGTCCGTCGATGCCACCGAGGTCGATGAAGCAGCCGTAGTCCGTGATGTTCTTCACGGTGCCGTCGATGATCGCGCCGACCTGAATCTTCTTCAGGGTCTCGTCGCGACGCTCGCTGCGCTCGGCCTCGAGCAGGACGCGGCGGGAAAGCACGATGTTTCCGCGCTTCTTGTTGAACTTGATGATCTTGAACTTGGCGCGGGCGCCAATGAGCTTCTCGAGGTTCTTGACGGGGCGCAGGTCGACCTGCGAGCCGGGCAGGAACGCCTTGACGCCGATGTCGACCGAGAGGCCGCCCTTGACGCGCGCGATGATGGTGCCTTCGACGATCTCGTCGTTGTCGACCGCGGCCTGGATCTCGTCCCAGGCCTTCATCAGGTCCGCCTTCTCCTTGGAGAGGACGAGCATGCCGTCGTCACCCTCGAGGGAGTCGAGGAAGACATCGACGTCGTCGCCGACGTCGACGGTGCCGGTGCCGTCCTTGCCGCGGAACTCGCGGACGGGGATGGCGCCTTCGGACTTGTAGCTGATGTCCACGATGGCCAGGTCGCCCTGGATGCGAATCACCTTACCGGTGACGACGGAACCCTCCTTGATGGGGGTCCCTTCGATGATATCGGTGAAGAGCTTTTCGAACTCGGCGGGGTCGAGCGCTGCGGTATTGCCGATATTTCCGCTGAGGAAGGAGTTGTCGATGGACATCAAGGGTTTTGGTCTCTCGGTTGAAGGATCCACACGCGACCTGTTCGCTTGCGGACCCGGTGCCCTCGGAGGAGGGGAAAGCCAGCGATTCGTGACGCCCTATGCGCCGCAAACCCCCGGAGTTCATGAAGAAACCCGCTGGAAAATCCCCAGCGGGCGCCGCGTTATATAGCTCTAGGTACCTGATGTCAAAGGAGATCACGCTCCTGATTGCGTGATCTCCACATCGGGGTCTTCCTGGCGCGCGGCGACGAGGCGGAGGATGGTCTGACGAACTCGCCCGACCCCGAGCTTGCTGGTGTCGAGAACGACGGAGTCCTCGGCCGGCCGCAGGGGGGCCACAGCGCGCGTGCTGTCCTGATGATCGCGCCGCTCGATGTCCGTGATCACGTCGTCGAGGCTCATGCTCGTGTCGCCGCGGTCGCGCATCTGCTTCCAGCGACGCTCGCCCCGCACGCGGGAGGACGCCGTGAGGAACACCTTGAGCTCGGCGTCGGGAAACACGACGGTGCCGATGTCCCGCCCCTCCATCACCACACCACCGGCCGCGGCCATCGCGCGCTGCCGCACCATGAGGGCAGCACGCACCGCGGGCACCTTGCTCACCGTGGATGCATCCAGGGCGGCCTCGGGGGTGCGAATGAGGTGGGAGACGTCACGACCATCCACCACGGTGTGCAGCACCTCACCGACCCATGGAAAGCCGAACTCCAGGTCGGCGGTCAGCCCACCGAGACGCTCGGCGTCGTCCAACGGAACGCCTCGCTCCCGGGCAAGGAGGCCGGTCGCCCGGTACATGGCGCCCGTGTCCACGTAGGTGTATCCGAGCTCACGAGCCGTCTGCTTCGCGATGGTGGACTTTCCCGCGCCGGCGGGTCCGTCGATGGCGATCACGATGCGGCGAAGGGTCTCAGCGGACAAGGCAGCGCTCCAAGGTCGAGAAGAAGCCGGGGAATGAGCTGTCGACCGAGTCGGCTCCGGTCAGGGTCACGGGGCCGTCGGCGCAGGTGGCTGCGACGGCCGCGGCCATGGCGATCCGGTGGTCGTGAGCGGCGTCGATGGCGCCCTGCACGGCGAAGGACCCGTCGGGCTGACCGTGCACGTCGAAGCCGTCCGGTCGTTCGTCCACCCGGACCCCCAGGGCCGTCAGCAAGCGCACGACCTGGGTGATCCGGTCGCTCTCCTTGGCGCGCAGGTCGGCGGCGTCGCAGAACCGCGAGACTCCAGGACACCGGGCCGCGAGCACCGCCAGGACCGGGATCTCGTCGATGAGCCGGGGCACGAGGGCTCCACCCACCTCAAACGCGACGAGGTCCCCACCGCCCACCACCAGGTCAGCCACGGGTTCGCCCGCCACGAGTCGCTCGTTCGTCCGCGTCAACCCCACGCCTGCGGCGTCGAGAGCCTCGAGCAGGCCATCACGTGTGGGATTGGTGCCCACCGCCGGAAGCGTCAACTCGGCTCCAGGACGGATGCCCGCCAAGACGGCAAAGAAGGCGGCCGCGCTGATGTCTGCGGGGACCGCGAGCGTCCGGTTGGCCGGAGCGACCAGGGACTGTCCTCCGCGCATCGCGACCCCGTCGTCGAGGATCTCCACCTCCACCCCGAAGGCGGGAAGCATGCGCTCGGTGTGGTCTCGGGAGCGATGCTCTTCGCGCACGACGACGTCGCCCTGCGCCTGCAGGCCCGCGAGGAGGAGGCAGCTCTTCACCTGGGCCGAGGGCACCGGGCTGCGATGCTCGATGCCAGACAGGGAGCCCCCCCGGACGACCAACGGAGCGAGGCGGCCGCCGTCCCGCCCGTCCACGGACGCCCCCATGGCCCGAAGAGGCCCCGCGATCCGGCCCATGGGCCGACGGCGCAGCGAGACGTCCCCGGTCAAGACAGAGAGAAAGGAGTGCCCAGCGACGAGCCCGGTGAGCAACCGCATGGAGGTACCCGAGTTGCCACAGTCGATGACGTCGGCGGGCTCCTCGAGGTCCCCTTCCCCCACGGTCCAGGGTGTCTCCGCGCTGCCCCGCGTCACAGGGACGCCCAGCGCCTCAATCGCCGAGGCCGTCGCGTGCACATCGGCGCCGTCCGACATCCCGTGCAGCGTGTAGTCCCCTGGAGCGAGAGCTCCAAAGATGAGGGAACGATGGCTGAGAGACTTGTCCCCCGGCACCACCACGGTGCCGCCGGGCACACCGCCAGGGAGCAAGGACCGCGGTCCCTGCTGCGTGGTGCTCACGGGTCGAGACTCAGGCGTGCGCTGGAGCGGTGGTCATCGCGCCCAGCTTGCGGAAGCGGGCGTATCGGTCGTCCCGAAGCGCGTCGGGGCCAAGCTCGCTCAGCTCGTCCAGGTGCCGCTTCAGCGTCTCTCCCACCGCAGAGATGGTGACGTCGCTGCCACGGTGCGCACCACCGAGAGGTTCGGGAATGACCTCGTCCGCCGCGCCCACCTTGAGGCAATCGGGCGCGGTGAAGCGCAGAGCGTCCGCGGCGAGGGCGCCCTTGGTGCTGTCGCGCCAGAGAATCGAGGCGCACGCCTCGGGTGAGATCACCGAGTAGATGGCGTTCTCGAGCATGAGCACACGATTTGCTACGCCGATGGCGAGCGCGCCGCCCGAGCCACCTTCGCCGATGACGATGGAGATGATCGGCACCCGCAGCTTGCTCATCACGAGGATGTTCTTGGCGATGGCCTCGGCCTGGCCGCGCTCCTCGGCGCCGATGCCGGGGTAGGCGCCGGGGGTGTCGATGAACGTGATGATCGGGCGACCAAAGCGCTCCGCCAGAGACATGATCCGCAGCGCCTTGCGATAGCCCTCGGGACGGGGCATTCCGAAGTTGCGGTGCATGTTCTCCTTGGTCGTGCGGCCCTTCTGATGACCGACGATGACCACGTTCCGACCGGCGAACCGGGCGAGACCGGTCACGATGGCTGGGTCATCCATGTAGTTCCGGTCGCCCTTGAGCTCCTGCCAGTCCTCCATCAACTCGCGCACGTAGTCGAGGGTGAAGGGCCGACGGGGATGCCGGGAGATCTGCGCGCGCTGATAAGGCGTCAGATCCGCGAACGTCTTGCGCCGCAACTCCGTCGCTTTTCGCTCGAGCTCGGCGATCTGGTCCTCGACCGAGACCCCAGAGGTCGTGGGGAGCGCGCGGAGGCGCTCGATGGTCTCTTCCAGCTCGACGATGTGTCGTTCGAACTCGAGCACGAAACCCGCCATGTCAGAGGACCTCCAGAGAGGGGTACGCCTCGCCGTCGAGGAAGCCCCGAATTGCGGGGAGAAGTCGTTCGGCGAGGTCGGGAGCCGGATCCAACCACTGGATCGAGGGCTCGCGATTGAACCATGTGGTCTGGCGCTTCGCAAACCGCCACGAAGCCCGCTCGATGCGGTCCCGCAGCACATCCCGCGCGAGCTCTCCCCGCAGATGCGCAGCGATGTCGCGGTATCCCAGCGCCTTCATCGGTGTCTGCTCTTCAGTGACGCCCTGGCCGAGCAACCTCTCGACCTCTTCGACCCACCCCCCAGCGAGCATGGCGTCGATGCGCGCGCCGATGCGGGCGCGCAGCTCCACTCTCGACCGGCGCAGGCCCACGAGCAGTGTCTCGAAGGGCGACTCGGCGAACCGGTGGGCGTCCTGCCATTGCGAGATGGTCTGGCCGGTGATCTGAAAGACCTCCAAGGCCCTCTCACATCGCACGAGATCGTGCGGGTGCAAGCGCGCCGCGGCGGCAGGGTCCACGGCCTGGAGGCGACGGTGCATCGCACCGGGGGCCGCCGCCTCCTCCGCTTGAATCCCAGCGCGGACCTCTGGATCGGCTGGGGCCTCCGGGCCCAACCCCGAGAGCATCGCGCGCAAGTAGAGCCCCGTCCCCCCCACGGCGAGTACGGGACGCTCTTCCTCCGCTTGCTCCGCGATGACGGTGCGGGCGTACCGCAGGAACTGGCCAGCCGAGAACCGCTGGTCGGGCCCGCACAGATCGAGCCCGAGGTGCGGCACCTCCTCCCGCTCAGCAAGGGACGGCTTTGCGGTACCGATGTCGAACCCGCGATAGACCTGCATGGAGTCCACCGACAAGATCGAGGCGGGCAGCGCCCGCGCCAGGTCCATGGCAAGGCTGCTCTTTCCCGATGCCGTGTGCCCGACGATGCAGACCAGTCTCTGACGAGTCGTCATGGGCGACCGCGCCGGAACCAGCGGGCGATGTCTGCGCTCTCCACGCGGATGCGCGGGTTCGGCAGATCGGGCGGATGGGGCTGCGCCACGGCCAGAAAGCGGCCCACGAAGGCTTGCAGATCCTTCGGCGCCGGATGCTCGGGTCCGGGGTGCACGAACGCGCTCAGAACGCGCGCAAGCTCACGCGTGCGCGCGGGACCTTTGGGCGGACCATCGCGCAGAGCCTGCCGAAGCTGGATGAGGAGTTCGGCCCCACGAGACCCGTCGAACTCCGGCGCGAGAGCATGGAGAGCGACGACATCGGGACCGAATGCGGAGACTTCGACGCCGAAAGGCAGAACCTCGTCCGTGTCCTTCTCGAGAGCGCGGACATCCGCTGGCTCCAGATCCAAGAGCCCCGGCACCAGGAGTCGGCGCGCTTCGAGGGGCGCGGACGGGGCGCGAAGCAACCGTCCAAAGAGGAGGAGCCGCCGGGCCGCGAGGACGTCGATCAGCACGAGGGCCCCGGCGTCGGAACAAACGAGGTGCCCTCGGTCCAGCATGCCCACGACGCGTAGCCCCAGGCTGTCGGTGCCGGCCGGTGGCGCGCTCGGGGCGATGGGACGCACCGGGCGCTGGCCCGGAAGCGTGGCCCGATCCAATACGGCCGCCGCGCGGTCCTGACTCCACGGCCTGACCGGATGGGCGGCAGTTCCGAGGTCGGGCATCGACACCCGAGGCCGGAGGCCGCCACGAGCTGCGGGGGGCAGGAACGACGTCTGCTCCTCGGGCTCTGCGAGCACCCCTCCGAGACCCCGCAGGTGCTGCGCGAGCGCCCCCGAGAGGAATCGCCAGACCTGCTGGCCGTCTCGAAACCTCACCTCGAGCTTCTGCGGGTGCACGTTCACGTCCACCCGGTCGGGTGGCAGGTCGAGGAAGAGGACCGCCACGGGATACCGCCCCCTGGGGAGCAGGTCCCGCCACGCCTGCAAGACCGCGCCGGTCATCGCGCGGTCCTTCACGAACCGGCCGTTGACGAACAGATAGAGGCCCGCAGCGCTGCTGCGGGTGAGGGTGGGCAGCGACACCAGCCCCTCCACGGAGAGGCCCCCGTGCCCCTGATCCGCGGAGAAGGGGCGCAGCTTCTCCGCGACTGCCTTCCCGAGCAGCCCTCGCACGCGCGCCATGAGTCCGTCTTCGGGGGGAAGGTCGAACACAGTGCGGTCGTCAGCCTCGAGGCGCATGGCGATCTCGGGATGGGCAAGAGCCACGCGAGTGACCCACTCCTGGACGTGATTCATCTCCGTGCGCTCGGTCTTGAGAAACTTGAGTCGCGCGGGGGTGTTTGCGAAGAGCCGCTTCACGCTGATCTCGGTGCCCCCGGGATTCGCGGCTTCCTCGATCGTCTCGATCACTCCGCCGTCCACCAACACCCGCGTTCCAGCGGTTGCGCCTGGTTCGCCGGTGGTGAGCTCGAAACGGGACACTTCGGCGATGGACGGCAGCGCCTCCCCTCGAAACCCGAAGGTGTCGATGGAGAACAGGTCTTCGTCCGTGCGGACCTTGCTGGTGGCGTGGCGCTGCAGCGCCGCCAAGGCGTCCTCGCGGCCCATGCCCGTCCCGTCGTCGCGCACTCGGATGAGGCCGCGGCCTCCCCCACGAATGGAGACGACGATGCGGGTAGAACGAGCGTCCACGGCGTTCTCCACCAACTCCTTCACCACCGACGCCGGCCGTTCTACGACCTCACCCGCAGCGATCTTGTTGATGAGCGAGTCCGGGAGAAGCCGAACCCTCCGCTGGTCCTCCTGGGTCACGGCGAGCCGAGCAGGCGCTCGACTTCGGCGATGCGCTCCTCGAAGCCCTCCCGCCCGAGCAGGCCATAGGCGTACTGCTTGCCCGCCTCGACTCCAGGCTGGTCGAACGGGTTGATGCCCCGGAGCAATCCCGCGATGGCCGTCGCGGACTCGAAGAGCATGATCAGCTCGCCGATCGCGTGCGCATCGACTCGGGGCACGACGAGCTCCAGCACCGGACGCCCCACCGAGACCAGGGCGGCCGTCGTCCCTCGCCGCTCCGCCTCGAGGAGCGACGCCAGCGACGTTCCCGCAAGGTAGGAGCCCACCCCGTCTTCGGGGCCCGAGAGGGTGGGGATGGTGAGGTCGGCGCCGTGCTCCTCGACGCGCACCACGGTGACGATCCGGTCGGCCGGACCTTCCTGCCAGAGCTGGAGCTGGGAGTGCTGATCCGCAGGACCTCGTGCTCCTCCGGGAGTCCAGCCATAGGCACGCCCCTCCTCCATCGGCTTGCCCAGACTCTCTGCCCAGAGCTGCATGTACCAGGCACCCATGAGGGTCAGGCGCTCGCTGTAGGTCAGAAGAATGGAGACCGTCGCCCGCGGCCACCACAGGTCGTGGACTCCCGCGAAGGCCCAGGCGGGGTTGGTGTCGATGCTGCGGGTCCGCACCCGGTCGGCCATGGAGTGAGCACCGGCCAACAACGCGTCGACGTCCAGCCCGCGATAAGCGGCCGGGAGGATGCCTACGGCGGTGAGCACGGAGAAGCGCCCCCCCACATCGTCGGGGACCGGGAGCGCGTCGAGGCCATGTGCATCCGCCAGAGGGCGCAGGGCGCCGTGGGTCGTGTCCGTGATGAGCACGAGTCGGCGCGTCCAAGCGTCGCCCGCTCCATCTCGGAGCCACGGGAGCACGGTGCGGAACAGCGCCGCGGTCTCCACGGTCCCACCGGACTTGCTGATGACGGCGACGGCCGTCTCTGCGGGGTCCAGCGCGAGCAAGGTCCTCCGCACGGCGAATGGGTCCACCGTGTCGAGGACCACGAGCCGGTGCTCGTCCTCGCAGGTGGGCCCGAGGGCTCCGTCCAACGCCGACGCTCCGAGGGCGGACCCCCCGATCCCGAGGACGAGGAGGGTGCTCGTCTCGGCGCGGAGGCGGCGAGCGATCTCCCTGGCGCGGTCGAGTTCCCAGGCCTCCGTGTCGAGGCCGCGGAAGCCCACGGTTCCCGCGGCCTCGAGGGCGCGCAGCGTGTCCTCGGCCGTCTCCAGCGAGCCGCTGAGCGCCGCGAGAGCGCTCCGCGTCGGGGCATCAGAGGCCGATGAAGGGAGCCCGTCTGCAAGGGCAAGAGTGGTGGACAGTGCGAGGGTCTGAGTTGCCATGGCCGCGCAGTCTACTGCGCCCTATCAAGCGGGAACCCCCCGTTCTTTGCTATTCATCTGGGAGATGCGTACTTCCTTGCTGTCGTTCCTCTTCATCCTCGCCGTGCCCACGAGCGCGTGGGCGCAGTCCTCGGTGGAGTTCCGAACTCTCGAACTCGCCGATGGCCGCTCCTATACCGGGGAAGTGACCGAGTCGCTCGCCGAGGGGATGATGCTCCGCGCGGCTCAGGGCTCCGTGCTGGTGCGCTACGACCAGCTCGCGGCCATTGAAGTCATCGACCAGGCGACGGCAGAATCCGCCCCTCCTTGGACCATCGCGATCGCCCCCCCCACCGGTGGGAGCGGCGAGCTGGGGGAATGGCTCCTGGGCGCGGCGCGCGGTGTACCGGCCGTGAACTGGCTGAGCAGCGGGCCGTGGGTCGAGGACGCGAAGGCGTGCAACGGCGCGCTCGACTGCCTGACGACCAAGGCGAAGGCGCTCGAGGCGGACTACCTGCTCGCGCCGGTGTTTGGGGCAGGACGGCTGGTTCTGAAGGGCGTGCATCTCGAACAAGCCACCGCGGTCGGTGAGGCCGGCATCCTCGTCCCCGAGGACGCGGCAGACGCTGGCCCTGTCCTGCTGGGCGGGGTCTTCACGGCTCTCGGTCTCCGGCCCGAGGTCGATCTCATGGTCGCCGGGCGAGTGCCTGCAGTCGCAGAGCCCGTAGCCGCCGCGGAGCCCGTAGCCGTCGCAGAGCCCGTGGCCGCCGCAGAGCCCGTAGCCGCCGCAGAGCCCGTGGCCGCCGCAGAGCCCGTGGCCGCCGCAGAGCCTGAGCCCGAGCCCACCCCGGAACCCGAGCCGGTGGCCTCGGCGGAGCCAGCACCCACCCCCGCTGAGAAGCCAGCCACGACCGAGCGCATCTTCCGTCGCTCGACCCCCGGCCTCGACTGGAAGCGCACCCGAGGGGCGTCGGTGGCTCTCGGATTTGCACCGATTCCCGGAATCAACTCCGCGTACCTGGGCGACCCGGCGGGCTTCGTCATCTCAATGACCGGCACCGTCGCCCTGAGCGCGGTCTCGGTCTACACCCTGGGCTCGACCGTCCGGTGGCGCGACCCGTTCATCGCGACGTCCATTCTCGTGCCGTACGCCATCAACGTGATCTTCAACCAGGTCTCGGGCCTGGTTGGCTGGAACCGCCTGTACGGAAAGGCCTCCGTGGCCCGCCGTCGAGCGCCCGTGGCTGGCATCACCCCGGTCTTCGCCGCCAAGGACCGCAAGCCCTCGGGCGCCGCGCTGACCTTCTCGGGCCAGTTCTAGAGCTGCGATCGCGCGCGGCGCTCCTCGAGGGTGCCGGCCAGGTCGTCGTCTCCCTTGAGGACGGCGTCGGCCCCCTCGAGGCCCTGCACGGTGGTGATCGGGCCCACCGAGCTCAAGCGAAAGCTCTGCTCGATCGGCCACGCGTCCCAGAGCTCGCCATCGATCTCCGGCGGCTCG
>JAGSHC010000393.1 GCA_023954745.1 Deltaproteobacteria bacterium | reverse complement strand
CCGAGTCGTCGTCGTCGCTCGAGTCGTCGTCGTCGCCCGAGTCGTCGTCGTCGTCGTCGTCCGCCGTCGCGTCGTCGTCGTCCGCTGTCGCGTCGTCGTCGTCCGCCGTC
Source organism: Deltaproteobacteria bacterium (assembly GCA_023954745.1). Taxonomy (GTDB): domain Bacteria; phylum Myxococcota_A; class UBA796; order UBA9615; family UBA9615; genus JAGSHC01. The sequence continues at coordinate 4,101 of JAGSHC010000393.1, read as the reverse complement.
GCGTCGTCGTCGTCGTCGTCGCCCACGACCCCACAATCGATGCCGCCGGCGCAGCCCGGGTCCTCACAATCGATGAGGCCATCGGCGTCGTTGTCCAGGGTGTCTCGGCAGTCGGCCACGCCCACCCCTTCTTCCCCCGCAGGACACCCGACCACGAGCCCCAAGACGATCAGAAGCCCGAGCGAGAAGAAGCCTGTGACACGGTCCATCAGGAGTCCTCGGTGAAGGCGTAGAACAAGCCGCAGGACCCCGTCGACACGAGGCCGCCGTCCCGGTCCCGCTCGACGACGAAGGGGATCGTGATCATCACGCCCACCTTGCTCTCGCGGATCTTGTTGCGCGCGGTCTGAATGCGGCAGCGATAGACCTCGTCGGCCTTCACGTCGGCGAAGAACTCGGCGGCCTGACGCAAGTGGACCCACGTGCCAGCCCGCTCGGGGGGCTGCACGGTCCGAAAGGCGATCTCCAACGCACCCGTCATCCCGAGCAGCGAGACCATCATCGGAACCCCCTCCCCTTCCGGGGTCTCGGTCGCCGCGGTGATGCCGTTGTACTGCGCGAGCTGCTCCTCGGTGAAGGAGAAGGGCTCGCCCGCGATGTCGCCATCGTCCGCCGCGACGAGCTCGTCCGAAGGCGCTGTCACCTCGGCCTCAGCCGAGACGAACGTGAAGTTCGCGGGGCTCATCACCTTGCGAGCACCAGGGAGGACGGTCTTGAGCCCGACCTTGTGTGCGCCGTCCTTCTCCTTGACCCCCCAGTCGAAGCCGACGGTCTCACCGGGGAGCACAGGGTTGGCGAAGCGCACGTCGATCTTGCGCAGCACGGAGCCGGGAGCCACCGCGAGCTGCGCGGCACGAGCGGCGGCGCCGAGAGTGCACATCCCGTGCACGATGACGTCATCGAATCCCGCGCCGCGGGCGTGCTCTGGGTCGAGATGCACCGGATTATGATCACCGGACAGCGACGCAAAGACGACAGGCGTCTGGGAGTCGGGGGTCCACGAGGGCTGCGACATGACTGCTCCGAAGAAGCCCCGGGCCGAGGCGCGCGGAGTGTACAGGAGCGTCGGAGCCCTCTCTATCGCACCTTCCCCTCGACGAAGGGCACCTCGAAGACCTTGTTGTGCGCGATGGGCCCATGTCCGAAGTACCCGCCCTCCCCGAAGAGCTCACCGTGGTCGGCCGTGACGATGACCCACGTGTCCTTCGGCACCTCGTCGAACAGTCGCTCGAACGACCGGTCAAGCCCGCGCAGGGTGGCCACCTGCTTGTCGTGCAGCCTCTGCAGGCTGTCCCCCTCGAAGAAGTCCGGCGCCTCCGCCGCCGACACCGGGCCCTCCCCCTGCCCCAACCGCTTCGCCACCCCGTGCACCCCGGAGATGTGCGGAAGCTCACTCGCATCCTCCCCCGCGGCGACGTAGGGGTAGTGGGTCTCGCCCACGTTGAGCATCCAGAACCCGGGTCTGTCGGCGCCGAACCGGACCTCGTCGAGGATGGCCCCGAAGTCGTTGTGACTCTCCATGAGTCGGTAGGAGTCAAAGTCGCGATTGATGCCGGTGCGCGGGTTGAGCACGGGCAGGCTCACGCGCGCGGACGTCTCGTAGCCAAGGCTCTGCAGGAACCCCGGCAGCCAGAGCCCAGGCAGCAACTGCTTGAACTCCACTTCGGTGCCGAGCCGCTTGGAGTAGGCGAGGTACTCCTCCTTGTAGACCTCCGAGGCGAAGACACCAGCGGGCGATCGGTGCGGGAGCAGGCCCGTCAGGAGGTTGTAGTGGGACGGCGCAGTCCAGGACGCGTACGAGTAGCGCCTCTCGCCTCGGCCCAATCGGGCGAGATGGGGAGCAGCCCCTCCGTCGATGGCACGCTGCCAGGTGTCCCACCGACAGGAGTCGAGGACGACGAGGACCAGGTTCTGCAATCCATCACGGGGCTCCTCCCGGGGAGGAGGCCGGGGTGCGGACGCGGGCACGGGGCGGGCCCCCACAGGGCCGGCGGATGGCTCGTCGAGCAAGGCACGGGCTGCATCTCGCAGCCGGTCGGAGAGCGTTCTAGGCACTGTCGTCTCGCAGGGGAGGCCCCTGGAGCCACAGCTTGCGCCACGGTCGCTCCTGCAGGCGATGGATGCGGCGCGCGTGCACCACGGGGGAAGGCAGTCGTACCCGGCGCAGCCGGCGGAGAACCCAGGCCTGCACCGCGCGGTACCGGGACTCCCTCGGCCAAGCCAACGAGGAGTGTCGAGTCAAGGCAGCAGCCGCCCGGCCGATGCGCGCCGGGGAGGGGGCCTCTTCCGCCAGGGCCGCGAGGAGAACCGTTCGACCGTCCGAGAGACGAAGGTCCCAGAACTGCGCGGAACTCCGCCGCAGGAAGGCAGCGGCAAAGGAGCCAGCCCGCTGGCGGGCGCGGTCCACCCGCACGTCGGAGAGGACCGCCGCCGTGGCCTCCGGCCCCACCGCGAGCACGCGGTCGTGGGTCGGAAAGGCGCCGGGGGTTCGGGCGCCTGCGAGCAGGGAGAACGGCGGGCAGAACTTCAGTGACTCGCGGCGTTCGGGGTGCTCTGTCTGGGCGGCGAGCCACGCGAGGGCGCGCGACGCTGGAGGCCCTGGCGCGCAAGGCAGCACGTCCACCGGCAACGCGACTCCGAGTGTGGTCTGGTACCGGGTGGGGATCTCTGCGAGCCCGGCGGGTCGAAGAACCCCCTCCAGTCGTCGTCGGAAGGGCTCGGGGTCATCCCCGAGCAGCTCCACATCGTCGAGAGCCCCTGGACCAAACCCACGCAGCGCCAACGCGTGCAGCCAGGGCACGTCGCACGCCTCGAGACCCAGCATCCAAGCCCATACGAGGTCGTGGGCTACCGCATTGTCGGCGACCAGCATCAGCCCGAGGTGGTGGGATCGTGGCGCGCCGGCAGCGGCGCCGAGGGCCACGAACCGTCCGTCCCCCACCACGACCTCGGGATCGGCCACCTCGAGCAAGCCAGCGAGCGTCCGGTGCCGGGCGTCCGGGGACAGCTCGTCGAGCGGGCGAAAGAGCAGGTGATCGGCTCCCGCCGTCAGGGCACCTCCGGGCCCACCGACGGTGACGTCCAGCTTCAGGCGCGCGAGCCAGGCCAACGGGCCGGCGTCGTAGAGCCCCGCGTGGGCCTCCAGCTGGTCACCACGGCGCTGCACGCTGAGCTGATAGCGGGCCACAGCGGCCCCCCGCGACACTGCCCTGAGCTCCTGAGGCCGCGCACCGTCGCCGCCGAGAGCAGTCGCGAGTTGCCCCGACAGAGCCCGCTCATCTCGAGAGAGCCCATCGGCCGGCGGGATCACCAGGGTCCACGGGGCCGTGGCCGTGCTCCCCAGAGCGTCCAGCCCCCGGGCCAGCGCAGCCTCGGCCGCCCGAGGGCCAGCACCCTCCACCGCCGCTACGAACACGCGCGCCATCGCACCTCCACGGGCAGCGTAGCGAACCAGTCGCCTGTTACCCTAGAAGGGGTGAGTGTTCGAGACGTCATCGTCGAGCTGATGGCTTCGGGGGGGGAAGCGACCGAGAGTCCTCTCGCCGTGGACGTGTTGGCGCGCAGCGGAATCCGCACCGACCAGCGGCTGCCCGACCCCGCCTCGGACTCCGTGGCAGAGACGCTGTCTGGTGGTGATCGCAGCTCCACCCGCTCCCGGCTCCCAGCGGTGCTCCTCGAAGGCGCGCAGCTCCTCGAAGACCGCTACGCCATGGGGCCCCGCCTCGGCGAGGGCGGCATGGGGGTCGTCTACCTCGCGCGCGACCGCAACCTGGGCCGGGAGGTGGCCCTCAAGTCCATCCTCCCCGAGAAGATGAGCGACGCGCGGCTCGCGCGGTTCGTCACCGAGGCCCGCATCACTGCGCAGCTCGAACATCCCGGGATTGTCCCCGTCCACGACCTCTTCATCTCCGAGGAGGGTGAAGTCTTCTATTCGATGAAGCGGGTGCAGGGACAGTCTCTCGAAGACGTCCTTGACGAGCTGCGAGCGCGCGACCCTGACGCCGACACCCGATACAACCTCATTCACATGCTCAGCATCTTCCGCACCGCATGCCACGCGGTCGCCTACGCCCACACGCGGCGCGTGGTCCACCGGGACCT
>JAGSHC010000392.1 GCA_023954745.1 Deltaproteobacteria bacterium | reverse complement strand
AGCGTCCCGAAGACGAGCAAGGGCCTCGCTCTCACGACGGACTGCAACTCCATGTGGGTCAAGGCTCATCCCCACATGGGCACCCAGGGGGCCGTCGCCGAGGCCGCGCGCAACGTCGCGTGCACCGGCGCCAAGCCCCTCGCGGTGACCGACTGCCTCAACTTCGGCAACCCGGAGCGCCCCGAGGTGATGTGGGAGTTCGTGCAGGCCATCGAGGGCATGGGCGTCGCCCTACGTACCCTCGGGATCCCCGTGGTCTCTGGCAACGTCAGCCTCTACAACGAGACCAGCTCCGTCTCGGTGCACCCCACGCCGGGGATCGGCCTGGTCGGCCTCATGGAGGACCGGTCGACGACGGTCGGTCTGGGCCTCCCGGAGGAAGGACAGCGCATCCTCCTGCTCGGTGATCCCACCCCCACGTTCGGAGCGAGCGCGTACGGGTTCGTCGTGCATGGAGTGGAGACGGGCGCGCCTCCGGCGGTGGACTGGGACGCCGAGAAGGCCCTCATCGCGACGCTGTGCGCCGGGATTGGTGGCGGCCTCATCACCGCCGCCCATGACGCAGCCGACGGCGGCCTCGGGGTCGCTCTGGCTGAGATGGCCCTCGCCGGCGGACGCCAGGGCAACATCGGCGATGGGATTGGCGCCGCGGTGGCCCTGAGCGGCAACGAGAACCGGGAGCGCCTGCTCTTCGGTGAGACTCACGGCTGTGCGTTCGTGACCGCCGAGGAGGACCAGGTGGTCGCGCTATTGGCTCTGGCTGCCGAGCATGGATGCCCGGCCCATCGCGTAGGCACGGTGGGAGGAGACTCGCTGGTCGTCACTGACGAGGCCTGCGCCATCCTCGACGTGCCCGTCGCCGATCTCCGCGCAGCCTGGGAGGGCGGCTTGGTGGACGCGGTCGGCCTCGATCCGCTCTCCCCGCGCCCCTGAACCGAGGCCCCATGTCCGACCTGCACGACTTTGGTGATCACTTCCGCGACGAATGCGGGGTGGTCGGCGTGTGGGGACATCGCGAGGCGAGCACGCTGTGCCACCTGGGACTGCACGCGCTGCAGCACCGGGGGCAGGAGGGCGCTGGCATTGTCAGCTGGGACGGCGAGGGCATGCGCTCTCACCGGGGGCGCGGCCTCGTGGCGGACGTCTTCGGACGGCGCAGCCGCATGGCCGAGTTGCAGGGCGAACGGGCCATCGGGCACGTGCGCTACAGCACGGCAGGGACGAGCTCGCTTGCCAACGTGCAGCCTCTGCAAGTGACCGCCGCCGGGACTGAGATCGGCATCGCCCACAACGGAAACCTCGTCAATGCGCCGGCGCTGAGGGAGGAACTTTCGGAGCTCGGCGCGATCTTCCAGACCACGTCGGACACCGAACTGATCGTGCACCTCATGGCACGCAGCCGGCAGAAGGCCTTCACCAACAAGCTGGTGGAGGCGCTGGGGCGCATCGTGGGTGCGTGGTCCTTGCTTCTCCTCACGCCGGATCGACTGGTCGCTGCGCGGGACCCCATGGGCTTTCGTCCCCTGGTCCTCGGTCGGACGGCAGACGGCGCGTGGGTTGTCGCCAGCGAGACATGTGCCCTCGACCTCGTGGAGGCGGCCTACGTCCGGGACGTGGAGCCTGGCGAGATCGTGATCATCGACAGCCTCGGGCTGACCGCCTTCCACCCATTCCCGGCGCAACCCCAGAAGCAGTGCGTGTTCGAGCACCTCTACTTCGCGCGGCCCGACACCCAGCTGTGGGGTCAGGACGTCTACAGCACGCGCGTACGGCTGGGTGAGCGCCTCGCGCAGGAGCAGCCTGCGGAGGCCGACGTGGTCGTTCCCGTCCCGGACTCGGGGGTGACCTCGGCCATCGGGTACGCGGCCGCGCTGAACATCCCGTTCTCGCTCGGGTTGATTCGCAACCACTACGTGGGCCGGAGCTTCATCGAGCCCACCCAGCGCATTCGCGACTTCGGGGTCAAGCTGAAGCTCAATCCGGTGCCGGGCCTGTTGGTCGGCAAGCGGGTCGTGGTCGTGGACGACTCCATCGTGCGCGGCACCACGTGTCGCAAGATCGTGCGCATGCTCCGGCGTGCGGGAGCGGCGGAAGTGCACCTGCGGATTGCGGCCCCTCCCACGACGGGTCCCTGCTTCTACGGCATCGACACCCCCAACCGAGACGAGCTCATCGCGAGTTCGAACTCGGTGGGGGAGATCGGCCACTTCGTGGGGGCCGACTCCATCGGGTATCTGTCCATCGCTGGCATGCATGAGGCCGTCGCTGACGACCACGGCTACTGCGACGCGTGCTTCTCGGGTCGGTACCCCATCGAGGTGGAGCACGGTGGCCGGCCCCAGTTGGCCCTCTTCGACTGACCGACGTGCGCCGGTGGCGAGCCCCCGCTCTGGTGCTCTTCACGCGTTTTGCGTGACGCTGCTAGAGTCCCGATTCGAGGGACTGGCAAAAGGGTGGGGCGGTCCCCGCTGACCGACCGGAGGGTCAATGGGCGCGATTGTCGGAATCGACCTTGGAACGACGAACAGCTGCGTCGCAGTGGTGCGAGACGGTCGACCGCGAGTCATCGAAGACGAGCGCGGATACAACATCCTCCCTTCGTGCGTCGCGATGAAGTCGCGAGGTCGCTTCGTGGTGGGCCATGGCGCCAAGGCGCTCATCCTCACGAATCCGAAGGACACGCTGTACGCCATCAAGCGCCTCATCGGCCGGAAGGCCAGCGCGCCTGAGGTCTCTGAGGTGCTGCGGCACGTGTCGTACGACGTAGTGCAGGGCGAGCGAGGCGAGGTTCTTCTTCGGCTCGGAGATCTCGAGATCACTCCGGTCGAGGCCAGCTCCATCATCCTCAAGGCGGTCAAGGAGATCGCCGAGAAGGCCCTGGGGGAGACCGTCACCGACGCGGTGATCACGGTCCCGGCGAACTTCAACCACAGCCAGCGCAAGGCGACGATGGAGGCCGGTGAGAACGCCGGGCTCAACGTGCTGCGTCTGCTCAACGAGCCCACCGCGGCAGCTCTCGCGTACGGCTTCAAGAAGGACCTCGACAAGAAGATCGCCATCTTCGACCTTGGCGGTGGCACCTTCGACATCTCCGTCCTCGAAGTGGGCGATGGCGTCTACGAGATCCTAGGCACCGCTGGGAACACGTTCCTCGGCGGCGAGGACTTCGACTACCGCATCGTGAACTGGCTCGCGGATCACTTCCGAGGCCAGACGGGCGTCGACCCGCGAAACGACAAGGAGGCCCTTCAGCGCCTCAAGGACGCGGGCGAACGGGCGAAGTGCGAACTCTCGTTCGTCGATCGCACCCCGATCCTGATCCCGCGGCTTCACGGCGAGCACAACCTCGAGGTGGAGCTCACGCGAGACCAGCTCGAGACGATGGTCCAGGACCTCATCAACGAGACCATCAAGATCACCGATCAGGCGCTGCGTGCGGCGAAGGTGAGCATCGAAGAGCTCGACGAGATCATCCTCGTCGGCGGCATGACCCGCATGCCGAAGATCCAGGAGACGATCCGGATCTTCTTCGGGATGAACCCCTGCAAGGGTGTGCACCCCGAGGAGGTGGTGGCCATCGGCGCCGCCGTCCACGGCTACTCGCTCGAGAGTGAGACCCACAACACGCTGCTTCTGGACGTCACGCCCTTCTCGCTGGGCATTGACATGGCCGGAGGGTTCTTCAAGCCGGTGATCGAGCGGAACGCCACGGTGCCGTGCAGCGAGTCACGCACATTCACCACGGTCAGGGACAATCAGGCTGAGGTGAAGGTCGTCGCGCGGCAGGGCGAGAGCAAGCTCGCTTCGGAGAACGAGTTCCTCGGCGAATTCGTGCTGAACGACATCCGACCGGCGCCGAAGATGGTTCCCAAGGTCGACGTCACCTTCCGGATCGACAGCAATGGGATCCTCCACGTGACCGCCGTCGACCGCGACACCGGGGAAGCGCAGTCCATCGAGATCAGGGACTACGTGGAGCAAGCGACCGGAGAGGAGCCCAAGGCGGTGCGTCTCGCGACGAGCGACATCGCCTTCCCCCCCTCATCGGGTTCGACGACGGCCGCCGCGAAGGGACGAAAGTCCGACCAGAGCAGTGGCATGTTCGGGCGCTTGAAGAAGATGGCCGGGTTCGGTCGGGGAGGGAAGAAGGACGGGCCCGGTGTCGCTCCGGCTGCCGCTTCGCCTCAGGCACCTGGGGCGAAGCCTCCCGAGGCACCTCCTCCCGCCGCACCGACGCCGGCCCCGT
>JAGSHC010000322.1 GCA_023954745.1 Deltaproteobacteria bacterium | reverse complement strand
GTCGTCGCCACCGGCGCCGTCGTCGTCGGCGCCAACGGCGCTGTCGTCGTCGTCGCCAACGGCGCTGTCGTCGTCGTCGCCCGTGGCGCTGTCGTCGTCGTCGCCCGTGGCGTCGTCGTCGTCGCCCGTGGCGTCGTCGTCATCGCCCGTCGCGTCGTCGTCATCGCCCGTGGCGTCGTCGTCGTCACCGGTCGCGTCGTCGTCGTCACCCGTGGCGTCGTCGTCATCGCCCGTGGCGTCGTCGTCATCGCCCGTGGCGTCGTCGTCGTTGGCCGTGGTGTCGTCGTCGTCCGGCACCGAGTCGTCGTCGTCCCCGCGGCCGGGACAGCCCGCCAGGAGGGCGAGAGAGAGCAAGGTCAGGAGGAAGTGGCGAAGCGAAGCGGACATTCTGTTCTCCAAGAGGGGGCGGGAAGATGCCACAGCTTCTGAACGCGCGACGGGTGAATCCGGAGCCCGACCTGTCAGCCGGGTCGATCGATTGCCCTGCCCATCCCGAGGCGGTAAACCCGCAGCGTGTTCCTCCTCGTCACCCCCGCCTACAACGAAGCCGAAAACGCCGAAGCGCTCGTGGAGTGCGTGCGGCGGAGCACCCTGCGCCCGGACCGGTGGATCGTCGTCGACGACCGAAGCACCGACGGCACCGGGCAGCGATTCCTCGATGTGGCTGGCGATCTCCCCATCGAGGTCGTGCCGTCGGGCACCACGGGCGGGTACATGGGCTTTCGGTACTCCGAGGTCGTGCGGGCCGGCGTCGCCGCCGCGGGCTCGGACGGGGAGAACCCCACCCTCTTTGGAATCCTCGACTGCGACATCCGCTTCGACGCCAACTACTGGCAGGACCTCGCCGACGCCCTCCGCAGCGACACCGGGCTCGGCATCCTCAGCGGCGCCCTCTGCTCGCCGGACGAGACGGGGGCCATGCGACTCGAGAAGGGCCAGTACGTGCACCTGCCTCGGGGCGGACTTCGGCTCGTGTCCGGCGCCTGTTTTGCAGCCATCGGGGGAGTCGCTCGCAGCCGCGCGCCAGACTCCGTGATGAACGCCAAGGCGATCACCAGCGGGTTCCGCATCGGCATGCTCGAGCACATCGTGGCCTGGTCCGTGCGGCCCACCGACAGCCGAGGCTCCGATGAGGAAGGCTGGCAATCGCGCGGGCGCCGGGCCTGGAACGTCGGCCAGCCAGGTTGGCAGGTCGCGGTGCGCGCCGCCGCCATGAGCACGCGCGGACGCCTCGGAGAAGGCCGCGCCCTCCTCTCTGGGTACCTCGACGAGCGGAAGGAGGGGCCGCGCATCGACGACGCGGACGTGCTGCGTTACTACCGCCGGATGCGGCCACTCGAGTGGGGCAAGAGTCTGCGAGCACGGCTCGCAGGTGCCGAAGACCCCCACCGGGAGTTGGCCCCTCGCGTGGTGCAGCTCCCGTCGGACGAGGCGTCCTGACCCGGTGCGCCGCCCCTGGATCCTCGCCCTCATCTTCCTTCTGGCCGTGGCCGCCCACATCGCGTTGGCCGTGAACCTCCGCGAGGCGTCCCCGGGGGGCCTGCGGGCCGACGAGAACGTCTACCTCGAGTTGGCCAGCACCCTGTGGCGGGAAGGCACCTACGGGGCCAAGGTCTCCGTCACGTACCCCCCCGGCTACCCGATGGTCGCGGCGCCAGCCTTCGCCATCGCCAGCAACGGGGCACGTTTTGCGGTGCTGCGCACGAGCCAGGCCCTCGCTCTCGCCCTCGCCAGCCTGCTCCTCCTCCCCATGCTGCGCTCGCAGCTGTCCCAGCCCCGCGCTTGGATGGCGCTCGCCGCATTGCAGCTGGTCGCGGGCGCTGTGTTTCACGGGGTCTTCGCCCAGTCGGAGTCGCTCTACCTCGTTCTGCTCGTGGCCGCGACGGGGGGCGTCTGGATCGCCTGGAGCAGCGAGCGGGCAGCTCCCTGGTTGACCTTGGGAGCCCTCGCGGGCTTCTCCGTGGCGACGCGACGGATGGGGGTCGTCGTTCCGGTTGCCTTGGGGATGCTGCTCGCACTCGACGCTTGGCAGGGCCGCCGCGAGGGCTCCTGGAGGCTCTCCCTGAAGCGCGCCGGGCTGCTCGGAGCGGGCGCCATCGTGGGGCTGCTCCCGGAGTTTGTCGCCGCCGCCGTACACGGTGAGGCCATCTCCCCCTACGAGTCCGGTGCGGCGTCGGGACACCTGGGAGCGGGCCTGCGCGCCCTGACGTCCGTCGAGGGCGTGCTTCTGCTGGTGAAGATCACCGGGGCCCAGCTGGCCTGGCCCCTGCTGACCTCTCTGGCGGCGCCACTGCTCGTGGCGGCGGTGTGGCTCGACCGCCGACTGGTGCCCGAGGAGCCGGACCGCCCCACGGCGCGCGTCTTCGGGTTCGTGATGCTGTCGCTGGCTGGCTCCGCGGCCCTCACCATCCTGCACATCGTGCGGTACCAGCTGGGCAGCGGGAACCGGGGGTGGGACGTCTACCCCCGCTATCTCGACCCGCTGGAGCTCCCCCTGCTCGCGGCGGGGGTCCTCGCGGTCGTCGCGCTCCGCAAGGCACCACGTCCAGCCCTGAGGTCGCTGATCCCTTGGGGAGTGGTGGTCACCGTGATCCTCGTCTCCGCCGGCCCTCTGCTGCACACCCGCGGGGGGCGCATGGTGCCGCCCGTCCGCATCGCCCGAGGCGACAGCCTGCTCGCTCCCATCGCCGAGTGGCTCATCGTGGGGGGAGCCGCCATGGCGGCCATCTTCGTGCTCGCCCTGTTGGGATCCCCCGCCCTGCGCGCTCGCGTGCGCCCCCTTCGCTGGCTCGCCGGGGCGATGCTCGCCGGCTGGCTCGTCAGCGCGCACATGCCTCCTCGCCTGTTCTCGCCCCCCCCTTCGAGCACCCCCAAGGTCTTGCGCGCGAACGCGCTCACCTCGGCGCCCACGGCCCCACTGGGGGTCGTGGTCCATCGGCCCGGGCCCTACGGACGCCACTACTACGAGCCGGCCTTCCGCTCCGATCATCCAGTGTGGTTCCTCGCCCCCGGCGAGGTCGACGCCTGGCGCAACACGCACCGGGACGGCTTCGTGCTGGTGCATCGCAAGGACCGCAAGCGCGCCTCCGACCTGCGTGGCGGGACCCGAGCCGGCGACTGGACCCTCTACCCCGCCGAGGCCTCCCCGTGAGTTCGCACCCATGCTGAAGCGCATCGTGAAGCACGGCGCCATCTACGGCGCGGGCGAGCTCCTGGCGCGCATGACGGCCTTCCTGCTGGTGCCCGTGTACACGGTGATGCTCGCCCCGGAGGAGCTGGCGGTCTGGGGCCTGGGAGCCATGGCCCTTCAACTGCTCAACACGAGCTATGGCGTCGGGCTCTCGGCGGCCGTCCTCCAGTTCCAATACGACTACAAGGACGATCCCGAGGGCCTGCGGGTCTTCAACGGGACCATCGTCACGTTCCTGCTCTTCTGGCCCCTCGTGCTGCACGGGGGCCTCGAGCTCGGCGCACCAGGGCTGCTGCAAGCCTGGCTCCCCCAGCTGCCTTGGGCTCCCTACGGGCGCCTGCTCTCGCTGACGGCGCTGCTGTCTACCGCCACCCTGGTGCCCATCGCCTTCTGGACCGCCGGCGAGAAGCCCAAGCCCTTCGTACTGCTCAACACCGCGAAGGCGTTGCTGGAGACCCTGCTCACCCTGGGGTTGCTCGTCATGGCGGGATGGGGAGTGCTCTCCATCTTCGCGGGACGGCTCGCGGGAGCCCTCCTCGTCGCCGCCCCCCTGGGCATCGCCACAGCCCGCAAGGTGCGTCTCGGGATTCGCTGGCATCTGCTGGGACCGGCTCTCGCCTTCGGGATCCCGCTGCTGCCGCATCTGCTCTCCACCTGGGCACTGACCATGGCGGACCGGGTCTTGCTCGTCCGGCTCGACGGACAGCACTCCCTGGGCATCTACACCGCCGCCTACTGGTTCCCCATTGCGGTGAACGTGCTCTCCATGAGCGCCTACCGCTCGTGGTCGCCCCTGTTCCACAAGACCGTGACGGATGAGGAGCAGCGGCCCGCGTTGCTCCGGGCGACGACCGTGTTCGTGGGGGCGGTGCTGTTCGCTTCGGTGGGCGCTGCCTCGGTCGCTCCGGACGTGGTGCACCTCGTCTTCGCCGACGGCTACCACTCAGGAGCCCAGCTCGCGAGCGTGCTCGTGCTGGGGGCAGGCTTTCAGGGTCTCTATCTCGTGCAGGTGGCGCCGCTCTACAACCGGAAGCGCAAGCTGGCGATTCCCATTGCCTCGGGCTCGGCGGCGGTGACGAACATTGCCCTGAACCTGTTGTGGATCCCCGAGCACGGGGCCATCGGTGCCGCCTGGGCCACGCTGGTCAGCTACGGGGTCCTGGCCGGGGTCACGGCGGCCTTCGCGCGGCGCGAGATGAAGCTGCCCGTGGATCTGCGGGTGGTGGTCGCCAGCCTGGCGGGGGTCGCGCTGGCCTACCTACTGGGAGAGCTCGCTGCGAGCGCGGTGGGGGCCGGCCCGGAAGCAGGCGTGGGAGCACTCCTGGGGGTACTGGCCCTCAAGGCTACCGTGTTCCTCGGGATCGCAGCTGGCTGTTGGCGCGTACTGCGGGACTAGAAGGGGCGAGAGGGCAGCCCCTCAGTGCGACCCACGCTGGCGTCGCCCACCCACGAGCAGCCCGAGCAGCCCCAGGGCCGCCCACGACGCCGGACGCTGCCCCGTCGCACAGCTCGCCGCCTGACCCTCCTCAGGGGCGTCACCCGGCGCCGCGTCCTGCACCGAATAGGCCCGAGGCTCCGCCCACCCCAGGCTGTCCTGGGCTGCGTCCCAGGTCCGGGAGGACCACCAGACATCCCCCTCCAAGGGCTCGTCCGGGGTCCAGGACACCTCCTCCCCATCCTCGACCAGGGTGCGCTCCGAGCGGGCGAGGATGTCGGTCAGGGCAGAGTCCACGGCCACGATGAACTCGAGTCGCACCGCGTCGCCCTCGGGGTCGGCGGTCCCCTGGGCGACGAGAGCCGGAGTGGGGCCGCCCACCCCGCCGGGGGCGGGCGCCACAAGCAGCGGGATGGCGGGCGGGTCATTGGGACCCCGCACCATGAAGGAGATGCTGTCCGGGGGAGACTCGTTGCCGTCGCTGTCGATGGCGCGCACCCGAACAAAGGTGCTCGCGTTCTCCTCCAGCACGACGCCGGCGTCCTCGAGGTCCCACGCGACGGTCCCCACGCCGGTGTGGGGGACCACCGCGGATCGGGAGTCCGCCGAGTCGAACATCTCTGTGGAGTCGACCTCGAACAGGTAGGTGACGGTGCCGCCCTCGGGGTCGAGGGACTCTGTGGCGAGCAGGGACGGCGAGAACTCGACAATGGGCTGCCCGTCCAGGGGAGACACCATCAGCGAAGGAGTGGGCGGGAGGTTCCGCGCCGACGACCAGGCCGCGGCCGGGAGCCCCGCGCCCACGAGGGCGACGAGGCAACTCCAACTCGCTACACCCCTTCGCATCGACTCCTCCAGCCCTCAGAGACCATATCCGAGCCGACCCGCGGCCCGAGGTCTTCCACACCTGTGCGGCCGCCAAACCGCGCGACCCCGACCACCAAACGCCCGGGCGGCGTCGAGGCGCCGTGAGGTACATAGCTTCCGAGCGCCCGCTCGAACGCGGCGCCGAGGAGACCCCCCATGCGCCGTCACGTCCTCTTGCTCGCCGCTGCGATGCTGGCCCTTCCGGCCACCGCCCAGGCGTACACCCAGCAGCTCTCTGCCCAGACCACCAGCAATGGACAGAATCACACCCTCAACTTCACGAGCCTGCCCACGGGCAGCGGCACCGTGACCCTCACCATTGGTCTTCAGGGCGACTTCTCCTACGGGAACCTGAGCAACCCCGAAGGGGCGGTGATCACGGCCGACGGCGCGGGCCTGGGGACGTTCATCCCGGCGAACGACCTGCCGTCTTCGGGCGACTGCACTGGTGACATCTACGAGAAGGACTTCACGTTCGACACGTCGCTGATCAACAACAACAGCGCGGTCAGCATCGGCATCGACCTGTATGCGGAGGTGGGGACGTTCTGTAGCCAGAACAACGTCTTCGCGACCATCGTCTACACGGCCAACACCGCCCCGGTGCTCTCCGCGGTCAGCGACCAGACGACGGTGGAGGACACCGCGGACACCGCCACCTTCACCGTGAGCGACGCCGAGGACTCCAACGGCGCGGTCCTGGTGAGCGCGGCGTCGTCGGACACCGCCATCGTCTCGACCGTCTCGGCCGTCAACACGGGAGGCGCGGGCACCCTCTCCTGGACCCCGGTCCTCAACGCCAACGGGACGGCGACCATCACGCTGACCGCCACCGACTCGGGCGCTCTGACCGCCACCCAGACCTTCGACATCACCGTCACTCCCGTCAACGACGCGCCGGTGGCGGACGCGGGCGGGCCCTACTCCGGCGGTGAGGGCTCGGCCATCGCCATGAACGGCAGCGGCTCCACGG
>JAGSHC010000334.1 GCA_023954745.1 Deltaproteobacteria bacterium | reverse complement strand
GTCGTCGTCGCCCGTGGCGTCGTCGTCGTCGCCCGTGGCGTCGTCGTCGTCGCCCGTGGCGTCGTCGTCGTCGCCCGTGGCGTCGTCGTCGTCGCCGGGCAAGGTGCTGTCGTCGTCGTCTCCCGGAGCGGTGTCATCGGGACAACCGAACGCCGGGACGAGAAGCAGTGCGAGGAGCAAGGCACGAATCCGCATCCCGCTCACTCTAGCAGCGCCGACACCCCCAGCCCCCCAGGCCGCGCGCTGCACTGTCAGAGCAGCCTGACGGCGTCGGGATCCAGGCGCAGGCGCGACCGACCTCGCTTCTTCTCGATGAACAGCCCGTCGATCCCCTTGCGACCGAGCATCGTGCGCGTGTCGTGCATCAGCTTTGCCAAGGTGGACGTGGCCTGGTTCTCGATGGCTCTCCGCCCCCAGATGCCCACGCGCAACGTCTCGTCGTCGATCCAGCCGAGGTTCTCGGTGACTCCCCGGTCGCGCTGGGCGAGCAGCTCGCGGGCCAGGACCACGAGGAGCGAGAAGCGCAGCTCCTGGTCTTCGAAGCGCTGCGCACCGCTCTCGTTCTCCACCACGATGTCTCCGAAGTCTCCCCGGTCCACCAGGCTCAGGCGCAGGCCCGTGTACCGCCGCGCCGGCACGCCGGTCTGGGCCGTCGCCAACATGCCCGAGAGCGTGCCCTCGTCCAGGCGGAGCACGAAGCTGGCCCCCCCCACGCTGAACGCTTGCCCCGGGGTCACGGGGGTGGGGGCGTCGGTGTCTACTGCGGAGTCGCCGATCTGGACATCGGCGGTGCCGATGCCCATCAAGAACATGCCCTCGTCCTCGGCGAAGAGCACCGCGTGCAGCCCTGGGGGCCCTCCCGCGCTCGAGACATCCCAGGTTGAGCCGCGACCGAACGTCAGGCGGTCCAGCTCCAAGCGCTGCTCGGTGCCGTCATCGCGTTGCACCACCCACGGCGAGACCCAGGTGGCGGTGCCGGGCTGGGCGGTGAGGTCATCGACGGTCCAGCGGGCCTTGGGCCCGAACCCAATCTCGGCGCCGGACGCGAGTTGGGTCCAGCCCTCGATGCGCGTCCCATTCACGCTCGTCCCGTTCGAGCTGCCGAGGTCACGCAGGAACCACCCCCCATCGCGCAGCTCGATGCACGCGTGGAACGACGAGACGGTGCGCTCCCCCAAGACCAGATCGTTGTCCGGTGCCCGGCCGACGCGCAGCGACCGGAAGAAGCGGCAGCTGGCGTCGGACTGCGTGTCGGCGAGGGTCGGCATCAGGGCGACGATATCAACGGGGGCGGGGAGGCCGTCCGCCGCCAGAAGCGCGGCCGCATCGCGCTCCACCCGCTCAGCGAGCTCCCCGCGTCGCGGGCGCGGGTGCCCTCGCGGGGCCCGGACGAGCATCCTCGAGGCCAGCGTGGCCTCGACACGAGAACCCTGGCAGCGAAGGGAGGGCGCTGGATTACCCGTCTATTCCCTCTCTTCGGTCCGTCCTGGCTGGGCTATGTTCCGCGCCGCCCGAGCGCGCGAACCCCCGTTCCCCGTTCGGCCCGGAGACCTCGAATGCGCCTTGCTCTCGCCCTCTTTGCCCTGTCCCTGCTCCCCGGTGTCGCCTCGGCGGGCCCGAGCGGTCCCGACCACCTCCCCACCGACCCAGGGACGGAGACCCCGGACGCCATCATCAACGGCGAGATCGACGAGCGCTTCCCCGCGGTGGTCTCTATCGGCGCGGCCTTCGGCAATCCCTTCCACGTGTGCACGGGCACGATGATCACCAACCGGGTGATGCTCACCGCCGCCCACTGTGGCGCCGACTTGCCGGTCGAGTTGATCGTGCAGCTGGGCCAGGCCTTCGTGGGTCCCAACCTCGACAACGTCGAGCAGCAGTACGGCTTCATCGACTACTTCGGACACCCGGACTACGTGCCGCTCAGCAATGAGCCCGGCGCGCCGTCGTCCTTCGCCGACATCGGCATTGGGGTGCTCGACGCCGCGGCGAACGTGGAGCCCATCTTCTTCAACACCGATGCCCTGGGGAACGACGAGATCGACATGGAGCTCCTGTCCGTGGGCTACGGCACGACCTCGGGAGACGGCGGCGGATCCGGCGTCAAGCGCAGCGCCGAGCAGATCGTCGCGGGCTACGACGAGGACACCATCCGTACGGCCAGCGCCGACAACCCCGACAACGGGCAGATCTGCAGCGGCGACTCGGGCGGGCCCATGATGCTCATCGACGAGGACGACCGCCCCGTCATCTGGGCCGTGCACAGCTACGGCGACGCCAACTGCCAGTTCTTCTCCAGCTCCACCCGTCCCGACCTGTACACCGACTGGATCCTCGACCAGGTCGAAGCCGTGCATGACAGCCGCGACCTCTGCGAGATCAACGGCTACTACGACAACGGCTCGTGCGACGAGGACTGCGCCGCGGACCCCGAGTGCGAGGCGGCTGGCGACGACGACGACGACGACGACGACGGCGGCGGTGGTGGCAACAACGGCGCCGGCTGCCAGTCCACCGTGGCGGGCTCCTCGAGCGCCGGTCTGGGCTTCCTCCTGCTCCCCCTCCTCCTCCTCGCACGCCGCCGCCGCCCTGCCCTCCTCGTGGCGGTCGCCTCCCTGGGACTGCTGCTCCCCACGATGGCCTTTGCAGCCAAGCCCGCGCTGCCGCCCCTCAGTGAGGCGGACATGGCCAAGGTCGAGGCCGGCAAGATCGTCCTCAAGAAGACGAAGGACGCCGCCGGAGTCACCACGGTCAACGCCGTGTGCCAGCTCGCCGCTCCCGCGTCTGAGCTGTGGCCCATCATCTTCTCCGTGGACCACATCAAGGCCTCGTCGGGCTCGGTGAAGGAGCTGACGGCGACCCGGGACGAGACCCTGGCCAACGGTGACCGCGAACTGGACCTCTCCTACATGCTCAAGGTCGGCTGGACCGAGATCCGCTACTCCGTGAAGCGCACGTTCACCAAGGCGGACGAGACCATGAGCTGGGTGCTCGACAAGGACAAGGATGCGGACATCGAGTGGACCGAAGGCTCCTACTCGGTCTACCCCGGCACCGGCGGCAAGACGCTCTTCCTCTACCGAGCCCGTATCGAGACCGGCAAGTCGATCCCCGCGTGGCTCGAGGAGGACCTCACCGAGTCCTCGCTGAAGAAGTACCTCAAGTACCTCAAGGACACCGCGGAGAAGTAGGGGGCGAAGCCGTCTAGAGTCTCGCTGTGCGCTCCCTCCTCCCCCTGCTGCTGCTCTTCGCCTCGGGTTGCTACACCGGTCCCATCGAGGGCGGGTTCGGCGACGATGACGATGCGGTGTTCGACGACGACGACGCGGCCGACGACGACGACGACGCGGCCAACGACGACGACAGCGCGGCCAGCGACGACGACGACTCGATCCCTCCCGACTCCGACGGGGACGGCGTGCCCGACGACGCGGACTGCGCGCCCAACGACGCCAGCGTCTACCCCGGCGCCGCCGAGACCTGCGATGGAGTGGACGAGGACTGCGACGGGGACGTCGACGAGGGGCTGGCCTCCGTCTGGTTTGATGACGCCGACGGGGACGGCTGGGGAGACCCTGCCTCCATGATCGACACCTGCCAGGAGCCCCCGGCGGGGTGGATCGGGCAGGGCCAGGACTGCGACGACACCGACCCGCTGGTGCACCCCGGCTCCACGCTCCTCGTCGACGGCGCCGACAGCGACTGTGACGGAGCCCTGGACTGGGAGCTGACCATCTGGATCTCCGGGGATGACGACTTCGAGTGGTGCGTCGACGACGAGACCGCCATGACCCCTGGCGGCACCAACTGGCAGGTGGGCGCCGTCTGGACCCTCTGGCTCGAGAGCGGCGACCACGTCGTCGGGATTCGGGGCTGGGACACCGGCATGGTCATCACCGCGGCCATCGCGCACATCGAGATGAGCAACGGCACCACCTGGGTGAGCGACCAGAGCTGGCTCTACGACCCCATGCCCGCCGCTCCCGCCGGGAGTCGCGTGGGCTGGTGCCAGGTGGGGTTTGACGACTCCGCGTGGCAGAACTCCAACGAGATCGGGCCCATCGGCACATCTCCCTGGGGCAACGCCCCGAGCACCTTCCCCGCCGGAAGCCCGGCCCTGTGGATCTGGGACCACTTCCCGGTCAACCTGAACACCCAGTACCTCCGCAAGCAGATCACCCTGCCTTGACGGCAGCGGCCACCGAGAGTCCCCCTTGTCCATCCTGGTGATGCTCCTCAGCGCCGCGGCGATCATCGTGTTCGTGAAGTACGGGCTCGTCGCCGCCATCGACCAGCTCGCTGGCGCCCTGGGTTGGTCTGCCAAGACCCGCGGCCAGGCCACCGGGTTCGCCACCTCGGCTCCGGAGCTCGTGGCGCTCATCGCTGCCGGGCTCTCCGGGGTCTGGGACGCCGGGCTGTGGAACATCGCCTCGAGCAACATCATCAACGCGGGCCTGATGATCCTCGCGGTCCTGCGCTTTGGGCAGATCCGCGAGCTGTTCAACGTCCGCTTCGCCGATGAGGTGGGCTTCGCAGCCGTCGGCGTGGTCACTCCGCTCCTGCTCATGCGCTTCGAGCTCGACACCAGCTGGGCCGTAGTCCCCATCCTCCTGCTGGTCTTCCTGACCTACCGCATCGTCGACAAGCGCCTCAACCGCCCGGCGGTGGAGACCTCGGCCCAGGAGACTGTCGGCAGCATCCCCAAGGGGCTCGCCCTCAGCGCCACGGCCCTGTCCCTCATCGCCGTCGCCGGCATCTTCCTCGGCGACGCCACCAGGCAGGTGGTGAACCAGATGGGTGTGCAACCCGCGCTCGCCGGTTGGCTGCTCGGGGTGGTCACCAGCCTCCCCGAGGTCGTCACCTTCTTCGCGGTGTACGGAGCGGCGAGGCGGGAGGGCAAGCTGCACCTCCTCGAAGACACCCAGGAGGTCCTCGACAACCTCGCGGCGAGCAACATGTCCAACACGGGCCTCATCTACCCGGTGGGGCTCATCGTCTTCCTGCTGGTGACCGGCTGACCGCGCGCCCCGCTACGACGGGGTGGTGCGGACGAGCTCGAGGATGGCGGTCCCGAAGTTGGTGACCCGCTTGTCCCCCAGACCCTTGATCGCGAGCAACTCGACCCGGTTCTTGGGGCGGGCGGCGACGATGCGGGCCAGGGTTGCGTTGTCGAAGACCTGGTAGGGCTTCCACCGACGCTGGCGGGCCTGGGCCCGCCGGTAGGTCTCCAGCGCGCCGGCGAGACCCGTCTTCGCGGGGCGCCGCTTCTTGGGCGGAGCGTTCGGGTCGCGCACCGGGCGCACACGCTTGTCGGGGAGCCAGAGCGTGGGGTACTTGCGTCCCTTGCGGACGAGCCGCCCGTCGTCGAGGAGCTCGGACAGAGCATCGAGCACCGCGCTCTCGGGGACCCCGGCCAACGCTCCGTACTGGGGGTTCTTCGCGAGTCCCTTGCGCTTGACCGCCTTGGCCTTGCTGCCCCGCAGCCCCTTCGCCACCAGTTGCTTCCCCAGGGGCTTCTTCAGTGCTCCGACGAAGGCGAGGGCCGTCTCGCGCTGCTCCTCGGTCAGAGAGACCCCAGCGTCGGCCGCCTTCTTCGCGTCGCGCTTCTCCGCCCGCTCACGATGGGCAGCACGGGAGGCCGCCACCCGCTCGGCCACCGCGTCCCCCTCGGTGCAGCAGTCGCACGTGCCACAGGGCCCAGGCATGGCCCCCGCGAAGTAGTCCACGAGGATCCCCTGTCGACACGTCGTGCCGAAGACGTAGTCCTGCATCGCCGACCACCCAGCGACCGCGCCCGGCGCAGGGTGCTTGCCTCGCAGTCGCGCGTGAGTGACGGCGTCCATGGGGGAGTAGAGGAGCGTGCAGCGCGCGGGGGCACCGTCGCGCCCCGCGCGGCCCGCCTCCTGGTAGTAGGCGGCGAGGCTGCCCGAGGCGTTGGCGTGCACGACGATGCGCACATCGGGGCGGTCGATGCCCATGCCGAAGGCGGT
>JAGSHC010000095.1 GCA_023954745.1 Deltaproteobacteria bacterium | reverse complement strand
GATCTGCACTGCGTCCCCGAGTCCGGGAAGCGCCTCGCCCCAGATACGCACGGTGTTCGACTCGGCGTCGTAGGTCCAGCCGTTCTCGCGGGTCAGGTCCTCGCTCACGGACGCTCCCACCAGAGCCTCGTCGGGGCTCACTTCGTTCTCCCCAGGGGGGGGTGCGGAGTCGTCATCGTCGCCGACGGGCTGCACGCTCTCGGCCACCACGACGGAGATGGTGAGCGGATCCGGCGTCCGGGTCAGAGGGAACGCGCTCCGACGCCCGGCCACCTGAAGGGCCAGCTCGGACATGGAGGCCGTCATGTCATCGCAGTGAGGCGCAACCATGCCACCGAGGAGTCGCGCGAGGCGCACGTACCGCGTCCCGACGTTGAGCCCGCCACACCCTTCGAGGGGGCCGCTGACTCCCGTCTCCACGAGGGCATGGACCGAGACATCGACGTCGTCCTCGACCATCGAGCGAAACCGCGCCGCGTACTCCCCCACGGGGACGAGATCGCCCTGGAACTGAGCACAGGCGGATGGGTCGCTCGATGGAAGCTCACCGTCGTCCGAGCAGTCGTCCTCGTCACTTACGATGACCACCGCCAGGCGAGCATCCGGCCGGCGGAGGCCCTCGTTCTCATGGGTGGACAGTGGCGGCGTCACCGCTGCCCAGGCCGATGCGAGTCCGCGTTCCAGCTGGGACCCCATGATGCCGGGCTGCACCGCCGCAGCGAGGGTCGCCGCGGCCGTTGGTTGATCCCACGCCGCGATCGCGCCGTTCACCAGTCGACCTCGACGATCCGGATCGTTCATGTCGGTGGTCGCCACCCCGATGCGGTACTCCACACCCGCGGCGTCCAGCTCCGCGATAAAGCCGGGGACTGCGGCGGCCAGACTCGACTGGAGCGCCTCCATCGAGTTGGAGTCGTCCACGACGAAGACCGCGTCCACGCGTGAGTTCGGTCCCTGGAAGAAGGTGTCGGCCACCGCGAGCGCGGCGGGGTCGAGAGTGCAGCTCACCCCGCTCAACGCGGCAATGAGCAGGATCGCGCTGACAGATCGGAGGCCCCGCATGACACCGAGGATACCCCAGCCGCCTCCGGCAGACCGCCCCGCTCGTCGCCAGCGAGTATGGTTGGCCGTCGTGCGCACCGCCCCGCTGTTGCTTGCTGCCCTCTCCCTGCTCGTGCTCCCAGGAGCCAACCGCATCGTGGAGGGCATTCCATTCTCCGATCCCGCCCCCTCGGGAGAGGCCGGACTTCGGGCGCGCATCGTGTTCACGAGCAATCAGCTCGGCGAGTTCGAGCCGTGCGCCTGCAAGGATCTTCCCCTCGGAGGGCTCGCCCAGACCGCGGGGGTGGTCATGGACCTGCGGGACGAGACCGAGGCCCCGGTCTTCAGCTTCGACAGTGGAGACCGCTTCTTCCGCTTCGACATGGCGGCCATCTCGCAGGAGGAGGCCCAGCGCCGACTGAAGGCGATGCTCATGGTCGACGCCGCAAACGTCGCGAGCCTCGACGCGGCAGGCATCGGAGGCCTCGATCTCGGGGCGGGCCTCGCCTATCTGCGACGCCTCGATCAACGAGCCCGCTACCCCATGCTCTCCGCGAACCTCACCGACCACGAAGGCGCACTGCTCTTCCCCCCGTCGGCGGTGGTGGAGCGCGGCGACCTCAAGGTCGGGGTCACCTCGGTCCTACCCAGTGGCATGTGGACCGACGACTACGAGACGACCGACCCCATCAAGGCGGCGCGCGACGAAGTGAAGGCGCTGCGGGCGGCGGGCGCCGACCTCGTCGTCGTCCTGAGCAACCTCGGCCTCGATGACGACAAAAAGCTCGCCCGCGCGGCGAAGCCCGACGCCATCCTCGGCTCCCGCTCCCGCGAGATTCTGAGCGAGGGGGAGCGGGTGGGACGCACCGTCATCGCCCAGGCTGGCTCCCGAGGCCGCTATCTCGGCGAGGTGCGCTGGTACACAGAGGGCAGCGGGAAGGGCCCGCACATGCTCGCGACCACCATCCCCGTGATGGCCGGCGGGCGGACTCACCCCGCCGTGGTGGAGCTGGTGGCGCGCACCCTGACGCGGCTGGCCGACCCACGACTGGGGGTCGAGCCCATCTACCCCTGGGACCCCCGCCATCCGAGCTACGAGCCACCAATGGAGGGTGTGCAATGAGCACGCGAAGCGGAGCCATCGCTGGAGCGCTGCTCGCTGCGGCCGGACTCGCCCTGGTCGCCATTCCCCTGTGGCCCGAGGCACCTCAGAGTGCGAATCGGCGCCTGGAGGATCGCATCGACGTCCTCGAGAAGACCGTCGACAAGGCGGACGACCGCGCGCGCGGAGCCGACGCGAAGACGGTGGCCAACGAGGCCCTGATCGACGAGCTCACCAGGATCATCTCCCGGCTGGAGCCCCCGAACGCCGCGTGGATCGATCTGCGGAGCGGCGGAGGCAACAAGTGGGTGCTCGACAGCGGAGCCGAGGCCACGGTGAAGTTCGTCTCGACGACCGACGCCGGCATCGCCCTGCGGATCAATCACAAGACGCTCGACGATGAGTTCCTGCTGCGGCCGGGGGAGAGCGTGCGGGCCATCGATGACCGCGGCACGGAGTTGCGGGTCTACACGACCACGCTGCACTCCATCGAGCGGGACCGGACCGGAGCCCCTCGGCGGGCGCGGGTGAGCGTCGCCTACGGCATCGAATACGTGCAGTAGAGCCCGGCTCTCGGGACTACGCCGCGCCCTGAGCGTCCGTGGGCACTTCGGCGACGGCGATGCTCCACGTAGCGCGGTCATCGTGCACCAGCTCAGCGAACTCCCTCGGGGTCGCGCTGCCCTGCTCCAGGAAGAACGTCAGCGTGTGCTGCGTGCGACGCCAGTCACCGATGACTCGCTCGACGGGGCCGGGCATCAACGCGTCCGCGAGGAGCGCCTCACCACGAGCGACCTCGGTGCCGAGTCGCTCGCTCAACAGCAACACTGAGGCCTCGTTGCCCTGCGCATCCCGCACGAGCATGAACCGCCCCTTCGGGCCGCCCGTGAACGGCGCCATCGGGCCGCCCCTGAGCCGACGATTGCGCCGGATGCGCAGGAGGTCTCGGGGCCGGTCGAGGGTGTCGTTGGCTGTGCTGAGGCCGTGGGGCTGCGACATGAGGGGCTCCGGCGTGCTGGGGCACTTCGTGCACCTCCAGTGTCCGCAACCTAGGCCGCAGGGCCCGGAATCCCTATGACGGGACTATGACGCTACTCCCAGAAGCGGAGCTCACCGATGTAGAGGTCGTCGTGGCTCTCGCCCTTGGTGACCTTCGTGAAGGTGACCTTGACCGACGAGGCAGCGACTCCCTCGAGGTCGAAGACCTGCATGCCCGGCTCGTCCTTCAGAGAGAAGGTCTTCTTGCTGCCACCAAAGTCCACCTCGATCTCCGCGGCGCGGTTGCTGCCCTTGAAGAAGCTCTCGGTGTCCCCCCAACCGCTCGCGATGCCGAACTTGGTCAGGGTCTTGCTGCCACCGAGATCGACGGTGACCGACTCGCCCTCGCCGGAGCCCTCGCCGTTGACCCAGTAGCTGTCTTCCCAGCCGTCCACCAGCTTCTTGGGACCGTAGGCGTGGTCCTTGTCGTCGTACTCGCTCGTGGCCGTCGCCCCGGCGGGGTCCAACTCCGTGGGCCCGTTCTTGTCAAAGAACTGGATCCGCGTGATGGGCGTGTCGTTCCAGGTGGTTCCGTTGTGCACGGCACGGAGGTAGAGCTTGATCTTGCTGACCGTCTTGGCCTCGGCGAGCTTGATCAGCTGCCCTTCCTCGACGTCCTTGAGCTCGATCTTCTCCGAGGTGAAGTCGGGATACTTGAGCTCGATCTGGTGGATGCGGTTGTGGCGCTTCCAGAAGTCGTTGTCCACAAAGCAGCCGGCCCAGATCTTGAAGCTGTGAATCTCCTGGTCGCCGTCGAACTTGAACTCGACGTACTTCCCGAGACCAGAGCTCGACTCGCCCTCGACCCACATGGAGCCACTCTTGCTGTCGAGCATGTTCTCGGCGGAGTAGGTGATGCCCTTCTCGCGGTCCACGTAGACGGAGTTTGAGGACACCTCCTTCACCGGGATCTCGGCCGCGAGGGCGGATCCTGCGGTCAGAAGGCTGAGGCTCGAGGCAAGGACGAAGACGGCATGGCGCATGAAGATGGAACTCCCCGTATCAGGACGCGCATTCTGCGAATCAAGGGCAGGCGTGTCAATCGTCGAGCAAAGCCCTGACAACCTCCTTGCCTGCGCACCCCTTAGGACCGCACGGCGACCCGCCCTGGGTCAGTGCTTTGTGGGGAGACGTCCCCCGGCCCGGCTCAGAAGGTGACCGTCACCTTGCTCTTGAACCCCGTGAAGGCAGGCACGGTGCGGCACGCCCCGCCCGTGCAGACGATTCCGGCCTTCTGGCTTCCCCCGAACGCGTAGATCTCCAGCTCAGGCACCGGCTTGATGATGATCTCGGCTCCGATGAACGCGCTGCTCTTGAACCAGGGGTCGTAGACGAGGTTCCCGACGGCGCCGCTGTTGCCGAGGCTCTGCACCAGGGGGTCGTCGGTGAAGTCGAGATGGAGGGCCACCGTGTACTTGCCCATGAGCGTGTAGCTGAGGGCGTTCTCGTTGGCGATCCAGCCATCGTCCTTGTCGCAGGTCTCGTCGCCGTTGCGCCGGGTCCAGCAGCCCTCTTCCTCGAGCGTGAAGGAGTGACGACGGAAGTACGACACCCACTCGAAGCTGTGCTTGCCGATGGTCACGCCGAAGTCGACGTTCCAGTGCAGCAGGCCGGTATTGCGCAGGTACTCCGTGCGCAGGTCGATGCGCTCCTCGTCGGTGACGTCGTCTCCCGGCGCGAGCCGGAACGGAAAGTCGTGGCGATAGCCCACCGCGGCCTGCAGGTGGAAGTCGGTCTTGCCCACGTGAAGCCCCTGGTCGAGAGCGACCCACGGATGGATGGTCACCTCTCCCTGCTTGCTGAACGGGGGGTGCGACTCCTGATCGACCGCGCCGAGCACTGAGGCGGTCAGCGTGGTGTTGCTCATCAGGAAGAAGAGCTCACCCTGGAGACGGCCACCGATGATGTCGTTGGAGACGATGCTCCCGTTGACGTCCTCCGTGACAGCGATCTGGTACTCGAGGCTCGGGGGCTGGTTGTACTGAAGCGGGACCACCGGGCCGCCGCGGCGGAGCAGCTGCGCGTCCTTGTACCGCTTGAACTCGAACAGCATCGTCAGAGGCCCCGCGTACCCGGTGACCGTCCCGTAGAGCGCGTAGCCCGTCTTCGGCAGGTTCAGCTCCGCATCGGGGTCCTGTCCGTAGATGAACGTGTTCCCTTCGAAGAAGAGGTCCACCGCCTTGCCGATGTTCCGTACCGACACCGAGCCCCCCACCGCGCCACTGGCAAGCTCGGTGAGCTCGTAGCCCACGCCATGGACCGAGAGAGCCAGGTTCTTCACGGGCCGAACGTTCACCCAACCACCAGCGAGCAGGCCCCAAGGCACGCGATCGATCTGCTGGTTGCGTAGCTCCTGGGAGATCTCCTGGGGGTTCGTGAACCCGACGAAGCCCGTGACGTCGACCTTCCTGGTCAGGACGTTGAAGCGAGCGCCGAACAGCGAGTTGTCCTGGTCGATGTTGGGCTGCCGAACCATGGCGAGCAGCAGGCCGCGGCCCACAGCCACGTAGAAGTCGCCGAGCTCCGCCTCGAAGTACTTGCTCTGGTACTTGAGGTAGACCTTCTCCAGCATCGCCAGAGCGTTGCGGGGGACCTTGTCGGACCAGCCGCTACCCCGAAGTTCGTTGGGATGGACACAAGGTGCGTCCGCGCCGAACTCCTCGGCGTACTTGTCCGCGAACGAGCTGTCGCTGCACGTGGGAGACGTAGCGGCAAAGTCGAACTGCACGCCGAGCGTGAAGGGCCCGAGCCGCAGGTCCGCCTGGGTGCGGTTGATGAACTCGCTGAAGGGGAACGGCGACCGGATGTCGTCGCTGGGGTTCTCGTCGAGGAAGACGTTGTACTTGTAGTAGAGCGTCTGGGTGACATCGAGCGTGCCGCCCGACATCACCTGGCCGTCCTTCTTCTCACCCAGCTGCACCGCGCCCGCGGTCAGTGGGAGGAGAAGGGTGCCCAGAACGACCGCAGCCAGGAGCCCCTTGAGCGGCATCCCGGCTGCTGTCCCGCGGCCCTGCTTGGGGCCCTGCACGCTTGCCTCAGAGGGAGGCGGCCACCTTGTCATGGATCTTCTTCTCGTCCCCGTCGGTGTACCCGAGCTTCTCGAGCACCTTGAGCTTGTTCTTGTCGATCACCACCGTGAAGGGCGGCACGCCGCGCTTGTGGTACGCGCTGACCACCTTGCGCTCGAAGTCCTTGAGCACCTGGTCGTCGGGCAGCTTGAAGCGCTTGGTGATGGCGCCGATCTTCGCTTCGTCCTTCGCGTCGTCGACGCTGATCCAGAAGATCTTCACCTGGTCGCCGAACTCGTTCTGCATCTCGACCAGCTTTGGCATCTCCTTGAGGCAGGGTCCACACCACGTGGCCCAGAAGGAGAGCACCACCACCTGGTCGCCCATGACGTCGGAGAGGCTGACATTGTCCCCCGCCATGGACGGCAGGGTGAAGTCGGAGGCCGGCGCGAGCTGGGGAGCCGCAGGTGCCTCCTTGGCCGCCTCCTCGGGCGCCGCGTCGGGCGCGTCCTCGGCGACCGCGAGGGTGGGAAGGGCGACGAGCAGGCTCAGGATGAGGGTCGCGACGAGGCGCATGGAAGCTCCTTGGTGGCCGGGAGGGCCAGGGGATCGTTGGTTACTCTTCGGGCTCGGCGAGATCCGGCTCCGGGATCTCATCTTCTGGACGAAGCTCGGACGCCCATTCTTCAAGACCGAATTCCATGAGATCCAGGATCTCCGCATCTTCGGGTTTTCCTTCGATTCGCTCGTACACCTCGCCGTCAGGCGCGACGAAGAGAAACACGGGGAACGAGATGACGCCGTAGTCGGCCCGGACGGACTCGGCCTCGTCGACCACCACCGGGTAGGTGATCCCGTAGTCCTCGGACCACTCCTCGGCGTCCGAGACGCCCGCCGGCCCGGCGAACTCGTCCTGGACGAGCACGGTCAGCAGCCACGATGCGCGATTCCGCGCGCGAATGGCCTCGAAGACCTCCATCGAGGTCGCTGCAGCCTCGTTGCAGGGTCCGCACCACACCGAGCTGATGTCGATCATCGTGACCGCGCCGAGGAACTGCGACGAGTCCGTGCGGCAGCCGTGTTGGTCGAGCAACGACCATTCACCGAGCTTCTCGCCGACGGCCGCCCCCGCACCGACGTACTCGTCGAACGCGTTGGGAGTGGCGGGCCACTGGCTCTCCTCGCAGTCCCCTTCCCCCACCGTCGGGCGCTCGATGCCATTGCGCGGCGAGCAGCCCGCAGCGGCGACGAGCACCAGCGTGGAGAGAAGAAAGCGGGAGGAAGAGGAGTTCATCACTGAGTTATCTACCGAATTCGGGCGCGCACGGCCAGTCCCCACTGAATCGCGAAGGTGTCTGCCGCCGTTTCGACTCCGTAACTCTTCTCTCCGATTCGCTCAATCGTGTGCGGCGACGTCCAAGCCCCCCCGATGTCGAAACGAACCTCGATCAGACGGATGGGCCGCACCCGGAGCCCGAGGTTCACGTCGGCGACGAGGTGCTCCCCCGAGACCGCGAGGTGGCCCACGGTGCTGTCCAGGGGAGCGGGGAGGATGCGACCCACGGAAATCTCGTCGGGGCCCACGTAGGCGATGCCGGCTCCCACGTCGAAGCGAGCCTCTGTGTCCTTCTCCTCGTCGCGCATCACCATCAGCTCCGTGCCGAACCTGAGGCCCACCCGGTCCGCGCGATCCAGGGTCCAACGCCCCTCCGCGTCCGGGGTGGGGTTGTCCGGGTCGACGGGAGGCGTGGTGTCGGAGCCATCCGCGCCGGTCAGGTTCTGCTTGTAGCTGCCGTTGTGCACGTACTGGAGCGCCAGGTAGGGCTCCACCCCGGCGATGCGTCGTGAGGCGGTGAGGCCGACCTCGAGCCCTGGCCCCCCCATGCCCGGTCCCGCGGTCCCGTTGTCGCGGACCTCGTCGTGGTTTCCGCCGCTCGGCACCCGCACCGCGATGTCGAAGGCGAGGTTTGCGGGGGCCTCGCGACCAGGGACCCCCTCCTGAGCGAAGGCCACGGCGCGGACGCCGAACTTGATGTCGCCGAAGCCTACGTGGTTGCGCTGGGCCGCCGAGGCAGCGAGCACGTCGATGGGCAACTCGGAGCCCCCCACCATCGTGGGTACGCCCGCGTCCGGGTCGAGCACCATGTCGTTGGCGGAGCCGTACACCCGCTTGTCGTGCAGGGTGATCGGCAACAGGTCGAGGGTGATCGCGATGCCGTGGTACGGCGAGAAGGAGCCGCCCAACATGATGTTGTGACGCTGGCGGGTTGCACGGGCCACTTCGGTGCGCGTGCCGCCGGCCACGGTGCGGTCGACGAGACGACCAAACCGCACGAAGCCGTCGTAGGTGAGCTGCACATCTCCCCGGAGCATCGTCGGGGTCCGAGTCCGATCCCCCGCGTGGGCAGTTCCCGCGCAGAGACCGAGGACGAGCAGAGCAGCTGCCGAGGTACGAAACGTCATCACGGGCTGTCTCCTTCGCGCGCGCGAAGCTCGTAGTCCTTCATCTTCAGCTGGAGCCCCTTGCGACTGATCCCCAGCCGCTTGGCGGTGTGGGTCACGTTCCAGTCATCCTCGACGAGGGCCTTGCGGATCACCTCGCGCTCCAGCTGTTTGGTATGCGCCTTCACGATGTCCTTCAGGCCGCCCTCGGGCAGAGGCTCGTCCCGCAGCGAGTCCACGCCCATCTCTCCACTGCCCCCGTCGCGCACCGAGGGCGGCAGGTCAGAGAGCTCGATGACCTCCCCGTCGGCAAGGAGGACCATGCGCTCGATGAGGTTCTCGAGCTGGCGGATGTTGCCCGGCCAATCGAACGCAACGAGCGCGGAGATCGCCTCGGGGGACACCTCACGTATGTCCTCGCGGCCCAGGCGCTTTCGGAAACGCTTGAGGAACCCGCGGATGAGCACCGGGATGTCCGAGCGGCGCTGGCGCAGCGCCGGAAGCTCCAGGGGCACCACGTTGAGGCGGTAGAACAGGTCCTCGCGGAACCGGCCCTCGGCGACCATCTGCTCCAAGGGAGCGTTGGTGGCGGTGACGAGGCGCACGTCCACGTCGATGGGGCGCATTCCGCCCACCCGCTCCACGACCCGCTCCTGCAGCACGCGCAGCAGCTTCACCTGCATCGGCAGCGGGAGTTCACCGATCTCATCGAGGAACAGCGTGCCCCCGTGCGCAAGCTCGAACCGACCGGGACGGGACGCCACGGCGCCGGTGAAGGCGCCCTTCTCGTGACCGAACAGCTCACTCTCGAACAGGTTCTCGGGGATCGCAGTGCAGTTCACAGTGATGAAGGGGGCGTTCGCTCGATTCGACAGCCGATGAAGGGCCCGGGCGACGAGCTCCTTGCCCGTCCCCGACTCCCCGCGCACGAGCACCGTGGTGGGCGATGGCGCCACCTTGCGAAGCATCGAGAAGAGCTGCTTGATCGGCGCCGACTCACCGATGATGTCCGCCAGTGGATCCTTTGCCCCTTCGACGCCCACCGGAGTGATGCGCCCCGTGGCGGTCATCTCCTCATCAGCAGGCTCGTAGGCGCGATCGCGGTTGGCTTCCCGATGCGCCAGGGCCTTCGCGACGATCTGGGACAGCTCGGCCTCGTCAAAGGGCTTCGTGATGAAGTCGAAGGCCCCCGCGCGCATCGCCTCGACCGCGGTGTCGACGGTGCCGTGGGCGGTAATGAACACCACCGGCAGGTCGGGCCAACGCCGGCTGATCGTGTGCATCAACTCCATGCCGTCGCACCCCGGCATCCGCAGGTCGGTGATGACCACGTCGTAGTGGGGATCGGCCTTCTTGAGCAGCGCCCGCGCTTCGTCACCGTTCTCGGCCGCGTCCACGGTGTACCCATGGGCGCCGAGCAGCGCTTGAAGCACTCGTCGCATGTTGCGTTCGTCGTCTACGACGAGAATGCGCTGTTCCGGCGATGCCATGGCCGTCGAGTATACCGATCCGGCCTGCGAAGCCCCGCCTCCCCTGCGGGATGTCAGGTCGCTACCGTGGGGGCGATGGCCGCCGATCTCCTCGCGTTGCTTCTCGTCCTGGCGATGACCCTGCTCGGTTGGTACCGCGGGACGCTCGTGCAGATCGTCACCGTCGTGATCGCGGTGCTGCTTCTCGTCTTCTTCGATGCCTGGTTCCCGCCTCTGGAGATGCCGCTCGCGCAGCTGGCGATGCCTCTCGCCGAGTACCCCTATCTGCGCAAGCTGGTGGCGTTCCTCCTCGCCTACATCGGATGCGTGACGGTCGTCGCAATGATCGAGGTGGCCACGCGAGACACTGAGGCCGAGCAAGCCAACCGCATCGGTGGGGTGGTGATCGGAGCGCTGAAGGGCCTGCTCTACGTGGCGGCTCTCGCATGGTTCGTGGAGACCGTGACCTTGTGGGACAAGCCGCCGCACGAGCCCGCGCCGTCCTGGATGCGTGACTCCTTGCTGATGACCGCGGTGGGCCCGTGGAACCCGGTGCGGGTCTACACCCTGAAGGAGGCGGTGGAGCTGAAGCTGGCCCGGGCCGAGCTTGCGGAGCGCGAACGAGCAGCTGGCCGCGCGCCGGATGGGGGGGAGGCGCTCGACGAAGCGGCCGCGGCCGCCACGCCCGATGGGCAGCCAGCGGAGTTGGGGCGAGAAGAAGGCTTCGACGTGATTCCGCTCGAAGAGAGCAGCAAAGCGCGTCAGCTGTATCGGGCGTCTCCGGTTCGCGCGCTCATGGACGAGACAGCGTCGCTGTCGGAGTGGCAGGGCCGCGGCTACGGCGACATGGTGCGCGACCCCCGGGTCCGGGAGATCCTCGGCGACGCGAACATCGCCGACCTGCTCATGGGCGAGTAAGAAGCGGGACGCGGGTGGAGGGGTCAGCCCCCTCGAGGCGAACGAAATCGACCTCGGAGCTCAGTCCCCCGCGATCAGCAGCACCATCTCGCCCTTGGGCGTCTTTGCCGACCAGCGGGCATGGAGCTCGCCGAGCGTGCCCCGATCGAACTCCTCGTACATCTTCGTCAGCTCCCGGCAGAGACAGGCGGGGCGATCCGCGCCGGCGACCTCGATGGCCACCGCGATGTCCTTCACCACGCGATGCGGGCTCACGTAGACGGCCGTGGTTCCCCCGGCAGGGAGCACGGCGTTGAGCACCTTCTTGCGGCGCCCCGGGCGCCCGGGGAGGAAGCCGACGAAGTGCAGGCGATCGGTGGGAAGACCAGCAGCGGACGCCGCGGCGACGAACGCACACGCTCCGGGCACCGGGGCGACCTTGTATCCGGCTTCGCGAGCGGCGGCGACGATCACCTGGCCCGGATCGCTGATGGCGGGGGTTCCGGCATCGCTCACCAGCGCGAGGGTCTGCCCCTCGGAGAGCCAGTCGAGCACGCGGTCCACCCGCCCCTTCTCGTTGTGGCCGTGCACGCTGGTCATGCGGGTCTCGATGGCGAGGTGCTTGAGGAGGCGGCCGGTGTGGCGTGTGTCCTCCGCGAGGATGCGATCGGCGTCCCGCAGGATCCGCACCGCGCGCAGCGTGATGTCCTCGAGGTTTCCGATGGGGGTCGCGACGACGTAGAGGGTGCCGGACACGTCAGGCCTCGAAGGGATCGGGGAGGAAACGGACTCGGGCCCGATCCGCGAGCGCTTCGACGCTGAGGAGCGCGAGGTGCGGCTGCAAGGTCTCGGCGCGATGCCGCGCGATCCAAGTGCGAGCGAGGGTCGCCATGGACCGCTGCTTGCGCCACCCGAGGGCTTCGAATGCGCCGCCGAACCGATCGGCGTCGGACGCGACCGCGCGGGTCTTCACCTCGACGAAGTAGAGGTGCTCGCCGCTCTGCGTGACGAGATCGACCTCCCCACGACGCGTGCGAAAGCGCCGGTCGAGGACGGTGTGTCCTCGCCGGCGCAAGAATTCTTCAGCGATGGCTTCGCCGGTGCGCCCCAGGGGCACCCGGTGATCGCTCATCGAGTCGCTACTGTCCGCGGGACTTGATC
Organism: Deltaproteobacteria bacterium; assembly: GCA_023954745.1. Classification (GTDB taxonomy): domain Bacteria; phylum Myxococcota_A; class UBA796; order UBA9615; family UBA9615; genus JAGSHC01. Next base: position 11,285 of record JAGSHC010000095.1, on the reverse strand, counting down.
GGCTCGGGGCGCGCGGCGTCACGCACCTCGGGCAGACGAGCCTTCTTGCCGCGCAGCTTGCGCAGGTAGTAGAGCTTGCTGCGCCGCACGAGGCTGCGCTTCGTCCACTCGATCTTCGCGATGGTGGGCGAGTAGACCGGGAAGATGCGCTCGACACCGACGCCGTAGGAGACCTTGCGGACCGTGATGGTCGAGCTCGGGCCGTTCCAGTGACGGGCGATGATGATGCCTTCGAAGACCTGAACGCGCTCCTTGGAGCCCTCCAGGATCTTGACGTGCACCTTTACGTGGTCGCCTTCGCGGTAACGCAGGGGCTCCGCACGCTTCTGGGTCTCGGCGTCGATCTGGTCGAGGATCTGGCTCATCTCTCACCTCCCCTGGGCTCGCTCTCGGGAGCCAGCAGGGCAAAACTCAATGGGTTCGGGCACATGCGGGTCGTTTTCAAGACGAGCCGCGGGCGCGGACGAGCCTTTTACTCTTCCGCCCCAACCTTGTCCAGTTCTTCCACCAGTTCGCGCACCTCCTTGGGGAGGCTCGCGCGGTCCTCGAGGCGCTCCGGGCGGAAGATACGGGTCTCCTGAACTGCCTTGCGGAGGCGCCACCGGGCGATGGCCTTGTGATCGCCCGAGAGCAGCACCGCGGGGACTTCGCGGCCCTGGAACTCCCTGGGCCGTGTGAACTGCGGATACTCCAGCAGCGGCCCTTCGAAGCTCTCGTCGACGGCGGACGCCGCATTGCCGAGCACGTCGGGAAGCAAGCGACAGACCGAGTCGACGACGGCCAGCGCCGCGAGCTCTCCCCCAGTCAGCACGACGTCGCCGAGGCTGATCGACAAGTCGATCCACTCGTGGACCCGCGCGTCGACCCCTTCGAACCGGCCGCAGACGAGCACCAGGTGGTCGTAGTCCCGGGCCAGGCGCCCCGCGAGGTGCCGATCCAGGACCTCGCCCCCGGGCGCCATCAGCACGCGTCCCACGCGCCCTGGAGCCGAAGCATCCTCGACGCACTGCTCGATCGCTTGGACGAGGGGGCCCGCGGCCAGGACCATGCCTGCGCCTCCGCCGTAGGGCGCGTCATCAACCTGGCGATGCTTGCCCTGCCCGTGGGGACGCAAGTCGACGGCGCGGGCGGTGAACGCCCCAGCCTTGCGTGCGCGGCCCAGGACGCTGGCGTCGAGGTACGCCTCCACCACCGAAGGCAGCAGCGTCACGACATCGAAGTGCATGCCTACTCGATCTCGTAGGTGACCGTCACCAGACGCTGGGCGCGATCCACGCTCAGGACGAACTGCTTGAGGGCGGGGATCATGACCTCACCGCGGGGACCGCGGATCACCCACACGTCACTACTCCCGGCGGTGAACACGTCCTTGATCTTCCCGAGATCGCCGGCGGCGGTGTCGACCACCTTCATGCCGATGAGCTCGTGCACGTAGAACTCGTCGGGATCTTCAATGGGGGGCAGATCCTCGGGGGGGACGAGGATCTCGAGCCCCGTGAGGCCCCGGGCGATCTGGGGTGCGTCGATCCCGACGGGCCGCAAGAGGACCTGGTTTCCCTTGCTCTGCCAGCGCTCGATCTCCACCGCAACCAGCGGAAAGCCGTCCCCGCGCATCAGGAGGACGTCGGCGGCCCAGGCGAGCTCGCTGTCCATGTTGTAGAGGCGCACCGTGAGGTCGCCGTGCACGCCCCAGGTCTTGCCGAGCTTCGCGACGGGCACGAGCCTGTCCCACGCGTCCCGCGGGGGAGTCAGATCGTGACGCAGAGCGAGCCGATCGAACGCCGAGAGCGGCGGCGGACCGGGCCTCTTGCGCTTGGGGCGTGGTTTGGGCTTGGGGAGTTCACCAGGCGCTGCACCCGACAACGGCGGGGCCAGCGAGCGTCCTGGGGGCTTGCCGGAAGGGGATCCCTTGCCGGCAGAGCGCTTACTCGTCGGCCGCTTCGGGCGACGAGTCATCGTCCTCGTCCTCATCGGACGAGCCTGCATCCTCGGAGCCGACGGCGGTGCCCTTGGGCTCCTCGTCCTCCTCCAGAATGCGCAGGTGCGCGCGGAGACGGTGCTTGTACGTCCACGCGTCCAGCACCGCACGCAGCGACTGGGCGGTCTTGCCACCGCGGCCGATCACGTTCGGCAGATCGCTGGCGGCGACACGCACCTCGATGAGGTCGTGACGGCCGTCGTTGCTGGCGAAGAGTCGCAGGTCGTCCGGCTGGTCGATGATCGAACCGACCAGGAACCGCACGAAGTCGTGTGCGGAAGGGGCGCCCACGCTACTCGGCCGCAGCTGCGGCTTCAGCCTTGCGAACTTCCTTGATCAGCCGGCGGGCGGTGTCCGAGGGACGGGCCCCCTTGCTGATCCAGTAGTCGATGCGCTCCAGCTTGAGGCGGGTACCCGCGTCGTTGCCGGAGGGCTTGTGGGTGCCGAGCACCTCGATGAAACGGCCGTCGCGCGGAGCGCGAGAGTCGGTGGCCACCATGCGGTAGACCGGAGCCTTCTTCGCGCCATGGCGGGCAAGACGGATGCTAACCATCGTCTATCTCCTAGCGGCTTGTTGCCGCTCAATAACCCTGAAAAGTCAGGGGGTTGGCTGTACCTACCCCCAGGGGGCGCAGGAAAATACCGATGACCCCCATGGGTGTCAAGAAAACAAGGTTCTCGGGCGTGGGTTCCCCCCTTGGGTCCTCGTCGGTTCATATACTCGCATCATGAGGGGTTTCCACACGGTCAGTCGCGCGCACGTGAGTGCGGCCTTCGCCTTTCTCCTTGTCGGGCTCCTTCTGGGCGGGTGCCGGGGACTCATCAGCTTTGGGGGCGACCTCTGGCTCACCGACGATGACGACTCCAGCAGCGCGAACGACGACGACGCAACCGCCAACGACGACGACGCCACGGGCGACGACGACGACGCGACCGCCAACGACGACGACGCCACGGGCGACGACGACGACGCAACCGGTCCTGGCGGCCCGGTCCTCTGCGGTCCCAACGTCGCCCCGGGCAGCGACTGGGCCGGGCAGAGCACGTCCGCGTACACGGGCGACGCCCGCGTGACCTTTGACCACGATGCCCGCGGGGGGTTCTTCGGCGCGCAATGGACCGGCTGCGAAGCGAAGCATTTCTTCGACGCCGACGGCGAGTACGTGTGCGGCATCAAGTGGTCGGTCGTGGGTCCGTCGTACGGCGAGCAGTACCAGACCACGCGCCTCGTCTCCCGCTTTGCCATGGGCTGGGTCGTCGACGACAACACCTGCGCCCCCGGGGATCCCGAGGTCTCCCGCCCCATGGACTTCTATCGGATCACCGTGCCCTACGACAGCGGCAGCCTCGTGGTGCTCGTTTCTGACGACGAAGCCACGGTCCCTGCCCAGATGGACGACTGGGTCGAGCTCGGCTGGGACGGGGACGGCGACGACGAGCCGGACATGGTGGAGTTCGACTACTCCACCCCCTTCAGCGCCACGCCCTGAGACGAGTCCGGCTCGGACCGGGCCCCCGTGATCCCGCTACCTCCGGCAATCGCCCCGGGTAGGGTGCCGCATGTGGCGGCGCTGTGACGGCGCTGCACGCGGTGTTGTCGTGATGCTGTGGGGGCCTTGAGAGCCAACAATCTATTTGCCCAAACCGGTCCCCTCCGGTACATGGCGGCTGCTCGCTGACCCGCCGAGCCAAAAACAACGGGTCCAGGAGGTTTCTTTCATGCGTAGCAAGCTCATTCGCCGTTTCTGGCGCCGGCTTCCCGCCCTCGTCTTCGCCACCCTCTCTTTCGCCGCGTGCGATGGGGGCCTTGACCCGGTCGAGAGCATCCGCCCCGGTTGGACTGCCAACCAGGAATTCCACCTCGAGACGTCCTACAACAAGGTGCCGATGCGCACCGAGCGTGGCGATCGCGGACACGACGTGACGTCCGACGACGGTGCCGTCTCCATGGACCTCGACGACGCCTGGACCGAGCCGGTGTTCTGGCGCTACCAGGTCATCCGCACGAGCTACTCCCCCGCCGAGGGCGAGGATCTCTTCGAGTACGCGGACAAGGGTGGTGAGTACAGCTCCCTGACCGTCATCAAGGCCTCGCTCGACCCGGCGATGAACATCGACCACGAGCTGTCCGAGACCGACCCGAAGATCTACATGGTCATCCGCGAGGATCGCCTGCGTCTCGCCGGCCTCGTGACCTTCTACACCATCAACGGTGAGCGCTCGGAAGAGGCCATCACGGTCGACGACGAGGACATCCATCGCTCCTTCTCGCGCCTCAGCCAGACGAACCTGGCGATGGTCCCCCACTTCATCCCGCCGTTCCCGCTCGCTTCGGTGGACCGGGACCTCGTGCTCGAGGACGGCCAGGAGGTCTCCTTCACGAACTCGACGGGCACTGGCGTCGACGTGGTCTACGAGAACTCGATGGATGACACGCTCATCGCCGAGACCTGGGAAGAGGGTCAGCCCTGGGCGACCTGGTCCATCACGCCGACCATCGAGTCGCGCCTGATGACCTCCTCCGAGGTTGACGCCATCCGCGGCGGCACCGGCGGCACCTTCGACAACCACGACGACCCGGACGACGAGAGCTACGTCGACCTCCTCCGCGCCCCGTTCAACCTGAACGAGTCGCTCTACGTCACCGACGAGATGATCGGCACCAACACTCACACCGTGGGTGTGGGCCGCAAGCCCTGGGCCGGTAGCTGGTGGTCGCAGGCCAAGGGACGCCTCGTCTGGGGAATCGACGACTCGGGCGCCGACTTCAACGGTCTCGTCACGCTCTCGCACCTCGCCAAGGACAAGTTCCGCAGCCCCGCGACCGACATCCAGAACCTGGGCGACGAGCTGCGCAACATCCGCAAGGACGAGGGCGCTGACTCCGAGGCCTACACGACCAAGGTCGACGAGTACCGCGAGAAGCAGAAGGAGCTCGTCGACGAGCTCGTTCGCTTCTACAACGCCGTGCGCGCGGGCATCGATGGTGGCCAGATCACCATGGAGAAGCGTGGCGACGACTGGTTCATCAAGGGCGACGAGAACTGGAACAACGCGTCGGAAGAGGCCAAGGAGTACGGCCAGTTCGACATCAACATCAACCGCCTCTCGCCCCTCGACAAGTTCTCCCTGCTCCAGCAGACCGAGGGTCACCTCCACGGCACGAACCCCTGGTTCGGTCCCGCGTGGGAGCTCCTCAACCACTGGAGCCCCGCCGGCTCTGCCTGGTTCGGTCACTGCAACGGTTGGGCCGCTGCCGCGATCCTCGACCACGAGCCCCGCGAGATGAAGACCTTCGACTCCGAGTGGGGCTCCTCCGTCCAGGGCGCGAGCGACCGGGACTTCACCATCGAGCTGAGCGTGGCCGACCAGAAGGGCTGGCTCTCGGAGACGAACTACTCCGGCCTGAGCAACTTCTTCGGCGCCCGCTACAACGATGAGGAGGACGACGTCAACGACCTGTCCCCCAAGGCGGTGCTGCAGATTCTCGGCACGTACATCAAGCAGCGCGGTGTCCCGCTGGTGTTCGACACCACAGCCACCGACCAGGTGTGGAACTTCCCCGCCTGGGAGTACGAGCTGACCCTGACGGAGACCACCGCGGGTGGTGCGGGTGCGGCCACGGGCCTCATCAACATCAACACGGCCGGCATCGACCAGCTGACGACCCTGTGGGGCATCAGCACCGTGCGCGCCCAGCGGACCATTCAGTACCGCCAGGACAACGGTCCCTTCCAGACCACCGAAGAGATCATCGACGTGCGGGGCATCGGCCGCGGGATCTTCAACCGCATCTCCGACCAGATCACGGTGAGCCAGGACAGCCAGCTGCGTGAGTTCGACGGCACCGTCAAGGTGAAGTTCACCACGGACGGCGTCGCTGAGACCTACATCGACACGAACCAGGAGAGCCCGAACAGCTTCGTCGACACCTACGAGTTCACCCTCGAGGCGAGCCCCAACGGCGAGATCATCAACTCGACCTGGGACGACCCGGAGAAGCACCCCGACTTCGCGTGGGTCCCCTACGCGAACACGGTCCGCTCCGGCAGCTCGGAGAACCCGTACCTGCAGTGGACGAACGTCAAGGACTACCTCGGCGACGACATCGTCCGCGAGTAGCAGTCCCTGAGACCTTCGGAGAGGCCCTGCCGACACTCGTCGGCGGGGCCTCTCTCGTTTCGGGCAACGGCCACACCTGGATCCCAGCGAAAGGCGAAGTAGTATGGGCGCGATGCGTCATCTGCTCCCCATCACCATCGCAGCGCTCCTCGCCACGGGCTGCGTGAACACGTGGGAGCCGCCGGGCGGTACCGGCGGAGGCAACGGCGGTCTCGCCCCGACGCTCATCGGCATCGGCCTCAGCCCGGTGAACCCGAAGGTGACCCTGGGCGAGGAGATCCAGTTCACCGCGACGGGCTTCTACTCCAACCAGACCACCGTCGAGATCACGGACACCGTCGAGTGGGCCACCTCCGACTCCGGCGTGCTCCAGATCGCCGGCGGACTGGACGTCGAGGGGCTGGGGAGCACGCTGGCCGCTGGCTCTTCTCAGGTGAAGGCGAACTTCTTCGAGATCGAGTCGAACGTCGTCACCGTCACCGTCACCGACGCGCTCATCGAGTCCCTCACCGTCAGCCCCGGAGCGGCGCAACTCGAAGTGGACGGCACCCTGCAGCTCGCGGCAGAGGCCGAGTTCAGCGACGGAAGCCGCGGCAACGTCTCGGGGTCGGTGCGCTGGATCACCGACGACGGCACCATCGTGACGATCGACACCACCGGCAAGATCACCGCCAAGGGCCCGGGCAGCACCACCATCCACGCCAGCTACGAGCAGGGAGCGACCACGCTGGAGGCCACTCCGGTCACGGTCCAGGTCGTGGGCGAGGGCGTGTCCGTTGGAGAGGCCGATGTGCGCGTGGTGGGTCTCGACGCGGTCTCCTCGGAGGCCGGGGCCACCTACACCGTGGAGGTCCGCAACAGCGGCAGCGCGCCGGCGAGTGGCTTCTGGGTGGACGTCTGGCTGAATCGCACCGCGACGCCAGACCCGCCGCCGACGAGCGGCGACGCCTACGAGTACATCGAGCTCCTCGAGCCCAGCGAGACCACGGAGGTCCTCATCGAGGTGGAGACGAGCCCGGGCACGTTCAACTCCTGGGCAATGGTCGACTCCTTCGCCAACGTCGCCGAAGGCTCCTTGGGGGAGGGGAACAACGTCTGGGGCCCGCAGGCAGTCACCATCACGAGCGACGCCGGCCCCATCGGCCCCGACCTCGCCATCAGCTACCTCCAGGGCTTCGTCCAGGTCGATCAGGTCCTGTACGTAGTGGATGTCACGAACACCGGGGATCAGGTCTCCAGCGCCTTCGACGTGGGCGTGTACAGCAACCCGGGCTTCCCTCCGGCCACCGGCCAGACCCCCGACGAAGTCGCCGAAGTCACCGCCTTGTCCCCCGGGGAGACCGAGACCCTCACCATCATTGTGCGCGCCTTGCCAGAGAGCCCCTGGCAGAGTTACGTCCTGGCCGACATCGACGGCTCGGTCACCGAGCCCAACGAGGGCAACAACGTCTCCGGCTTCCTGGTGATTCCATGACTCGCCTGCTCCGCCCGCGCACGACTGACCCCCGCTCCGGCAACGCGATGCTGGAGTACGTCATCCTGCTGGTGGCCATCGCGGTGTTCGTGCTCGCCCTCGTCGTGGAATACGGCCGCTCGGTTCAGGATGAGTTCACCGGGGCAGACGACAACGCCGCGTGGGACCAGATCGCCGCCAACCTCGAAGGCGACGGCACCGATCCCAGCGACACCCCGTGCCCCTACTACTACAACCCGGCGACAGGCCGGTGGCACGATCCGGCGACGCACCTGTTCGTCAGCTTCGACAACGCGTCGGGGAATGGCTGCTCCTGAGCCTCTGCGACGCGTCGCGTAGCGCTCACGCGGACCGGCCTGATCGGCTATACAGCGCGGCGCCATGGCCGATACTGAACTGACACCCGCCGTCCCGCCGCCCATCGACGCCAGCTCCCATGCCGTCGTCGCCTTTTCGGGCGGTCTCGATACATCCTTCGTGGTCCTCTACCTGCGCCGTGAATACGGCTGCAAGGTCACGACGGTCACGGTGGACACCGGCGGCTTCGACGCCGCAGAGGTGAAGCAGATCGCAGCCCGCAGCAAGGAGCTCGGAGCGGTCGCGCACCATCACCTCGATGGGCAGCAGGCCGTCTACGACGAGCACCTCGCCTGGCTCATCCGCGGCAATGTGCTGCGCGGAAGCGTCTACCCGCTGTGTGTCGGCGCCGAGCGCGTCGTGCAGGCCCGGGAAGTCGCGCGGGTGGCCGCGGACATCGGCGCAAACCTCATCGTGCACGGCAGCACAGGGGCCGGAAACGACCAGATTCGCTTCGAGGTCGTCATCGGGGCTCTGTGCCCCACCATTCCCACCTGGGCGCCCATTCGGGACATGAACGTGCGCCGCGTGCAGAGCGCGACCTACCTCGGTGAGCACGGCTTCCCGGTGGACGCCGCGACGAAGGACTACTCCATCAACGCGGGACTCTGGGGCGTGACGATCGGCGGCAAGGAGACCCATGACCCGTGGGGCTATCCGCCCGAAGAGGCGTGGCCGACGACCGTGAACCCGGCCGACGCCCCCACGGAAGGGGCCGAGATCGTGCTCGGCTTCGAGGAGGGACTCCCGGTCAGCCTCGACGGAGAGACGCTTCCGTCGCTCGAGCTCCTCGAGCGCCTGCGAGCCGTCGCCGCCTCCCACGGGGTGGGTCGCGGCATGCACCTCGGCGACACGATCCTCGGCATCAAGGGCCGCATCGCCTTCGAGGCCAGCGCCGCCGCCGTCATCGTGCCGGCCCACCGCGAGCTCGAGAAGCTCGTGCTCAGCCGAGCCCAGCTCTTCCACAAGGACCGGATGGGCGATCTGTACGGCGCGTTCCTACACGAGGCCAAGCACTTCGACCCGCTCATGCGCGACATCGAGGCGTTCCTCGAGAGCTCTCAGCAGCGCGTCACCGGCGAGGTGCGCATCTTCCTGCGACAGGGAGTCTGTGCCGTCCGCGGTGCGCGCTCCGCCTTCTCGATGCTCGCCCCCGAACTGGCTCGGTACGGCGAGGAGAACGCGCTCTGGGACGGCCGTGACGCCGAAGGCTTCGCGACGATCTACGGCACCCAGCAGCTTCTGACCGGCCTCGCGGGGCGTCGGGGAGACGCCGAATGACCGACGACCTGCTTCCCGCCACTGTCCTTGCCGCACTCGCGGCAGTGAAGCCCTGGGAGGGCAACCGGTTCCTGACCGGCCTGGAGCCAGGGGTCGAGGGAATCGCCTCGCTGCTCGACCTCGCGACGGCCATCCGGGACCGGCAGGACGAACTGGCTCGCTCGAGGCCCCTGGCGGGCAAGGTGTTCGCGGGCATGTTCTTCGACCCGTCGCTGCGAACGCGCACGTCCATGGATGTGGCCTGCGCGAAGCTCGGGGCACACTTTGTCGACCTGCAACCCGGCAACTCCCTGTGGACTCTCGAGTTTGCGGACCAGGTCGTGATGGACGGGCAGAGCGCGGAGCACGTCATCGAGGCAGCCGGCGTGCTCGGTCGCTACGCCGATGCGCTCGGCCTCCGCGCGTTCCCCGGACGCGGTCAGTGGGAGAAGGAACGCAGTCAACCGGTGCACACAGCGTTCGCCGACCACTGTGGCGTCCCCATGCTCAACCTCGAGGGACCGCTGGCGCATCCGTGCCAGGGCCTCGCCGACGCCCTCACGATGCGAGACCTGCTCGGATCTCCCAAGGGCAAGAAGCTCGTCCTCACCTGGGCTCCCCACCCGAAGCAGCTGCCAATGGCAGTGGCGAACTCGGGGATCTGGGCCGGTGCCTCCCTCGGGATGGACGTCGTCCTCGCGCACCCCGAAGGGTTCGAGCTGGACCCGCTCGCGCTGAGCGAGGCCCGCCGCCTGGCGGGCGAGACCGGCGGGTCCTTCCGCGTCAGCCACAACCGGCGCGACGCCCTGGCCGACGCCGATGTGGTGTACGCAAAGTCCTGGGGCGCCATCAGCGGCCTGACGGCCACCTCCGGCGGGCATGCAGACGCAGTGAGTGCGCTGTCCAACTGGACCGTCACCGAAGACGACCTCAAGCAGGGCAAGCCCGCGCGCTTCATGCACTGCCTGCCCGTCCGTCGCAATGTCGTCGTCGCCGATGCGGTCCTCGACGGGCCGCTCAGCTCGGTCCTCGACCAGGCCGCCAACCGTGTGTGGGCACAAGCCGCGGTCCTCATGGCCTTGCTCGGTCGCTAGTGGGACGGCTCTGGGACAAGGGTCAGCCCCTCGATGCCCTCATCGAGGCCTACACCGTCGGTGACGATCCGCAGCTGGACCAGCGCCTCCTGCCCTTCGATGTGGAAGGCAGCAAGGCGCATGCGCGCATGCTCGCGAGCATCGAGGTGCTCGACGATGCCGAGCTGAGCTCGCTGCTCGGCGCGCTGGACGAGGCCCTCGCGGTCTGGAAAGCCGGCGAGTTCACCATCAGCCTCTCGCAGGAGGACGTGCACACAGCGCTGGAGCAGTTCCTCACCGAGCGGGTGGGCGACGTCGGCAAGAAGGTGCATACCGGCCGCTCCCGGAATGATCAGGTGCTCGTCGACCTCGCCCTCTGGCAGCGCGACGCCGTCGAGCAGGCGACCCGCGCTCTTCACGACACCATTTCCTCCTTCGAGGCCTTCGCGGCGGCCCACGCAGAGGTGCCCCTGCCGGGCTACACGCACCTGCAGCGGGCCATGCCGTCCACGGTGGCCCGCTGGTCTGGGGCGTACGCCTCCCTCCTGCGCCGAAACCTCCCTCTCCTCGAGGCCGCCGGAGCGGTGGTGTCTCACTCCCCCCTCGGCTCGGCCGCAGGCTATGGCGTGCCGGATGTTCTGGGGATCGACCGCGAGCAGACCGCTGCGGACCTGGGCTTCGCAGGGCCGATCCTGCCTGCCGAGGCGGCGCAGCCTGGGCGCGGAAAGGCCGAGTCCACTCTCCTGTTTGCCCTGGCGCAGATCGCCACGGACCTCGGGAAGTGGGCGTGGGACGTGTGTCTCTACGTGACCGCGGAGTACGGCTTCTTCGCGCTCCCGAACGAGTTCACGACCGGGTCGAGCATCATGCCGCAGAAGCGAAACCCGGATGTGCTGGAGCTCACCCGAGCCAAGGCAGCCGTGGTGCGCTCCGCGTTGACCGAGGTGATGGCCATCGCTGGCCCCCTCCCCTCGGGCCACCACCGTGACCTTCAGCTGCCCCAGCGTCCCCTCCTCCACGG
>JAGSHC010000253.1 GCA_023954745.1 Deltaproteobacteria bacterium | reverse complement strand
TCCGGGCGCGGCGCCGGCGTCGGCTCGGGAGTCGACTCAGCCACTTCGGGCTCGGGCTCGGCGTCAGCCTCGGAGTCCGCCTCAGCCTCGGAGTCCGCCTCAGGCTCGGAGTCCGCCTCAGGCTCGGCGTCCGCTTCAGGCTCGGCGTCCGCGTCCGCCTCGGCCTCGGCGTCTCCAGTGTCCTCGGCGCCCTCTGCGCCCTCGTCGCCTCCAGGCGCCGACTCGGGCGCCGCGGCGGTCGCGGCGTCACGGTTGGCAGGCTGAAGCGGCGGCAACGAGCTGCCTCGGTCATCGGTCTGGGCCGCAGCGGTCGGCTCCGACTCGGCCTCGTCACCGCCCCCGCCGAGCGTCATGGCGATGAACGCCACCAGAAGCAGCGCGGCGAGCCCCATGAAGATCAGGAGACCCTTGTTGCTGTCGGACTTCTCGGCGTCGCGCCGGGCGCTGAGCACGCTGGTCTGACCGATGGGAGACGTCGCCGGGCTCTTCGCCTTGGACTTCGGCTTCCCCGCGGCCTTCACCTCGACCTTGGCCTTCGGCTTGGCACCGTCCTTCGGCTTGCCACCCTCCTTGGACTTCGTGTCGTCCTCGACCTTCGGGGCCTGGATCCCCCCATCCTTGATGGTCTGGTCTGCTTCGTCCTCGAGGTCTGCGGTGGGCGCACCGGTGTCCGCGGAACCCACACTCGCCGCGGCCGCAGCGGCGTTGTCGGGGGGGAGGCCCGCAGGATCGTCAGGGAGGCCCGCAGGATCGTCAGGGAGGCCCGCAGGATCGTCAGGGAGGCCCGCAGGATCGTCGGGCAGGCCCGCAGGATCGTCGGGCAGGTCACCCGGGTCGATGAGCTGGGTCTTGGCGTCCGCCTCGTCCTCGTCGTCTGCGCTCACCGCGCTCAGGTTGCTGAACGTGGGCTCGGGCGGGAGCAGGTCGTCATCCTCTGGGGCACTGACGGCCTTGAGGTTGCCAAACGTGGGCTCCGGGGGGAGCAGATCAGAGTCGGCAGCCGAGGGCAGCGTTCCGCCGATCGAAGGAATGTTGCTCAGCGAGATGGCGTCAGGCGGCTCCAGATCGTCCTGGAGCAAGGCAGACAGGGTCTCGGTCGCCGCGCTCTCCCTGGTCTCGTCATCAGCGAGGTCGAGGGGGGCACCATCCTTGAAACAGAAGTCCACCGAGTCGTCGTAGGTGGACTGACAGATCGGGCAGGCCTTCACGGGGACTCCGAAAGCACGGGCGTTCCGGTGTCTGCCAAACGCACACACACGGGCGCGAAAGACTAACTCAGGGGTCTCTATTGAGAAAGCCGTGACCCCCAGGGCGCGGAAGGGCCCCAGCCCGCGCAGCGACCGCTGGTAGGATGCGCGCGCCCAGGCCCCCGGCCTGATTGGGAGGTCTGATGACCCGCATTGCCGCGTTGACGTTGACTCTCGCCCTGGCAGCGTTCGCGCTGCCCCGTCCTGCTGATGCGCAGGAGACGCTGCCACCAGGCACGCTCATCGCCGAAGCGATCGCCGCCGACCTGCCCGAGGCAGGACTCGACTACGTCGTCAGCAACTTCACTGGGTTGATTCCCCCAGATCTCGTGATCGGATCCATTCCGACCCAGGAGATCTTCGAGATCCCATGGGTCTGCACCGAGGATGTCTGGATCGACAACCTCGTGGTGCACACCGAGATCACCTCCATCACCTCGGACGGGCAGTCCCCCGCCACGTACCCGCCGGACGGCGCGCTGGTCGTCAACGTGAACCTCACGCTGTCCATCAACGACCCCAGCGACACCGCCACCCTCTACCTCGACGGCTGCATCGACTACGTGTGCAACATGCACACGACCCCGGCGGACGTGACCCTGAGCCTCCCCGTCACCCTGAAGATCAGTCAGGACGCCAACGGCGACGACTTCGTCGACATCGTGTTCGGCGAGCTGGCTCAGAACATCGAGGCGGCGATGCAGGGCGCCATCTTCCTCACGGGATGCGCCGTTGGAGACATCGACGCCTGGCTGAACACCAACCTCGGGTTCTCGGTGTTCGACCTGATCATCGGCCAGTTCATCGGCGAGATTGAGTCGCAGGTGGCGGACGCCCTGGTGGACCTCGAGGCCACGGGCGAGGAAGCTCTCCAGGCGCTCTGGCTCGAGGACTCCACCGACATCCTCGACACCGAGCTCACCTACGAACTGCATCCCAACGAAGTCGACCACAACGACGACGGGATGCGACTGGTGATGGCCGGCCGCACGATGACCGAGCCCCACCCGTGCGTGGCGGACTTCGCCGGCGACGGGAGTCCCTTCACCGACGCGGCGATGCCGGGGATGACCCCGTCCGTGCCGAGCAACAACGCCGTCTACCACCTGGGCGCCCTGCTCGCGGACGACTTCGCCAACCAGGCGATGTGGAATCTCTGGAACGGCGGAGTGCTCTGCTACATCGTGCGCGATGGGGACGTCAGCGGCTTCGCCATCGACACCACGCTCTTCGGTCTGCTGGGCGGCCAGGACAACCCCGAGCTCTTCGAGCAGTTCTTCCCGTTCGGCCCCGCTCCGATGGTGATTCGGACATTGCCCGAGACGCCGCCGCTGGTGACCTTCGACGGCCCCAATGACATCAATGTCCAGATCGAGGCGCTGAACGTCCAGTTCGCGCCGCTCATCCTCGACCGGTTCACCAACCTCGTGACCGTCGCCATCGACATCGACGCCGGCGTGGACATCTCCGTCGCGCCCGACGGCGCCCTCGCCCTCGACATCTTCCTCGACACCGAGAACCTCAATCCTCGCGTCACCTACAACGAGCTGGACCCGGACTCCAACGGGATCGTCGAGGGCAACTTCGGCACGCTCGTGGGGGCGGTCATCAACCTCGTGGCCGGAGACCTCCTCGAGGGGATGAAGATCGCCCTGCCGGTCTTCGGCGCGGCCTCGGGTGACGACGACGACTCGGCGACCGGCGACGACGACGACTCGGCCCTCGGCGACGACGACGACTCGGCGGGCCCTCCCCTGGGCCTGGGCGCAGTACAGATGGACATCGAGGCCGTGGGGCTCAGTTCCTCCCTCCTCGACTTCATGGGCGCCTACGTCCTGCTCGGTGAGAGTTGGGGCGGCGAGAGCGTCGGCGGCTGCGGGGACTGCGGCGGCGAAGGCGGCTGTGGCGACTGCGGCGGCGAGGGGGGATGCGGCGACTGCGGAGACCTCGCGGGCTGTGACATCCAGGAGGAGCTGTCCGGCTCCGGCTGTACGGGCGAGACTTCGGGTCAGCCCGACGACCTGGGCTGCCAGGGCTGCCGCCTCGGACATGGAGTCCATCGGGTCGCCGCGAACCACTGGCGCATCGAAATCGACGGCCACGGCACCAGCATCGCACCTCACCCGCACCGGCACCGCTCCCGCGGTCTGCACCCGGTCACGATGCTCCTCGTGCTGATCCCCGTCGCCTTCATGCGCCGCCGGCGCTGAGCGCCCCCGGAACGCGCTACTGGAGCTTGAGCCAGCGGGCCAGCTCTGCCCCCAGCTCCTCGGGGCCCATGTTCCCCGTCACTCCGAGCTCTCTGGGCCGGTCCGGGGCGATGAGCATCGCGCTCCGGCCTCCGCGGTCCACGACCACGACCAGCGTCCGTGACAACGTGAGCCTCGGCGCCGCTCCGTCGAGAAGTCTGGAGACCGTGCGGTCCCACCCATCTGAGGTCCCCGGCCGAGAGACAAGCACGACGAGGGCTGGCTGAGCGCGCGTCACACGGGCGTCGTCGAGGGTCTGGAGCGTCACGTCGACGACGCCCCCACGGGAGGCGTCCCCCACAGCCGAGAAGCGTCCGCGGATGGGGTCGGGGAGAGCGACCTCCGACGCGATCACGCGCCGCCAGCCACGCTGCTCGAAGGCGGGCATCACCCCTCGCTCGGGCGTATCTCCCAGGACCAGGTCCAGCCACTGCGGAAGGTCACGCGTCGGAGACGCCAGCGGAAGCCTCACGCCCGCGCCGGCGAGACGGTTCAGCCGAGGGGTGCTCTGAGGAGCGTTGGGCGGTGGGAGGAGCGCACCGGACGGAGGCTCGGCCACCAAGAGCACGACGCTCCATTCCTCGGGCGCGTCCCGAAGCCAGAGGACCGCGGCGACCACGACCAGCAAGGCCGTGAGTCCTCCCAGGACCAGCCGCTTCACGGATCGGCCTCCACGGCGGGAGCGGGCTCTTCCTCCACCTCCACGGCGGGAGCGGGCTCTTCCTCCACCTCCACGGCGGGAGCGGGCTCTTCCTCCACCTCCACGGCGGGAGCGGGCTCTTCCTCCTCCTCCACGGCGGGAGCGGGCTCTTCCTCCTCCTCCACGGCGGGAGCGGGCTCTTCCTCCACCTCCACGGCGGAAGGAGTCGCCTCCGTCCCCACGAGGTCGCCCGTCGACGGGTCCAGCAGGAACACCCGCGTCTCCGGCTTGCCGAAGCCTCCGTCGGCCTTCGTCCAGACCGCCACTGCCAGTCGGTGCGCTCCGTTCGGGAGCTCGAACGGAACCACCCCCACCATCGCCCGCCCCAACAGCGGGCTGCGCGCCCGCTCCTCCAGACCCCGGGCCCCCGGGGCCATCACCCGAGCGTCGCCTCCTTGAAGAACGCGCACGTTGTCGAGGAGGGCTACCGGCGTGGTCGTTCCGGCGACCATCAGAAGCTCCAGCGCACCGTCTCCATCCACATCGACCACCGCCGTGGGCACCGGGAGCGCCAGGGAGTCCTCGATCTCCTCGTTGAGCAGGTTTCCGTACTCCCGCTCCACCACCACCGGCCGCGCAACGACCCGTGCATCCGAGCGCCACAGCGTCGCCCGGGGAGAACGAGGATCTCGCTCCCCGAGGTGGCCCGTCTCCTCGAAGGTGAACACGCGATGCCCGTCGTCCTGCGGCACGAAGTGAATGTCGTGGAGGGACAGAGAGCCGGGAAGCTCGAGGGCGTCCCCGGCGACCAGCCCGCCGTTCTCCATCGTCCATCGCTTGATGGGACCCGAGTACGGCCGCTCGGCGCCAGCGGACTGGCCCACGAGCCACGATGCGCCGTCCGGTCCCAGGAGCGGGCGGAGGAAGCCAGGAGGCTTGGCGATCTCCTCGAAGGTCCCGTCGTCGGCGCGGCGAAGGACCAGCGATCGAATGCGTGAGTTGTCCAGGGTGACCACCCACTCATCGACCCCATCCTCGTCGAGGTCCGCGGCCTCGAACCGGAGGAGGCGGGAGAACTTCGGTGGGCGCCAGACCTCCTCGGCGCTCCCGGCGCCGTCGAGCTGCATGACGCGCCGCTCGTCTGCCAGCCAGAGCACGTCCGGCCCCTCGGGCGTCGCCGTCCCCGAGGCAAGGGACCGCACCGCATAGGGCCCCACCCAGAACGAACCGGCGTCGAGTGCGCGCGCTCTGGCGCTCGCAGCCGTCTGTCCGCATCCGGCGGCGAATCCAGCGACCAGCAACAGCAGCAACAACCTCATGAGCCCTCCTTTGCACGAGCCGATACGACGGCTCCCCGTGCTGCGGTGAAGCCCGCCTCCATCCGCGTCGCGGGCACCCTGGCCACGACGCCAACGCCTTCACCGTCGACCGTGAAGAACCAGGCGAATCCAATCCGATCGCGAGACGAGTCCTCCCCGAGGACCTCGCGAAACGTGGCCACCAGCGGCGGCAGATCGGCCCCCTCGATCACGGTGTAGGGCCCCTCCGCGTCCCAGGCCCAGGGGTCCACCGACAGGATCTCCGCGACCGAGTCCTCGGTGCCATCCCATCGGATCAGATCGAGCACGGCGCCGCTCCGCGGGGGTCCCCAGGCTCGCGCGACAACGGGCCCCTCACCGCTCACTGTCCGCGCGCTCCAACCCTTTCCAAGGGTCAGCTCCACTCCCACCACGTCGCTTGTCAGCACACGGGCTGGCTGGCCCCGGTCTTCGGGGGTGGGGGCGACGCCCGCATCCGAGACGGTGTTCCTCGCCTCGCCATCGCTCCTCGGAGGCGCCTTGCTCGCCTTGGGCGGACAGCCCACCGAACCGATGACGAGCAAGAGGAGAGCAGCGATGGGAGCCAGTCCGCGCACGGCGGGAGTATGCCCCGATTGCGCGAAGCGAGACTTCGAGCGGTATACAGCCCCTCATGGCCGCTCCCGAACCCCTGCCGAGTTCCGTCCCCTGGGTGGTCGGTGGCACCGCTGCCGTCGCGGCGCTCCTCGCCCTCGTCTTCGCAGTGGGGCTCCCGTCGCTGCGTCAAGGCCGGCTCCTGGACGAAGCCACAGCGATCTCTGTCGAACGAAGCCAGGCCGCCGCCTCCTGGCTCGATCGTGAGGAGTCCGTCGCCGCCCTCCTCGCCACCGAGCGGGCTGATGGCGTCGTGCGGGACGAGGCGCTCCTCGATGCCGACGGTGCCGCGAGTCTGCAGGGCGCGCTGAAGCTGCTCGCCGAACAGCACGTGATGACCCTCGACGCCCTGCGCCTCGGCACCCGCCGCACGGGGGAAGCATTCGACACGGTCCCCACCACTGCAGTGTTCGTGGGCAATCGCACCTCGCTGCCCGAGCTTCTGGACAACTTCTACCGACAGCCTCGGGTCGTCCGGCTCGTGTCGCTCGATCTCGAGTTGCCGAAGTACGGCTCGGTGACGGTGCAGGCCACGCTGAGGTGGGAGTACGCCTCCCTCCCCGAGGAGGCACCCGAGGCCGACGATCCCACCCGCCGGTGGTCTCCCCCGAGCCTCGTCGCCGACGCCGGCCCCGCCCGGATCACCGCCCTCAATCGAGGCCGCTGGGACGAGCTGGAGACAGCAGCCGCCGAGCTTCGCGCCCTGGCACCACGGCTCCGTCGACTCGCGGCCATGGACGCGGAGCGCGCGCAGCTCGAACGACAGAGGATCGCCATCAAGCGCTGGCGCGAGGCCTCCGCGGCCGAGGCCCAGGCGGTCCAGCGGCGCCTGCCCGAGCTGCTCCGGCGCATGGACTTGAGCGCTCTGGGAGAGGCGGCGCTTCGGCCCGGACCGGGCGGGCTCGTGGTGGCTGAGGGCCCCTGAGCCCTCCGCCCGGGCGACTCGCTCCGCTCGCTACCGGCTGAGCGCAGTCCGCAGCGCGCTCAACGTCGAGGGTGCAGCCACCGGCAGGATCTCCTGCCCCTGAACCCGCGCGAAAGCAAGGCCCGACAGGTCCCGCTCCACTCCGCCATCCTCGTCCACCAGGAACAGTCCCTGGGCAAGGCCGCGGACCGCGCTCGTGCCCTCGCCGGGGGCTCCCCCGTCGATGAGCACGACGATGTCGTCACCGACAGACAGTCGCGGGCTCCCGAACACGAGGGTTCCCGCGAGGGGCTTGTGGAGGGGAAGACCGTCCGCGCCGATCACCTCGACGGGCTCATTGAGGACCCCGCCGGGGACGACGACCTCGATGGTGTCGTTGCCGCTGCCAGCCCAGTCTTCGGCGACCGTCAGGGTGACGCGTGTACTGACCGTCCGGCCGTCGAAGGCGGCGACCGAGGTCTCGACCGTGGCACGCACGATGCGGTCGGCATCCGCGGCCAGCGCTTCGATCGGGAGTTCCTCGACCAACGTGCTCGTGGCCGGGGCCGGCACCATCAGCACGAGGGCGACGAGTCCTGCGGCCAGAGCAGCACCTCCCGCACTTCGCCGCCGCCGAATCAGCCCACCGCCGAGAGCCAGGAACAACAGAGCCGCGCCGGCACCGCCCCCCGAGGTCCCGGCATCGCACCCCTTGCGATCCTCCCACACCACGACGCCACGACACGGCTCTGCGTTGCAGGGATAGAGGTCCTGAACACCAGCCTCGTCGTCCGGGTTGAGGTCCCGCAGGAAGGTCTGCCCATCCTCGTACTCGGCGAACATCGTCGCTTCGGTGTCGGCCGAGTGTCCCAGGCCCAGGAAGTGCCCCACCTCGTGGGTCGTGATGCTCAGAAAGTCCTTGGCGCCATCCGTCTCCACCGTGGTGAACACGTGGTCCGCGCCGTTGAAGGCGATGTCCGCGTCCAGGATCTCTCCATCTGCAGCGAAGGAGACGGAAGTAAGCGCGATCACTTCGCCGGCAAAAGGCCAGTTCGCTTCGATGAAGAAGATGGCGGACTGCCCGTCGACCTCGGTCGGGCCTCCGTGGTGCGCCGCCGGTCCCGTGAAGATCCTCCCCTCCTCGAACGAGAAGCGAGCGACCCCCACGTCCGCCCAGGTCTGGAACGACGCCCGGGTAAGGCGGTGCAGCGTGAACTCCTCGAGCTCGTCGGAGCCACGAAAGTGGAACCGGAACGGGACGGGCTCCGAGGTGTCCCAGTGCAAGGGCTCCCCGCTCCCATCGCCCACCGTGTCAGCGATTACGTAAGCGTGAGCTGAGTCCGCGTGCAGCAGAACCACAAGGAGAGAGAAGATCAGGGGCTTTACGAGAAGGCCGGTCGTGCGCACTCTTTGACGCTCCGCTCAGCAGGCTGCTAGAAGCCCGCTCCCTGGACTATAGCGGTCCTCCCCTCCCTGCCCGGAGCCCCCATGGACGCCCCGCGTCTCCGCTTCGCCCCCAGCCCATCCGGTTTCCTCCACATCGGAGGAGCGCGCACGGCGCTGTATTGCTGGCTTCTCGCCCGCCGCTTCGGCGGCACGTTCATCCTGCGCGTCGAAGACACTGACGCCGCACGCTCCACGGATGCGTCCATCGACGCGATCCTGGCCAGCATGCGGTGGCTCGGCCTCGATTGGGACGAGGGTCCCGAGGTCGGCGGAATGCACGGCCCCTACTTCCAGAGCCAGCGACGCGCGAAGTACGACGCCGCGGTCGAGAAGCTGCTCGGCGAAGGCAAGCTCTACCGCTGCGTGTGCACCACCGAGGAGCTCGCGACGAAGCGCGAGGCCGCCCTGGCGGACGGACGAAACCCCATCTACGACGGCACCTGCCGCGACGCCGACCATCCGGCAAACACTCCCCTGCCCCACGTCCTGCGCCTGCGCGCGCCCCGGGACGGCGAGACGGTCGTGGACGACGCCATCAAGGGCCGCGTGGTGTTCCCCAACGTCGAGCTCGGCGATCAGGTGGTGGTGCGCAGCAACGGTGATCCGCTCTACAACTTCGTGGTCGTGATCGACGACATCGACATGCGCATGACGCACGTGGTGCGCGGTGACGATCACCTCAGCAACACGCCGAAGCAGGTGCAGTTGTACGAAGCCCTGGGCGCCACCCC
>JAGSHC010000335.1 GCA_023954745.1 Deltaproteobacteria bacterium | reverse complement strand
CGCCCAGCCGCTCAGGTCGTAGTCGATCTCCACTGCGCGTCCCCCGAAGGACACGCTGAGCACCGGGTCGAGGACGGTCGCCAGGACCGTGCCCTGCATCCCCACCCGCGGCGCCTCGAAGTTGTCCTCACCGGCCATGTCGAGGAAGTCCGGGCGAGCGGCCTCGAGGATCGGGAAGGCGAGGTCGGAGACATAGAGATTTCCTCCGTTTCGGACGTACTCGTCGAGGTTGGCACCGATGGCGTCGTACTGGCCGCCCCAGCTCTCGGACATGCCGCAGTTGAAGAAGATCACGTCGTAGTCCGCGAGCAGGTCCGGGTCCATCAGGAGGGTCTGATACTCGTCGCTGTCGGTGGCGCTCCACACGTCTGCTTGCAGACCCAGCGACGAGATCATGTCGCCGATGGAGTCGTAGAAGCCCGTCACGACGGCGATGCGGACCGAGCTCGGGTCGAGGCAGTTGTCGCCCACGTCCACTTGCGTGCCCGCGGTGTAGTTCAGCTCGAACGTCAGGCTGTAGCTGCCCTTGCTCGCCTCGAAGGAGTAGAGACCCGAGGGGAGGTTGGCGAAGATGAACCGCCCGGACTCGTCCGTGAACTCCTCCACGTCGTTCAGACCCGGCGTGCGTGCCACGACGTCTGCGCCGAAGACCGCGTCCCCGCTCGGGGCGCAGATCCGACCCGTCACCTCGCCATCGACGGGGTCGTCCCCCTCGGACCGGGAGAAGCCGTCGTCGGTGGGTCGGTTGCAGCTGACCGCGAAGACGATTGCCACAAGGAGAACGAGTCGGAGGGCCGTATGCATGGGCGAATCCTACCCGGACCCTTGACTCCCTTCAGAGGGTGGCTAGATACCCGGCCGAACCTCCGGAGATCGCATGTCCGCTACTGAGACCCACGCATTCCAGGCCGAGGTCAGCCGTGTGCTGCACCTCGTCGTCAACTCGCTCTACTCCAACAAGGAGATCTTCCTCCGCGAGTTGGTCTCCAACGCGTCGGACGCCATCGACCGACTGCGCCTGTCGGCCCTGGAGGACGACAACCTGCTCGACGACGACGCCGAGTTCGCGATTCAGATCTGGGCCGAGCCCGAAGCGCGCCTGCTGCACATCGCCGACAACGGCAGCGGCATGAGCCACGACCAGCTCATCGCCAGCCTCGGCACCATCGCCCACTCCGGCACCCTGCAGTTCCTCGAGGGCCTCAAGGAGAAGAAGGCGGACGACGCCTCGCTCATCGGCCAGTTCGGCGTGGGCTTCTACTCCGCGTTCCTCGTGGCCGACATGGTCACCGTCACCAGCCGCGCGGCGGGCAGCGACGAAGCGTGGGTCTGGACGTCGGACGCCCAGGAGAGCTACACGCTCGAGCCCGGCGAGCGCGACGGCCGGGGAACCACCATCACCCTGCACCTCGCCGAAGAGCAGATGGAGTACACCTCCTTCTGGTCCCTGCGCGCCCTCATCGCCAAGTACAGCGACTACGTGCGGCACCCCATCATGCTCGGCGACATGCGCCCCGCCCCGGAGGAGCCCAAGGACGAGGACGACGAGAGCGAAGAGGACGCGGAGCCCAAGGAGCCCGTTCTCACCTTGCAGTTCGAGCAGGTGAACAAGGGCTCGGCGCTGTGGCAGCGCCCCCGGGACGAGGTCACGGACGAGGAGTACGTCGAGTTCTACAAGCACGTCTCGAACGACTTCGAGGATCCGCTGTGCTGGAACCACTTCAAGATCGAGGGCACCCAGCTCTTCACGGGCCTGCTCTACGTCCCGAAGCGTCCGCCCTTCGACCTCTACCACCGCGAAGCGAAGCGCGGCGTCAGCCTCTTCGTGAACCGCGTGTTCATCCTCGACGACGCCGAGGAGCTCGTCCCCGCCTGGCTGCGCTTCGTCAAGGGGGTCATCGACAGCGACGACCTGCCGCTGAACGTCAGCCGCGAGATGCTTCAGGACGGCGCCATCACGCGCAGCATCCGCAAGCAGGTCATCAAGAAGACCCTCGATCGGCTCAAGACCTTCGCTGGTGACGACGCCGAGGCCTACAACGCCTTCTGGACGGGCTTCGGTCCCGTCATCAAGGAGGGCCTGTACCTCGACAAGGACCAGGCCAAGCGCATCGGCAAGCTGCTGCGCTACCGCTCCTCCGGTGTCGACGGGCTGACCTCCCTCGACGAGTACATCGAGCGCATGCCCGAGGGGCAGGAGGACATCTACTACGTCATCGGCGAGTCCGAGGCGGCGGTGGCGGCGTCCCCGCACCTCGAGTCCCTCAAGTCGCGCGGCTGGGAGGTCCTCTACATGACCGACCCCGTCGACGAGTGGGCCGTCGATGGCCTCGGCGACTACGACGACAAGAAGCTGGTCTCGGCCACGAAGGCGGACCTGGACCTCGGCGAGGAAGAGGACGAGGACACCAAGAAGGAGCGCGAAGAGGCCAAGGACAGCCTCGAGGGCCTGCTGGGACACATGGGCACGGTGCTCGACAGCAACGTCAGCGAGGTCCGCGTCAGCAACCGCCTCACCGATTCGCCGGTGTGCCTCGTGGTGCCCGAGGGCGGCCAGAACGCCTACCTCGAGCGCCTGCTGCGCAACCACGACAACTCCATCCCGAAGAGCAAGCGCATCCTCGAGGTGAACCCCACGCACCCCCTCATCAACGCGATCCGCGACGCCCACGGGGCCGAGCCGGAGTCGGCGCAGGTGAAGGAGTGGGTCGAGATCCTCTACGATCAGGCTCTGCTGCTCGAAGGCAGTCCGGTGGAGGACCCGGCGCGGCTGGCACGCAGGATGACGACGCTCCTCCAGAAGGCGATGACCACCACGTGAACCCACTGGCCGCCCCCTATCTGTATGGGCTCGACGAGCCTCTCGACGCCAAGCTCGTCGATGCCTACGTGACCACCCTCGTGTGCGTGGCGAAGGCCAACGGCATCGTCGAGTCGGAGTCCCGCATCATCCAGGGCGCCGCCGACATCCTGGGGGCGATGCCCTTCACGGTGAGCCGGGCGCTGGCGACGGTGGACGCGAACATGGACGACGCCCTCGGGAAGCTGAAGGCGCACCCGCGGCTGGTCGCCCTGGTGTACCGGGACGCGCTCCTGGTAGCGCGCGCCGATGGCGTGACGACGGCCGAAGAGAACGTCGCGCTGATGCAGATGGCGACGCAGCTCGGACTGACCGCGGAGCAGCGAACGAGCGCCGAAGAGGCGGCTGATCTGCTGGGCCAGGTTCGCCAGAAGATGATCCACATCTGATCCCCGCCCCCAGCGCTCACGGAACGGAGAGTCGGTGAATCAATCCGCTGAACGCCTGCTCGACGGGCGGACCGCTGGGATGCCCGGGTGGACGGTTGATCGCTTCGGGCCCATGGCCCTGATCCAGAGCTTCGGGCGGGAAGACGCTGACCCCAGCGTGCTCGCCGGGCTCGTCGACGACCTCATGGCACGGGACGACGTGCAGGGGGTGGTCCTCAAGGAACGCGGTCACCAGGACCGAGGCCGCGGCGAGGGCCGCCTCCTCGCCGGAACCCTGCCCGGCTCCTCGGACGACGACCCCTTCGTCACGCGGGAGGGGCGCCTCCTCATCGATGAAGCCGGGATGCGCTTTGGCATCGATCTGCTCTACGGCACGAACGTGGGTCTGTTCCTCGATGCGCGTCCCATGCGGGCGGCCGTGCGGCAGCGCAGCGAAGGCCGGCGCGTCCTCAACCTCTTCAGCTACACCTCCGCGTTCGGCGTCGCCGCGGCCCTCGGTGGCGCACGTTCCACGACGAACGTCGATCTGGTCCCCTCGGCTCTGAAGCGCGGGCAAGCGAACTACCGGCTCAATGGTCTGCCCCACGACCCCCGCAGCCACACCCGGTCGGACGTCTTCGAGTTCCTGCGGAGGGCAGCGAAGTCAGGCAGCACCTGGGACCTCGTGATCTGTGACCCGCCCCCCGTCCCCACCGCAGGCAAGGGGAAGCGTCGGAAGAACTTCGATCCTGCCCGCGACATGGAGCGCCTGCTGCGGCTCTGCGTATCGGTTCTCGCGCCCGGGGGGGCACTGCTTGCCCTCAGCGCCACCCGGGGCACGTCTCGCTTCGAGGAGCCACTGCAGGCGGTCCTGGAGGAGACTCCAGACCTCGCTGAACCGAGGGCGATCGCCCGCGCCGAGGACTTTCCTGGAGAGGAAGGGCTTCGCGCCGTGTGGGTCGAACGATCGAACGATCTGACCGGCGAGCCTCAGATCTGACGCTACCTTGACCGATGAAGTGAAAGTGATTGAAGACGCCTGGGCTACAGCCTCCACGGGGCGGACCATCGCCGTGGTCGGTGGTCTCGTGCCCGCTCCTCCACGTCGTTGGCACGCCTTCCGCGCGGACGGCAACGCAGACGGCGGGGACTGTGGAGCGGTGAGCGCAGCCCGCGCCTGGTTGCGCGACCACACGACCCCTTCCTTCCTCCAGCGCGCCAAGGTCATGATCGGGCACAGCCTGCGACGCAGAGTCCTCCGGGACACCGAGGAGTCCGAAGGCGTCGAGGCCTTCGTGGAGCTCGTGAACGCCGCCGCCCTGCACGTCAGCGAGCCCATCGCCCTGGTCTTCGACCACATCGCCAGCGCCGATGAAGCGTCGCTCCTGCTGCTCAAGGAGCTGGTGGGGTACCCCGGACGGTTTCAGGCCGCCATCGTTCTGCAGTTCGACTCGATGCCGCCCCCCGACGCCGGTCTCATCGCGGAGCTGCTCGCCACCGTCCGCGTGGTGGAGGGCCCGCCGGGTCTGGTGGGGACCGACTACGGGCCGGAGACCTTTGCGGAGCTGAACCCCGTCGAGAAGGTCAAGACCGAAGCGACTCACTGAGGGTCGCCCGCTGCTCCTCCACGGAGGCGGCGAGGCTCGCCTGCCCCTGCGCTCGTAGCAGGTTGTGCGCACCTCGCGTCGCGAAGCGAGATGGATCCCAGCCGAAGTAGGCCTCGTTGAGCGCATCCGCAGCAAACCGAGCGGCGAGCTCGAGACAGATCCGTTGGATCCCGGGCACGAGGGCTTCACGCTCTTCGGCAGGCTGGGGACACTCCGTCAGCCAAGCCCCGATGGCCGCGCTGAAGATCCCCGCATCGAACCGAGCCTCGGCGACGTCTTCGCCCGCGGGATTGCACCAGGAGCGCATCGCGTCCCCCATCTCGATGTCCAACGACAGAGACGCCATGGTGTCGAGGTCGAGCAAGCAGAGGCCCTGGCCATCCGCGTCGAAGCGGAGGTTGCTGATCTTGAGGTCACCGTGGCCAATGCGGGTGGGCCCGGTCAGCCGCCCCTGCCATCGCTCCCAGTCGGCGAGGATCCGGTCCGCCAGGGGAGCGACCTCATCCCGCAGCCGATGGGAGGGGTGAGCGTCCAGAGCGTCGCGGAGCACCTGCATGTGGCGGTGAGTGTCGTGCGCGCCAGGGCGAGTAAAGGCGAAGGTGTGCTGCAGATCCGAGGTCGCGGCGTGCCAGCGCCCCACCAGGGCCCCACCCTCGGCAGCCAGAGCTGGACTGGTCACCCGGTCATGGCTCTCGCCGGGGACCCAGCTGAGAGCGCGCCAACAGCGCCCCTCGTCATCCAGGGTGAACAGATCTCCCGAGTCCGTGCGGAGCAGGCGGGGAGTCAGTAGGCCCTTTGCCGCGAGGTGGGCCGTGATCGCCTCGATGTCTTCGTGCAGGACCGGGTCGAAGATGAGATGAAGCCGCTGCACGACAGCCCGGGGGGGGGCTCCCACCACGAAGGTGTCGTTGATGAGACCACCGCTCAAGGGCCCGTGGGGCTGAGCGGCAAGGGCGGACCAGGCGGAGAGGGGCGGCTGCACGAGGGGAGGATAGGTCTCGGGACACGGCTTCGGGGGCAACGGTGGGCTGTTGTACGCTGCGCGGCGGTGGTGAGACCACCGGGAGGAAGACCATGCTGAAGAAGACGCTGATGCTCTGTGGGGCTGTGACGGCCCTCGCCCTCGCCGGCTGCGGCGAGG
>JAGSHC010000140.1 GCA_023954745.1 Deltaproteobacteria bacterium | reverse complement strand
CGAGCCGGTCGAGCCGGTCGAGCCGGTCGAGCCCGAGAGGTCGCTCCCCGCGGCTGAGGCCCCGGAGGCCCCCGGTCCCAAGCCGGACGTCACTCCGCCCGTCTCCGTGGCCGAGGCGGCGCCGCCTCCTGCTCGGGCAACCCCGCGGGCAAAGCCCCAACCGACGGTCACGGACGCGCCCTCCACTGCTCGCTCCGCTGGGCCGGCCCCCAGGACCGCTCGCCCCAAGGTTCGCATCGCACACGAGCCCCCACGCTCATACATGCGAGGCCAGCCCATCACGCTCGTCGCAACAACCAAGGTGAGCGGGCAGGGGGACAGCTGCCGGCCCGAAGTGGTGGTTGCCGACTCGATCGGCAAGAGGTTCCACCGCCACCCCATGGGAAAGGTAGGCGCCGTGTGGTCGGTGACGGTGCCCGCGGTTCCTACCGAGCCTCGGCGCCAGACAGTCCGGTACTTCATGGAGTGCTGCTGGGGGGAGGAGTGCCCGGTCCGCTGGAAGCGCAAGCGGGACCCTTGGGTGCTTCGGCCCCAGGACTGAAGGCACTGGTTGAACCGAGATGCGGGTGCGCACCAGTTCTGCAAGGCGCCAGTTGATTCCACATCCGCGCTTCGTTTCCCCGGATCGTGTTCTGTGACAGGACATGACGTGATTGCGCGCGACGGCTGTTTGTCATCCTTGTCCAGGCTTTCGGCCAGACTGCTTCGACCGCCGGCCAGGCCGCGCACCGATTCCGCCAACCAGAGGGAAGACCGCTGTGCAGAAACGAAACACCGCCTCGGACCGCTCGGAGCATCTGGTTCTCCTGGCTGACGACGACGAGACCCTGCGGGCACTGCTGGAGCGTTGGCTCACCCGCGCCGGCTTCGGAGTACGCACCTTCGCCTCGGGCGAGGCCCTGATGCTCGGGCTCACATCCCATCTCCCGTCCACGGTGCTGCTCGACCTGAACATGCCTGGAGCAGGCGGGATGGCGACTCTCCGCACCCTCCAGAAGCGCTACCCCAGACTGCCGGTGACCATCCTCACCGCCCAGGACGATGCCAAGACGGCGGTGGAAGCCCTTCGCGCCGGGGCATACGACTACCTGGCCAAGCCAGCCGACCGAACCCGGGTCGTCAGCACCGTCCGTAGGTCGTGCGAGCATCATCAGATTCGCCAGACGCTGCACTCTCTGGAGCGCGAGGTCGAGGGGCAGGGATATGAAGGCCTCGTTGGGGAGGCTCCGGCGACCAAGGCGCTGTTTCGGAAGATCGACCGGGTGGCCCCATCAGATGTCACCGTGCTGGTTCGCGGGGAGAGCGGGAGCGGGAAGGAACTCGTCGCTCGGTCGCTGCACTCCGCGGGGTCGCGAAGCTCCGGGTCGTTCGTTGCACTGAACTGCGCGGCCATTCCCGAGAACCTTCAGGAATCCGAGCTCTTCGGACACGAGAAGGGCGCCTTCACGGGCGCGACTTCGCAGAGAATCGGACGCTTCGAGGAGGCCGACGGGGGAACACTGTTCCTCGACGAGGTGGCGGAGCTCTCACTCCGGCTCCAGGCGAAGCTCCTCCGGGTGCTCCAAGAGCGGAGCTTTCGACGGGTGGGCGGGCAGAGCGAGATCACCCCCGACTTCCGACTCGTGACGGCCTCGCACCGCGATCTGCTCGCTGAGGTCCGCTCCGGCCGTTTCCGCGAGGACCTCTACTACCGCCTCGCGGTGTTCGAGCTGACGGTGCCTCCACTGAGGGAGCGACGAGGGGACATCGCGCTCCTCGCTTCGACCTTCCTCGCTCGCTTTGGGGAGGCCGAGGGACGCAACTTGAGGCTCTCTGAGGACGCGCGGGCGGCTCTCGAGGCCCATCCCTTCCCCGGAAACGTACGCGAGCTGATGAACGCCATGCAGCGGGCCGCCATCCTCGCCGACGATGTCATCGGCCTCGAGCACCTCCCCCCGCGCATGCTCGAGGCGCAGGCGCTGGGGCCCTCGAGCCGCTCCCGCCCCTCCCGCGTGGTCCCATCGCACGCTGAAGTGACCCACGACCTCACCAAAACGGAACAGTCCCTCACCGATTCGGAACAGAATCTGCGGCCGCGCACCCTGGAGGAGATCGAGCGGGCCGCGATCGAAGCCGCCCTGGCTCGAAATGAGGGGAACCTCAGCGCTGTCGTGAGGGAGCTAGGCATTGGGCGAACGACCCTTTATCGCAAGCTCGACCGCTACGGGCTTCGGTAGTTCGGAGCATCCTGGCACGCTGCTTGAAGCGCACTTTCCTGACGGGGCAATCAGCCCCCCTGAGGGGAAAGAGCAATGACCCGAGTCCTTGTCACTGGTGCCGGCGGACCCGCCGCCGTTTGTTTCATGAACGCCGTCGCGAGGGGGGCCCCGGACGTCGTGGTGCATGCCGCCGACGCCGATCCCAATGCAGGGGGTCTGTATCTGGTCCCCGAGCACCAGCGATGGATCGTTCCCATGGCTCGGGAGTTCGAGTTCCTGTCCGAGATGCTCGAGATCTGCCGGACACAGTCGATCGACCTGCTGGTGCCCACTGTCGACGACGAGCTGCTCCGCCTCGCAGCGGCCGTGGGTCTCTTCCGCAACATTGGGACCGAGGTCCTGGTGTCTCCGGTGCCGGCCTTGAAGTTGTGCCTGGACAGGTGGCACCTCATCCAGCGCATGAGGTCGGAGGTGGCGGTCCCCTGGACGACGCTCCTCGAGGAGAGCACCCGACCAGATGAGCTCACATTCCCTCTCTTCGCGAAGCCCCGGCGGGGTTCCGGCTCTCGGGGAACTCGTCAGCTCAATGCCCCGCATGACCTCGAAGGATTGCCGCGCGACGGCTCCTACCTGCTCCAGCAGCTCCTTCCGGGCGCCGAGTACTCCGTGGACGTGTGCCTGCGACGGGACAAGACCCTCGTCGCGGCTGTCCCCCGCGAGCGTCTCAAGATCAACTCCGGCGTGACTGTCGCGAGCCAGACGTTGGTGGACCCGCAGCTGCAGAGAGCGGCGGAGTGCGCCGCGCGGGCGGCAGGGGTCCGGCACACGGCGAACGTGCAGTTCAAGAGAGACGCCTTGGGGACGCCCCGCCTCCTCGAGATCAACCCTCGGTTCCCAGGCTGCATGAGCCTGACCGTGGCCGCCGGTGTGAACATGCCGGTCCTTTGCCTCCGTGAAGCGCTGGGGCAGGTGCCCCCGGACTGCGACGGGACCTTCAACGAGCTGGTCATGACCAGGACATTCGCGGAGGTCTTTGTGGCTCCCGAGGCTCTCGGGCACGTGCACGCCACTGCTCCATCAGCCACGCAGTGGCTCGAGAGGCGCTTCTGATCCGTCCCCGGACGCTCGCCGAAGCAACCGTGAGTTTGAGAGCCGACGAGTGCCGTCCGAGTGCGGGGCGCCACGATTCGACCAATCCCCTGGAGATGGTTCGGCGGCTAGGGTGAGGAGACCTCCCATGATCAGTCCGAGCCCCCAAGTTCCTGCCCATGAGCGCCCTACGAGAGTGGTCGCGAGGGATGAGGTTGTACGAGAACGGCCTGATGGGTTCACGGTGACCTCCCCCGAGAGTCTTCGACTCCTCGAGCCCGTGGAGGTTCTCCATGCCGCTGCGTGAGCCCGGCCGCGTCCTGGTGGCAGAAGACCACGCAGACAGCGCCGCCCTCATCGAGGCAATGCTCCGCGCCGGCGGGTATGAAGTCTCGGTCGTCGGGGATGGCATCGAAGCCATCGAGTTTCTCCAGCACCACGAAGTGGACCTGGTCATCACGGACCTCGACATGCCTCGGCTAGACGGCCTCTCCCTCGCGCGGCATCTGGCGAAGGAGAATCCTGACCTGCCGGTGGTGGCGACGACGGCTCACGCCCTGGTCCGGTTCCGCGCCGAAGCTGCGGAGGCGGGCGTGCGGCTGTTCCTGACGAAGCCTCTCCAGAAGGACGGCATGCTCGCGGCCATCGGCGAGGTGCTCGGGGGGCCCACCGGGGGAGCTCTGAACTTCCCGCAAGGCGTCGTGCACGTCGACCCCGACATCGCCGACCTCGTGCCGAGGTTCCTCGCGCATCGCAAGGCCGAGGCGGCCGAGATGCGAAGGGCATATCAAGACCAGGACTTCGAGACACTCCAGCGTCTCGGTCACGACCTGCGCGGATGCGCTCCTGGGTATGGCTTTGCGGAGCTCGGCCGGCTCGGGGCCCTGCTGGAAACCGCGGCGAGCAGTGCGGATCTCTTGTCCACGGCGGAAGTCATTGCTCAAGTGGAAGCGCGCCTCGCCAGCGTTCGCTGGATGCCCGACGCATCCCTTGGAGGGGACCCATGTATGGACTGGTGAACAAAGCGGTGGAGACCATGGTGCGTGGGAGCTTCGGCGACGAGACCTGGCACCGGATCCGATCGGCTGCGGGGCGGGAGGACGAACCGTTCCTGAGCATGCGCACCTATCCCGATGTAGTGACCTGGAACCTCGTCGCTGCGGCGAGCCAGGAGCTGCAGATGGAGCCCGACGCAGTCCTCGAGGCGTTTGGGCGCTATTGGATCCGCTATTCCGCTCAGGAAGGCTACGGTCAAATGCTCTCACTCTTCGGAGCCGACCTGCGGACCTTCCTCATGAACCTCGACGAAATGCACGCCCGCATCGGGCTGAGCTTTCCCGACCTCCACCCTCCATCGTTCTCTGTCTCCGAGCAGGGCCCCGGGACCGTCCACCTTCACTACAAGTCCCATCGGGAGGGCCTGGGTGCGTTCGTCGTAGGGCTCGTCCTCGGACTCGCCGATCGGTTCTCCGAACAAGTGGACATCTCGCTCCTCGAATCCAAAGGACAAGGCTCGGCGGACGACTTGTTCTTGGTGCGCTGGAGCGCGTCCACGTGAGCGAGGGCCCCCGCCTCGAAGCCGCTCAACTGAACCAGCTCTTTCCCTTCCACCTCCTGGTCGGCGCAGACATGCGGGTCCGGGGCCTGGGAACGTCGCTCTCGCGGGTGTGCCCCGATCTGGCGCCCGGAGCAGCCCTTCTCGACCACGTCAGCTTCCGCCGGCCTTTCGAGCGGCCGTCGTTCGAGGCCCTGATGGGCGCCACACGCTCGGTGTTCGTCTTCGAGCACAGCAGCGGGCTCGTGTTGAAGGGCCAGGCTCTCCCCAACGCAGCCGATGAAGTCCTGTTTGCTTGCTCTCCGTGGATCACGGAGCTCGCGGCCCTCGCCACCCTCGGCCTCACGATGCAGGACTTCGCGGTCCATGACCCCATCACGGACTATCTCTTCCTCCTGCAGGCCAAGGACACGTCTCTGAGAGAGCTGGACGCGCTCACCGGCGAGCTGCGGGCGCAGCGAGAACAGCTCCGCGCGGCGGAAGAAGCGCAGCGTCGGGCCCGGTCCGAAGCCGAAGCGGCAAGCAAAGCCAAGAGCGAGTTCCTCGCGATGGTGTCGCACGAGATCCGCACACCAATGAACGCGATTCTGGGGATGACGGCCCTGGCGCGAGATTCCGCAGACTCATCCGAGCGGGGCCGGTTCCTCGACCGGGTCCTTGTCAACGCCGACTCTCTGCTCCACCTGCTGAACGACATGCTCGACCTCAGCAAGGTCGAGGCCGGCCAGATCGAGGTGGAGGAGCGCCCGTTTTCGCCCCGGGACGTGGTCCGGGCAGTCGCTTCGGCTCTGGCGACGACCGCCGCCCAGAAGCACATCGAGTTTGTGATCGACATCGAGCCCTCCGTCCCGCGGATGCTGATCGGCGACCCCCATCGCCTCCGACAGATTGTCCTCAACCTTGTTGGGAATGCCGTCAAGTTCACCCGCGCTGGGTTCGTGGCGGTCTCGGTCACCTACCCCAGGGAGGAACTCCCGACCCAAGGTGCGGGAGCCGCGGCGGATCCGCACCACCTCCTCGTGGTGGAGGTCCAGGACACGGGGGTCGGCATCGCAGCCGACGACATCGAGCGGGTCTTCGGCAAGTTTGCCCAGGCGCGGGTCCAGCGGGACGCGGCTCTCGGAGGCACCGGGCTAGGGCTGGCGATCAGCCGCTCGCTGGCCCAACTGATGGGCGGTGATGTGCGGGCGGAGAGCACCCTCGGCGTGGGCTCGACCTTCCGGTTCGCGGCCCCGCTCGCGGCGACAGAGGCTGCCGCCCCTCCGATGGCGAGCCACTCGGGTCGGGTGCTGGTCGTCTCGGAGAACCGGGTTCTGCGCGCCTCGTGGCGCCGCGGTCTGGAGAACGCGGGGTACTCGGTCCTCGAAGCGGCCGGAGCGACTCACGCGGGCAGCACGTTGGGGCCGGGGACCGACATCGCGGCGGTCTGCCTTGCCACGGAGGAGCCGGCCCTGAAGGCCCTGGCGGACGTCGTCTATGCCGCACAGCGAGGCGGCGCGAGAGCCCCTGGGCTCGTGCTGCTACATCCTGCGGATCGAGCCGGAATCGCCCGTCAATCTGGGGCACGGGCAGTCCGCATTGCTCGCCCCGTCCTGCCGAGCGACCTCGTCGAGTCCGTCCAGACCGTTCGCGCAAGCGCTGCGCGACCGCCCCCCGCGATCGTTCAGGCAACTTGGCCTGGGGTCCGGGTCCCCATGAGCCTGCGGCTTCACATTCTTGTCGCGGAAGACCACCCCGACAGCCGAGAGATCCTCGTCCACCACCTCGAGACACGTGGGCACACGGTGGTCAGCGTGGGAGACGGAGCGGCAGCGGTAGACGAGGTGCGGCAGGGGGTCTTCGATCTGGTCTTGATGGACCTCGACATGCCGGTGATGTCGGGGCACGAGGCGCTTGTGGCGTTGCGGGAGGTGGAGCGGAGCATGGGGAGGACCTCGGTGCCGGTCGTCGCGGTGTCGGCTCACGCTCTCAGTGAGACCCGAGCAGCGTGCCTCGCAGCGGGGATGGCGGAGTTCGTGGCGAAGCCGGCGCCCCCGACCGAGATCCTCGGCGCAGGCCTCCGATTCGCAGACCGCAGACCCGTCGTCCTGCTGGCTGACGACAACGTGGACAACCGGGTGCTCTACAGCACGTTCCTGAGCCGCTCCGGCAAGGTTCGCCCCTGGTCGGTCGCCCGAGGCGATCTGGTCATCGACGCCTGCGCGAGCCGGACCGTGCAACTGGTTCTGCTGGACATGGAGATGCCGGGACTCTCGGGCTACGAGGTCGCGGCGGGTCTGGCGAAGGTGCGCGACAGTCCTCCGGCGATCGCCGTCACCGGTCACGACGGGCCGGCCGCTCGGCGTGCGACCCACGCGGCAGGATGCATCCTGCACCTGGCCAAGCCCGTTCGTCGCCGTGACCTCCTCCGGGCGGTCGCCGAAGGGCTGGCCACTGGCACGGAGCCCTGAGCCCAGCAAGCCTCGCGCCACTCCCTTCTCTTCCATCCACGCGGTCTGGTGATGAGCCTCAGCAGGTTCCGGGAGATGCTGCACCGAACGCTCTCGAAGCGAACGGCCGTGGGCTCACCTCACCCAACTCCTGCGCCGAACGCGGCTCCGAGTGCGATGCCGATGGCAATGCCTGCGCCGAGGTTTCCGATGGCGACGCCCAGCCCCACGCCCAGCGCGAGTCCGACGAGGAGTCCGGTGGCTTGTTTGCTCTTCTTGTTGTCGGGGTTCACTTCCATGGGAGCTCCGGTGACTGCTCTTCGAGGTGTTCGATGGCCCTCTCCCAGCTAGGAGGAAACTCCTCGCTGTCGGCTTCGATGGTGAAGATGGCAGACCGCACGCCATCGATGACGTGGGAGGAGTCCAGCATGGCGTCGAAGTGCGCCCCCTCCGTCACGAAGCGCAGCATGCTCTCCTCGCTCTCCCACAGGGTCAGGGTCCAGCGGATGGGGGTCGGGACGTCGTTGCCGAGGGACCTGCCAATGAAGCCCTCGTGTACGTCCTGCTGACGCTTGATGGCGTCGAGGTGGTCCGAGAAGGATGTGGTTCCCCCCGCGGCGATTCGGGTGTGGGTGATGGCCGCGACCACCGTCCCCTCCGGCTCGACGTCCCCGTCAAATCCAGGGCCTTCGTAGGGAGAGGTGACACTGCAGCCGGTCAGCAAGGTCAAGACCACGAAGAGGGTCAGGCGCATCAGATGCTCCGGTTGTCGAGGGTGGCAAAGAGGAGTCGGTCGAAGGTGCGACCGGTCCGTCGGGAGTCGAAGTGGCTCAGCTGTCCGTAGGGTCGAACCGCGACGTCATCTCCCACCGCCGCGTCCTGGGCGATCACGACAACCCACCTGGCTCCTTCGCTGGCGGAGCCGACCCGGAGGTACGTGTAGCCCCCGGCGGGGAGCACCTCGAGGACCGGTCCGTCAAAGGGAGCCGGCACCACTGCTCGGGCAGCGACCAGGAATTCGGGGAGGGGGGCCGCTGACTCGGCAGGCGCGTGCGAGGCGTCGGGCGGGGGACTCACTGGCTGTGCGCAGCCGGCGAGCAGCGCGAGGAGGAGGAGGGTGATGCGCATGGCGACTCCGTGGTTGTTGGAGCCGAACCTAACTCCGCCCCGGCGGGTGGGCACCTTGCGCACCGCGCCAATCCATGGCCGATCGCGTCAATGTGTGGTGCGCCACACTCCAGGCGGGCTGCCCGACCAGCGGAGGAAGGCCCGGTAGAAGCTGCTGTACTCCGAGTAGCCGACCAGGACGGCGATCTCCTCCACGGACAGCAGGGGCTCGGCCAGGTGGGCTCGGGAGACGGCGAACCGCGTCTCTTCGACCAGTTCACGCCAGGTGAGGCCGGCATCGGAGAGCCGGCGCTGCAGGGTCCGCGGGGACAGCCCGAGCTCCTTGGCGGTCCGACCCAGGTCAGAGTGTCCCTGGGGGAGCCCATACTCCAGAGTCGTGCGGACTCGCTCGATGAGCGGGGTGACCGTCGGCAGGCCCGCAAGGATGATCTCCGCGTGGCGATGCAGCACTTCGCGCAAGCCCGGGTCGGGCGCGAGGGCCGGTCGGCTCCAGAGCTCCTGGTCGAAGACGACCTCGTCCATCGCCTGGTCGAAGTCCACGCTCGGGCCGAACGCTTGCTCGTGATTGGAGCGGTCCGTCGGGACGGAGCGTCGAAAGCGGACCCTCGTGGGGTGGACATCGTTCCCGACCACCCACTTCATGCGGAAGATGCAGGCGGTCAGGGCATAATCGACGTACATCGAGGGAATCACGCCGCCGTCAGCTCGGTGGATGCGCACGGTCCCGCCGCCCGAGGGCGACTCCTCGATCGACAAGCGGACGGAGTCGTTGACGATGCCGAACACCTTGCCGAGGAGCTGAAACGCCTCGCCCAGCGTCTCTGCGTTCGCGCAGAGGTAGTCGATCACCCGATAGTCGCCCCATGGAAGCTCCATCGCCGCGATGACGGGCAGCTGTGGCTCGGCCGCGCGGTCCATCGCGTCGAGCCAGAGGCCGATGACCTGTCCCGCGGGGAGGCGCGCGTCCGGGTCTGAGAGGGTCGTCTCCAGGATCCCGTGGTCGGAGAGGAGCTGCTGCCGGTCCACACCCCGGCGGGAGGCAGCGTCCACGACGGCCCGCGTGCTGGTGACTTGAATGCGAGCAGCGGATGGGGCCATGGAGGGAGGGCTCCGGGGTGTGCGGGGTAGCGCAGCACGATAGCCCCTGGCCTCCAGGGCGGGGGCCCCCCGAGGGCTCTCGATCACAGGTACTGGGTGGCGAGGAACGTGTAGTCCACCCGCCCCTCGAACTCGACCAGCTTCCCATCCTCGTTGGCAAAAGGAGGGACCGCGCCCTCGTAGCGGACGACCTCGTGGGTGTCGGTGTCGAAGGTCAACCGCATCGCTGGCACCGCGGCTGCCACGAAGGGGCTGGACGCGCGCATCGTGAACGACGTCGTCTCGGCATCCGTGGCCTCGAGCTCGAGGACGAACCGGTAGGTCCGAAGATCCTTGAGGACGGCGAAGCGGAGCGGGACAGCGTCGCCACCGAGGAGCTCGCCCCAGTGGGCCAGCGCAAAGCCGAAGAGGGTAGGGCCCACCTGCACGGGGGCGTCCCCGGTTTCGGTCCGCGACCTTGTGGAGCCGTCCACGCTGACCTCGAAGGTCGCCGTTCCGTCGTCGGCGATGTCGACGGTGCCCACCAGTCCCGTCTGGGCGTGGAGCTCTCGGAGCCATTGCACTCGGTACTGGGCGTCGTGCGAGGCCTGGTGGAGGACGACGCCGCTCTGGTCGTCCTCCGAGAGGGTCAGGTGGCTCGACACCTGGTGCTCGCCGTCCACGATCACGTGACGTTGGTAGGTGAACAGGGCGCCGTCATCGGGGCCGCGGCGCTGGACTCGGCCCCGATAGATGGCATCGCCGAGGAGCGTCTGCTCCGCTGTGTAGAGGGCGAGCTCCGCGGATTCGTCCGGGGGGAGGGAGCCGGCCGAGGGACCGGCGCACCCCGCGAGGAGTGCAGCGAGCAAGAGAGTGTGTGTCTTCATGGTCGGGAAGCTAGGGCGGCCGCCGCCCTGTCCGTCTGTCGGGAGGCGCCGGAGTCCTGTCCGATCGCGCCAATCGCCTATGGTCCGGGGATGATCCCCCCTGGCCACATCCACGTCGCAAACCTGCAGCCCGCGGTGCAGGCATCTCGCGCTCTGGGGGTGACCGCCGAGGAGCTCGCAGCCCTGGGAATGACGGCCGAGGTCCTGGCCGACCCTGACGGTGTCGTTCCCGCCGACGTGACGTACAGGCACTTCGACTGGATGAGCCTTCGCGACGACTACCCGCGCTTCGTCGTCGACGCGGTCCAGCGCCACGGGCTGGCGAGCCTCGGGATTGTCGGGATGGCAGCGAAGACGCTGGCGACGGTCGGCGAGGCGGTGGGCTGTCATCAGCGCTTCCAGCACCTCACCAACCGGACCGCCACCTATGTCCTGGAAGAGCGTGACGACCACCTCGTCCTCTGGGAGGACCGCCCTGGCGGGCACCCCGGCCGCGAGCTTGTGTCGGTCTACGGGATGCTCGTGGCGGTTCGGCTGCTGTCCTTGCTCGCTTCGGACCCCGTGAAGGCGCTCTCCTGGGGCACGCGGCGAGTCTCGATTCCGCCCGAAGAGCGAGCTGCCCTGGAAGGCGTCATGGAGGTGCCCCTGCGCGCCGCTGTGGAACGAAGCTTCGTAAGCCTTCCGCGGTCGATCCTCGGGGGGCGGGTCCGCACCGCCGACCCGGAGTTCGCGAACTACTTCACGGCCCTGTTGGAGCGAGTCAACGACGTGGACGCAGGCGAATCGTCCCTGCTTCGCCAAGTGAGAGAGGCGGTCGCCCGGGAGCTCGCCACCGGAACGCCCAGCGGAACCGCGGTCGCACGGCACCTCGGGATGAGCCAGCGCACCCTTCAGCGGCGCCTGCGCCTGGAGGGGCTCACCTTTGCCGACGTGCTCGCGAGCACGAGGCGGGGTCTGGCGGAGAAGTACCTTCAGGACCCGGCTCTGAGCATGACCGAGGTGGCGTGGCTCCTTGGATACCGGGAGGAGACGTCCTTCTACCGCTCCTTCCGTCGCTGGACGGGCACGACACCCGCCTCCTATCGGGCGAGTTCACCAAGGGGCCAGGGGCTTCTCGGATAGGCAGGCCGCTCGCGTTGGGCCGTCCCCGTCGGCTCACAGGGCGGGCTCGATAGCTCTCAAGCTGTCGAGGATCCGTCTTGCGTAGTGAACCAGGCCACTGAAGTGCCCTTCGCCCGCCAGGATGTGCAGCGTCGCGGAAGG
The DNA here is from genome assembly GCA_023954745.1 of Deltaproteobacteria bacterium. Lineage (GTDB taxonomy): Bacteria > Myxococcota_A > UBA796 > UBA9615 > UBA9615 > JAGSHC01. The sequence continues at coordinate 5,127 of JAGSHC010000140.1, read as the reverse complement.
CAATCGCTCCTCGAAGTACTCACCCCAGCCGACGGGAGCCATCGGATCCGCGTCGCCGTAGAACAGGTCGACCTTCTGATGGACCTCTCCCAGCTCGAAGCCCCAGTCCTGATAGTAGAGCCTGCCTTCCAGGGCAGGGCCATCGATGCCACCGCTATAGGCCTGTGTCATCTCCTCGATGATCAGGGATGCGACCTCAGGCTGATCGACGAACAGCGCCCCGTCGGCCCGCGACATGCGGCCCCACTGGGAGAGGAACCGCTCGGGGTTCTGTAGGCCGGAGCGGTGGCTCTCGACGAACCGGCGCTGCATGCCCGGCGAAGAGATGGCGAACCATCGATTGAGGCGGAAGGGGAGTGCCATCCCCTTTGGAGCTGCGTCCTTGGGCGCCCCTCCGGCGACGAGGGCCACCCGGTCCACGCGGTCCGGCAACAACGCGGCAACGGCGAGCGCATGGGGACCACCTCCTGAGTGGCCGATGAGGTCGAATCGTGCGACGCGGAGGTGGTCGGCGAGGACACCGACATCGGAGGCCCACGAACGCAAGCCTCGCTCCGGATGGGCGGACGATGCGCCGAACCCAGGCCGGTCTGGCGCGATGATGCGCGTCCCGGTCGTTTCTGCCGCCTCCAGGAGCAGCTGGGCCGCGAGCCCGGTGTCTGCGCCGCCGTGGAAGAAGAACACCGGTCGACCTTCGGGGGGACCCACCTCGCGCCACGCAAGGGAACGGCCATCGGGGCGGGAGAGGGTCATCGGTGACTCCGGCGCGGGTGGCTTGGCCTCGGGGCTGGTGAGAGGGAGGAGGGACAGGGTGAGAAGACAAGCGAGAAGGGGCTGTGACATCGTGGGAGTCTCCCGGCTGGGGTGTGCCAACCACACTGGGAGGAATCGGGTCGCCCCGCAGTGACCGAAGCGGCCGAATCACAGACCGAACTGGCCAGACTGTCGAAAGAGCTCCGGTGTCGTGTTCGTCCAGCGCCGGAACGCCCGGTGGAAGGCGCTGGGCTCGGAGTAGCCGAGCAGCCAGCCCACCTCGCTCACCGTCCGGGCTGGGTCCTCCAGCGCGCGGGCAGCGACGCTGAGGAGGGCTGCATCGCGCACGTCAGAAAAGCGGGTGCCCTGGTCCGAGAGGGCACGACGGAGCCCGCGGGAGCTCATGCCCAAGGCGCGGGCGACGTCCTCGGCGCCGGGAGGACGCCCAGGGAGGGCCGCCACGATCTCGTCCCTGACACGGTCGGCGACGGTGGTGAGGGCCGGTTGCTCCACCAGCTCTCGCTTCGCGTATCCGTCGAGGAGCTCGCGCAGGGTGGGGTCCGACGTCGCCAGTGGCGCGCGGAGCAACTCCGGCTCCAGCGTCATGCGGCAATCGTGGGCCTCGAACGTCGCTCCCGGCCAGCGCGCCTCGAGCCGCTCGCGATACCCAGGCGCCACCCATGGAAAGGTGATCTCGGCCGACAGGGAGCGACCCGAACGGCTCGACATTCGCTGGTCCACGACGGCGAAGGTGAGCTCGGCGAAGAGCCGCTGCTGCGGGAGCTCGACCTTGGGCAGGCTGACCACCAGGCTGCGTCCATCCCAGGTGAGGCTCACGCCCGTGGCGACCAGACCAAAGTAGCGAGCGAGGTCCTCCAGAGCAGTCGCGACATCTGGGCCTGCGGCGCAGAGATGGTCCACAAGTCCCAGGCGCCCCGGGGGAATGGCGAATCCGGCGTCCACACCGAAGGACGGGCCGGTCGTCTCGATGGCGAAGGTGACGAGGGCCAACGCCTGAGCGGCCGAGATGCTGCCGTCACCTCGAAGGGAATCCGGGTGGACTCCGATCAGGTGCGCGCAGGTGGTGGACGGCGTGCCCAAGGCTCCAAGGCCTTCGATCAGGAGCCGCAGGCTCGAGGCTGGAATCATCACGGGAGCAGGATCGCACGAGGAGGCACCCATCGCGTGTGGGATGGGGCGAAGCTGGGAGGAGTGGGCCTGTAGACCGGTCGGCTGGTAGGGAGGACAACACGCCTCGACCGTTCCCAGCCCCGCGGAGCTTCACGCGGCGCCTTCCTCCGCGACTGCGTCGTCGAGGGCTCGGGCGAGGGCGACGGGAGCGAGGCGCACGCAGCGAAGCTTCTCCTCGGGCACGGCGTCCAGGGCTTCAGCGAGGGTGGACAGCTCGATGGCCCTGGCGGCGGCGTCGTCGTGGGGCTCGCGGTTCACCAGCTCCGTCAGCATCGATGCGGCGGCGATGCAGGCCGAGCAGGCCTGGGCGCGGAAGCCAGCGGTCACTACCCCGTCGCTCAGGGAGACCGTGATCTCGAGCCGATCGTCACAGAAGCGGGAGCGAGCACGGCCGACGCCGGCGAACCCGGGGACCTGGCCCACGTTCCGCGGATTCATGAAGTGGTCGAGGGTCGTCGGGGAGTACACGTCAGGCGAGCCAGCTGGGATCGGCGCCGATGCGGCTCCAGCGGTGGGCCTGGACGGTGAAGACCGTGGCCCAGGTGTTCACGTCGGGGCTGTCGTCTCGGTAGAGCACTCCGCCGTCGACGCGGGCGCGGCTCGCCACGCGCTCCCAGGCTCCGTTCAAGCCCTCGTCCTCGGCGGACCAGCCCCGAAGGAGACCCAGCCGGATCAACTGCGCGGCCACGTCGGTGGAGGTACCGGACTCGCTGACGGTGCGGCGCAGGGTGTCGAGCCCCGCGTCCACGACCGACATGTCGATGGAGTGCCCCCGGGCTCGCAGGGCGAGCAGGCCCTCGAGGGCGTAGGCGTGGGCGTGGGCGTACCAGGACTGGGAGTCGGCGTGGATGTGGAACCGCTCGCCGTCCCAGCAGGTGCGCAAGAAGTGGTTGGCGAGGCCGTCGAGGCACGGGTGCTCCATGGCCACTGCGAGCTTGAGCAGGTGAGGACCGAACTCGCGAGACCAGTGCCCGTCCTTGGGGTGCCCGCGCTGGCCGACCTGTTGTTCGACACACGTCGCGAGGAAGCGGCGTCCGCCCGCGACGGCGCCGCGTACGGCGAGGGAGTCGTCGTCCGAGGCGGCGACCCACCGGTCGAGAGAGGCCACGACGATCGCCGTGTCGAACGCGTAGCGGGCGCCCTTGTGCTCGACGACTCCGCCGTCGAGGCGGGGCAGGATCCACTGCACGATCCGCGCGCCGTCGGCGTGGATCGCGGGGTCTGGGCCCTCGCGTACGAGGGCCTCGCAGTGCAGGGACAGCAGAAGCCCCGCGGCCTCCAGGTAGGGGAAGCCACGGCCGCCCGCGTTCGCCCAGGACCAGACGCCGCCGTCGTCGTCCCGGGTCGGACCGTCCGTCAGCCATGCGACGTGGTGCGCCTCGGACTGCGCAGCTCTCTGGGGCCATGTGTGGCTCATGGGCATCTCTCGTGGATCAAGGCGGCCGAATCATAACCGGCGGAGCGGGTCGTTCGCCTCACGGGCCCTGGCAGGCCGACGACGTGCTGTACTTCTGGGGTGTCGCGGACCCCGATCCTCGTCCTCTCCCTGGCCCTGCTGGGATGTGGGACCTCGCCGTCGCTCGCGCCCCCGGAGGACGAGGACTGCGACGTGGCCTTCGCGGTGGCGACGAAGGTCACGATGGAGCACACCAGCCTCGGCGAGGCGCGCGGTCGCTGCGTGGCGGACGATGTCCCGCGGATCGAGCAGGGGACCCTCGACCTGACCTGGGCCCGAGTGTCCTTCCAGAGCCTGTCCGCCATCGATGGCGCGGGGGTCCGGCGCCTCCTACTGGGCGGAAGCGACGTCGACGTCGCCGCCCTGCAGGTCCTCGCGGGCTGGAGCGGACTGGAGGAGTTGGAGCTGTGGGGCACCAACCTCGGCGACGAGGCGATGCCAACGCTGGGTCGGTTGACGGGGCTTCGCCGACTCGTGCTCTGGGGAACCCACGTGGGGGATCCGGGGCTGCGGTCCCTGGCGGGGCTGCGGGGGCTGGAGGTCCTCGACCTCGGCGCCACCCTGGTGACGGACACGGGGGTCGAGGCGCTGCAGGGGCTCCCCCTGCGGGAGCTGCAGCTGTGGTGGACCGGGGTCGGCGACCCGAGCGCGGCGCGGATCGCGGGTCTTGGCCGCCTCGAGCGGCTGGGGCTCGGCGGGACCGGACTCACCGACGCGGGTCTCGCCGCCCTCGCACCGCTGCGAGGCCTGCGGGAGCTGGAGCTGGGGAGCACCGATGTCACCAGCGCGGGCTTGAGGGCGGTGAGCGGCATGCGCAGCCTGGAGCGACTCGGTCTCGGCGGGACCGAGGTCGAGGACCTCTCCGCTCTGGCGTCGCTTCGGGGACTGCGGGAGCTGGATCTGAGCTCGACCCGAGTCGGCGACGAAGGCGCTGGCGTGCTCGGCGGCCTGCCGGCCCTGAGCTCCCTGATGCTGGGATCGACCAAGGTCACGGACACCGGAGCCACGGCTCTCTGGCGTCTCGAGCGTCTGCGGGAGCTGGACGTCTGGGGGACGAGCATCGGGGACGCCGGCGTGGCGGGGCTGGCCCGGCTCCCGCAGCTGGAGGAGTTGCAGCTCTGGTACACGCCGATCACGGACGCGTCGTGCGGCGCCCTGAGGAGTGCGGCCAGGCTGCGCACGCTAGGGCTCGGCGGCACGGCCATCACTGACGACTGCCTCGGGGCGCTCGCGGGATCGGCGTCGCTGAGCGACCTGACGGTGTGGGCCACCGAGGTCGGAGACCGCGGGGTGGCCGCCCTCGCGGAGCTGCCGCTCGAGGAGCTCGACCTGGGGGGGACGCGCATCACGGACGCGGCCCTGCGCTCTCTGCCCCGGGATCTGCGCAGCCTCGCGCTGTGGCGGACCCGGGTGACCGATGCGGGCATGCGACACATCGGCGGCCTGCGGGGGCTCGAGAGCCTCGAGCTGTGGCACACGGCGGTGGGCGACGCCGGGGTGCGGGCCTTGGGGGGGCTGGATCAGCTCCGGTTCCTCGCGCTCTTTCGGACGGGGATCACCGACGACGCGATGGGCACGGTGGGCGCGATGACGTCGCTGACGGAGCTCGAGCTGGGGGCCACGGCGGTGGGCTCCCGCGGGGTCGCGCAGCTGGCGGGACTGACCAGGCTGCGCGAGCTGAGCCTGGGGGGAACCCGAGTGGACGACGCTGCCCTGGCGACGCTCGG
>JAGSHC010000455.1 GCA_023954745.1 Deltaproteobacteria bacterium | reverse complement strand
GTGTGATGGCGCTGACAACGACTGCGACCCGACCACGGTCTTTGCGGGCGAGGACGCGGACGCGGACGCGGACGGCGCCGTCTCCTGCGATGACTGCGACGACGGGAACCCCGGCAACTTCCCCGGGAACCCCGAGGTGTGTGACGGCCTGGACAACGACTGCGACGTCGCCACGGTGTTCACGGGCGAGGACCTCGACGGAGACGCGGACGGCGCCATCGCGTGCCTCGACTGCGACGACGGGGACGCCGCAAACTATCCGGGCAATCCCGAGATCTGCGACGACGGGGACAACGACTGCGACGGAGTGATCGACCTGACCGGGGGCTTCGTGGACAGCGCCCCGGGCTCCCAGGTGGGCCCCGCCGCAGCGACCGTCACCACCGACACGATCACGGTCCCCCTGGGCGGCTCGATCGAGGACGTCGACGTGCTGCTCGACCTGAGCCACACCTGGAACGCCGACCTCGACGTGTTCGTGATCTCGCCCCAGGGCACGGTGGTCGAGCTCTTCACCGACCAGGGCGACAGCGGGGACGACGTCGACGCCGAGTTCGACGACGAGTCACTCAACACGCTGCCCGGCGAGACCACCCCATCGACCCTCAGCGGGGACTACGCACCGGAGGGTCTGCTGTCTGGATTCGACGGGGAGGAGGCGGCAGGGGTCTGGACGCTCCAGGTGACCGACGACGGCGCCGGTGAGCAGGGCACTCTCAACTCGTGGGCGCTCGAGTTCAACCTGAGCGAGCCCGGGTCCACCTCGGTCTGTGCAGCGCTCAGCTGCGCGGACATCCTCGCTGTGGATGCCGCTGCGCCGGACGCCAGCTACTGGATCGACGGCTACTCCACCGGCACCGCCAGCCAGTTCGTGTGCGACATGAGTGGCGGAGGGTGGACGCAGGTCTTTTCCAACGACTTCGACGCTTCTGGCCCTGCCCCGGGCTGGTCGAGCAGCGCCACCTACTCCTGCGCCTCCAATGTCATGCTCGGCGGGTACGGGAACATCGCCGGCGGCACCCTGGAGATCACGCTGGACACCAGCGCCATCGAGCACACCGAGGCGCGAATCGCGACCCGGTATCACGCCGTGGACTCCTGGGACAACGAGACCGGCTGGATCGACATCGACGGCGTCAACCTCTGGGCGGCCACCTTCAACCTCAACTCGGGCAGCAACGTGTGCGGGGGGGGCTGGAAGGACCGGTCGACGTATATCGACCAGAGCGTGACCCACACCGCTACGACGCTGTTCTACTCGGCGGGCTCGAACCTGAACCAGGGCGACACCGACGAGTCCTTCGGGGTGGACGACGTGGAGGTCTGGATCCGCTGAGCCGGACCGAAGTCTTCTGAGCGGCGCCCAGGCAGGCGGACCAAGCAGAACGCGGGACCCGGCCTGATGGCCGGATCCCGCGTTCACGGGCATTGGCACCCCCGAAGGGTGCGATGTGTCCCCGCTAGGGGTTCACGATGAGGGCCCAGTCCTCCATGGCGCTGTTGCTGCAGCCGAACTTGGTGTGCCCGTTTCCGAGCGCCAGCTCATCGATGATCTGGGCGCAAGAGCAGCCGCCCATGTCGTCGTACGTCCAGGCGGCGGTTCCGTTGTTGCCGTTGCCGTTGCCGTTGTTCTTGCCGTTGCCGCTGGCTCCCTGGGTGAAGGAGCCGTCAGCGTTCACGTCGAGCGCCGCGTCGTACATCCAGCGGTTGCTGCCCAGCGTGCCCGTGCTCGGGACCCCGGCGGCCCAGTCGTCCGCGAGCGTCTCGATGCACAGGTCGTCGCCGTCGTCCACGCCGTCGTTGTCGTCGTCGGGATCGACGCAGTCCGCGAACGCGTCGCCATCGAAGTTCGGGAAGCCCTCGTCCACGGCGTTGTCGCAGTTGTTGTCCTGGCCGTCGCAGATCTCGGTGTTGCCCGTGTAGTTCGAGGCGTCGTTGTCGTCGCAGTCGGACTCGCACTCGGTCTGTCCGTCACCGTCGTTGTCGATCTCGTCGCCGGGGATGACTCCGTCGCAGTCGTTGTCCGCCCGGTCGCACAGCTCGGCTGCCCCCGGGAACGTGTCGGTGCTGGCGTCGTTGCAGTCGCCCTCGCACTCGGCGAAGGAGTCGCCGTCGTCGTCGATCTCGGTGCCGGGTATCACTCCGTCACAGTCGTCATCGATGGCGTTGAACACCTCGGGCGCGCCCGGGAAGATGCTGTCGTCGGCGTCGTTGCAGTCACCTTCGCTCGCGCAGCTGCCGTCGTTGTCGGCGTCGTTCCCGGTGTCGTTCGGGCAGACGTCGCAGACATCGCCGTAGCTGTCCCCGTC
>JAGSHC010000380.1 GCA_023954745.1 Deltaproteobacteria bacterium | reverse complement strand
GACAAAGAGGGTGGTGCGATCGAGGGTGGTGGTGCGGGTGTGGGCGTGCTGGGTCCAGCCGCCGTCGGGGGCTCGAGAGAGCAAGGCCACGTCGAGCGTGTCGAGGTCGTCGGGGAGTCTGCCGTCCACCTGGACGTACAGGGAGGCCGTGGTGGCGAACCCATCGACCTCGTGCGCATCTTGCAGCGCATCCAGGAAGATCGCCGGGTAGGCCGCGATCGCGGCATCCCCTGGGTCGGCGTGCAGCCGAAGGCCGGTGCGCGTGGTGGGGTCGGGCACCGTCCAGTGATCGTCGGGCCAGGCGGTGAGGGCCGTCGCGGGGTCGTACAGGTGGCGCCGTCCGCTGTCGCAGAAGGCCACAGGCTCGTCCCCGGCGTCTGGTGCGCATCCAGTGGAGGCGTAGACGGCCACCGCGAGCGTCAGCGGGACCCATGGCGTCGTCATGTGGCATCGGCGCACGTCGGACCTCGTATCGATGGGGTGGTTAGGGGAGAGGTGCATTGACGGGGTGTGGCGAGCCCCCATCGCACGGTCAATGGCGGATCGGCCCTCAAACACACTATCGGACGAAGAGCAGATGGCCGTGGCGTGTTCGCGCGCTGCACCGCGGCGCAGGCGACCAGACCCAGCGCGAAATCTAGGCTCGGTCGGTGCTGGCGGACCTGCGGAAGCAGGACGGAGACATCCAGGGCTGTAGCGCGCGGACGCCGGCGGGGGCCTTGTCCGAAGAGTCCTGCCTACGCGGGTCGATCGCGGAGGTCGAGGGGAGGCTCGCGGCCGCCGAGGGGTGACTCCTCCTCGCCCTCACCAGCCGGAAATCTCGCTAGGATTTCCGCGATGCATTACCGACTCCTCACTGCCCTCCTCCTCCTCCTGTCCCCCTCGCTCTTCGCCTGCCCGTCCGCGGACGACGACGACGACGTGGCCGACGACGATGACGCAGCCGACGACGACGACGCGGCCGACGACGACGACGCGGCTGACGACGACGACGCGGCCGACGACGACGACGACGCAGCCGACGACGACGACGCAGCCGACGACGACGACGCAGCGCCGGGGGTCTACGACGCGATCACCGGCGACTGGACGGGCTTTGTCGTCCAGGGGGACGGGACCGAGTACTTCCTGCAGTTCTTCATCGAGGCCGACGCCGCCGTCGGCGAGCCCGGGGGCTTCGCGGCCTACGACTACAGCTCGTCGGGCGGTGAGATCTGCCAGTCGATCTGGCTGCGGGTGGGCGAGGCGCCGCCGATCTACACCTTCACCGACCAGCCGGACCTCGGCGGGTGCATGGCCGACGCGACCGTCCAGCTCGAGGCGGTCTCCAAGGACTCCCTCCAGTTCCTCTGGTCGCACCCCAACGGCGCGACGTCCTCGGGCACGGTCAGCCGACTCGTGGAGTAGACGCCATGGCGCCGCCGCCCCCGAGGCCCCGGCAACTAGGCCCGCTCGATCGCGGCGGCGGCGTGCTCGGTGAGCGCGGGGACGAAGTCCCGGCGGGGCATCTCGGGCGGCTGCTCGACGAGCCACTTCAGGAAGACGAAGAGTCCACCGCTGACGCCGACGTACAGCGTCGCGCCCGTCTCGGGCGGCTGCCCGCCGTGCCTCTCGATCCAGGCATGGGCGAGGTCGAGAAGGACCCTTTCGATGGGGGCCAGGCTCGACCCGCGACCGAGCATTGGGGCGCCGTTGAGCAGGGCCTCGATGAGTTCTCGATGGGGGAGTAACAGGTCCACGAGGCCATGCAGGCCTGCGGCGATCGTCTCCCGCAGTGGCTGATCGACGCCCTGCTCGAACACCCCCCACATCAGCGCCTCTGAGTGGAGGACGCCGCGCTCGAGGACCCCCGACAGGATCGACTGCTTGTTCGAGAAGTACTGGTAGACGGAGCCCACCGACACCGCGGAGGCCGCGGCCACCTGGTTCGTGTTGAAGCCGTCGGTCCCGAGCTCCACGAGGACCCGGATGGCGCCATCGAGGATGGCGTGGACCCGAGTCGCGGAGCGCGCCTGCCGAGGGACCTGGAGCAGGCTGTCCCGGGGCAGGTCGTCGAAGCTGTGGAACTGCATCAGCGGGTCAGTCGAGGGTGTTGGACTCGGTCTGGTCCCAGGACTGGCAGGTGTCGACGGGGGGGCCGAGGTTCGGCTCGTCCGTCATCGGCCAGGGGCTCTCGGCCTCGGGGTGGGTGGCGCATGGGGCCATCACTTCTCCCAGCAGCGCGTACACCGCGAGCAGGTCCTGGGACTCCATTGTGGCGATGATCTCGTCCTTGCCGATGGAGGCGGGGTAGGCGACGGCGGCGAACACGCACATCTCTCCCGCGGCGGTCCCGTCGTTCACCACCCCGTCGCCATCGCTGTCGGTGATGTGGCAAGCCCAGTGCACGCCGTCGCCGGCGGACAGCGCGAAGGTGTCTTCCTCGAAGTGAAGGATGGGCGGGGTCTCCCAGGACTTGTTGACGAAGAAGGGGTCGGGCTCGACGTCGCCGGTCTCGCCGGAGAACCGGTTGAGCGTCGTGCATTCCGTCTGCTCGTGGGTGTGGGTGGAGACGAGCGCGAGCTCGACGTCGCGATCGACACCGCATGTGCGGTGGACGACGCGCTGCCCGCCGGGGGGGACGTCCAGGCTCCCGATGTCGTCGAAGATGAGGCTGGCTGCCTGTTCGACGTCGGCGGGGTCCATCCGCTCGACGTTGAGCGCGGTGTTGATCAGCACGGGGCGGGGCTGGGTGTTCACGTAGTGGTGGTGGAGCACGAGCACGAGGGGGGCGACCATCGGGATCCCCACGCCTTCGGGCATCGTGATCTGCTGGCTGGTGCGCTGGCTGGGGAAGACGGGAAACGACGTCGACATCAGGTCGTTCAGCTCGCCGCAGTCGTGGGTCCCGAGACCGACGCCGAGCTGTGCCTCGAAGGCGCCGTCTCCGAGGAACGCGTCGAGGAACGAGAACTGACCCAACAGCACGTTCATGTGGTGGCTGTTGTCGGAGCTGAGGCTCTCGAGCCGGTTCACCCACACGGACAGCTCGTCCCCGAGGGGTTCGACCCGCACGACGCTGCACACCATCGCCTCGCTGCCCGGGGGGACGAGGGTCGGCTCGGTGGAGACCTGGTACCCGAACGTGGGGGGGGGCAGGGAGACTGTGAGGTCGATGGGGCCAGTGTCCTCGGGCTCTTCGGGCACGTCGCACCCGGGTCCGGCGAGGACGGCGAGCAGCGGAATCAGCGTGTGGAGAGTGCGTCGGGACATGGGGGCTCCTCCAGGGCCTCGTGGGGCCAGCGCTGAGAGCGCTACCGGCTGAATGCGAGTATTACTCATGTTTGTGGTGGTTGGGGCCCCGGGGGGTGGCGCGGGTGACGGGGAGGCTGGTCGGGGGGGAGCGAGAGCTCCCCTTCGTGCCCACGGGCGAGCAGGTGTTCCGGAGGAGCGAGCCAGCAGGGCGTTGGAGGAGAGACCAGGGTTCGAGCCCGCCCTGGCCTCGCGGGCCCAATCTGTTGGCAGCCAATGGCCGACCACCCGGGCCTCTCAACCGGGTCAGGGGTTCTGGTCGCAGATCGACCCGTCCCCCTCGGGTGCCTCAAGCACCCCGTTCCCGCAGCAATAGCGCTTGTTGCGCTTGCCGCTGGTCTTGCCTTGGCAATCACTGACACAGTTGAGGCAGTCCTCGCCGGGCTCGCAGACACCGTTGCCGTTGCACGGCGACGGCGGAGCGCAGGTCGGTTCCGAGGCGCAGTTCGTGTCGTCGCAGTCGACCGCCTCGTCGCAGTCGTTGTCCACCCCGTCGTCGCAGGTGGTCTCCGGCGTCTCGTCCGGCGTGCAGCCTGCGGGCGGGGAGCCCCAGGTGGTGGCGGCCATGGTCTCGGGTTCGGCCATCCCGGTGGCCAGCCACGCGTCCTTGAGGTTGCGGCCCTCGTCGGCGAGGAAGGCGTTGCTGCCGTCGTTCGCGAGGTACAGGAACTGGATGTACTCCCAGGAGGTGGGCTGGTACTTCAGCTCGATCTCCGCCCACGTCGCCCCCGTCGGCGGGCTCAGGGGCACCTGGTCAAAGTAGTCGTACTGGCCGCCGGCCCCCGGGTTGCCGAACTGCGTCTCGGGTACGGGCAGCGCGTTGCGCACCCGGGCCTCGTCGTAGGCGAAACCGTAGGGTGGGATCCGGTTGTCCCTGGCGACGTGGTTGTTCAGCACGAAGTGGAAACTCTCGGCGTAGGTGCCGGTGGCCGCCGCGTCAGCGAGGGTCGAGGTCACCGCTCCGGTCACCCGGTCGAAGCCCATGGGCATCGTGCCCGGCGTACCCACGCTGAGCAGCTTCGAGGCCCACGGAGCCGTGATGGATCCGTGGGCCTCGTAGACGCGCCCGTTCGGGTCGTCGAGGTCGAGCAGGGTGCGCACAGTCAGGGGCTGACCGTCGAGGGTCACCGAGACGTCGCCGTACGCGCCGTCCTCTCGGATCAGCGTGTTCGCGGCGTCGTACCACTTCACGTTGAGCCACATCCGGCGGCCCTCGGGGTAGCCGCTGATCAGCTTGTGGCCGGTGAGATTCGTGACCTTGACGCTATTGCCCTGCACCTCGAGTGACGCCGCCCGGGTCAGGT
>JAGSHC010000378.1 GCA_023954745.1 Deltaproteobacteria bacterium | reverse complement strand
GTCTTGCCGTGATCGACGTGTCCGATGGTTCCTACATTGACCCAGTGGGTGTTGGTCATGGCCTCATCCTCGTGCGCAGTCGTCGACAGACGACGGCGCGGGGTGCGGAGCGCGGGGGGCCAAAGCCCCGGCGGACAGGCATGGCTGCCCTCGCTCCGGGTTCACGCAAAAGAAAAGCCCCCTCCAGCAGAATCGCGGGAGAGGGCCTCGTGCGTGTGTCTGATGAGTCAGGTGGCTACGAGGTCTCCTCCGGGGAGCACGGCGATTCCGTCGAGAGCGAGAGCTCCGACAACGTCGTGAGAGAACCGGGGAGGGGCAGGCAGCACATGGACAAGAGGCTGAGGCCTCGCTGCGCGGCCGTCAACGAAGGGGGAGGGGAACCCTGACACGCCGCTGGGAGCGCCACAGGCGCGTCCCTGAGGGACTCATGGCGCAGTCAGCGGCGGATGCGACGCCCGTCGGGCAGCTCGAGGGTCGCCACCGAGTCGTCGAGGGCGGGCACGAAGAGCGTGCTCACGCCGGGACCGGCGTCTTCGATGGGCAGGGCCGTTCCCGCGACCTTCCCGACCTCCGCGCCGAAGCCATCGAGGAGCCGCACGAGCACGGTCTCCCCTTCGGGCGGAGCGGCGAAGTCGACGACGCCCCGGACCCGCGAGCGGTCGCCGGGGCGCACAGACACCAGCTGCCACTTCGCCGAGGCGTCTCCCTCCCAGGACGCGAGACCCTCCACCGCCGCGGTGCGGCTCCACAACGCCCCGTACTGGTAGTCGCTGATCCACCGCGGCGTGCAGTAGCCCATGACGTCTGCGTGGTCCGTGGGATCGATCAGGACCTCGTCCACGATGTCCCAGCCCCACACGCCGGTCCCGCCGTTGGAGTAGGGGTAGGCCTGATCGACGTTGCCGGCCCCGCCGCACGGCGCATGCCCACGGTCGTGGTTGTGGCCCACTTCGTGGGCCATGGTCTCGGCGGTGTTGGTCCCCGAATACCCGAGACCCACGCCGCTGCGAAGGCGCGCGGTGTTCGGGTTGCGGACCCGGTACGCGATGCCCGCGGTGCACCCGCTGGAGCAGTACTCCGCGCGGCTCTCGGCCGGGTTCACCATCGCGTACGCGTAGGTGTCGAATGGGATTCCGCGCTCGCTGCGAATCGAGATGACTTCCTCCAGCAGATCCGACATGGGCTCGCTGGTGGAGTCGAAGGGCAGGGTGGTGGGGTGGGGCTCGCCCACCTCGATCAGCACGTCGCGCACTGGGTAGAGACGCTGCATCCAGGAGCGCAGCAGCTCCATCTGGTCGGGGCTGGTGTCCGGGAGACGGCCGGAGCCGTCGGTGTCGTAGCGCACGGGGATGACGTAGACCCGCACGACTCCGCCCCAGTCCGACGCCCTGAGGTCGGCGCGGCCCAGGCTGTAGGCCTCGTCGAGCTCCACAGAAGGCTCCGAGTCCCCGAGGACCGGAGGCCACGTGGGACCGTCGGTCTCGAGGCCAGGTGTGCCGTCGACCTCTCGGATGGCGACGGAGAAGCGCGTGTTGGCGCGCACGTCTTCTTCGTCCAGGGCGAAGACGAAGGTGCTGTCCAGGTCCGATGAGAGCGAGGCCTCTTCGACCTCGATGGTCTCGCGGCGGATCTCGACCTCATCCACGTGGTCCAGGACGAGCTCGGCGACGAGGTCCCGCGGGGCGAAGTCCTCTCCGGGGGCCACGAAGACCCGCAGCAACCCAGGGCGCCCGACCACGATGGGCGCGCCATCATCGACCGTCAGGCCCTCGGACATCAGGGGCACGGCGACTCCCTGGTTCACCGTGATGAGACTGAGGGCTACATCCTCGGCGAGCGGCCCTGCGGGGGCCGGCTGGGGGGTGGGCTCCGGCTCCGGCTCGGGCTCTGCCGACGGGCACCCAGCGAGGGCGAGCACGAGTGCGCCCAGCAAGGGCCAGGGTCTGTGCATGAGTGCTCGGGGGTCCCAGTTCGTCGGTCGCACGGCTTCCTCCACCTGTCTTCTATCCGTACTCTGCGCCTCCCGCAAGAAGGAGGTCCCTCATGTCCGTTCAGTCTGTCGCCGTGCTCGGAGCCGGCACCATGGGTCATGGCATCGCGCACGTCAGCGCTGTCGCCGGGTGTTCGGTCACTCTCTACGATGTCTCGCCCGAGGCCGCGAAGAGGGGACTCGCGAGCATCGAGCGCAACATGGACAAGGGGGTGGCGCGCGGAAAGCTCGACGCGGCGGACCGCGATGCGGCCCTTGGGCGGATTCGCGCCGTGGCCGACCTGCAGGAAGCGGTCACCGGAGCGGACCTGGTGGTCGAGGCGGTGCCCGAGAAGCTCGCGCTGAAGCAGGAACTCTTCCGCACCGTGGAGCCCTGGGTCGGTCGCGACACCATCCTCGGCACCAACACCAGCTCGCTGTCGGTGGGCGCCATCGCGTCCGCGACGGAGCATCCCGACCGGGTCATCGGCCTGCACTTCTTCAACCCCGTGCACATCATGAAGCTGCTCGAGATCATCGTGGCCGAGCACACCACTGAGGCTGTCCTCGAGCGCTGCCGCGCCTACGGCGAGGCCATCGGCAAGCAGTGCATCACGGTGAAGGACTTCCCGGGGTTCGCGACCTCTCGCCTCGGGGTCTGCCTCGGCATGGAGGCGATTCGCATGGTCGAGCAGGGCGTCGCGTCCCCCGAGGACATCGACGCCGCCATGGTCCTCGGCTACCGCCACCCCGTGGGTCCCCTCAAGTTGACGGACATGGTGGGCCTCGACGTGCGGATGCACATCGGCGAGTACCTGGCGAAGGAGCTGGGCAACGCGGCCTTCGAGCCGCCGGCCCTGATGCGGCAGATGGTCGCCGACGGAAAGCTCGGCAAGAAGGCCGGGGCCGGCTTCTACGACTGGGACTGATCGCACGCCAGCGACGCGGGTGACGGGGTCAGTCCTTGTCAGCCCTCCGGTGAATGAGTATTCAGTCACTGCGCGCCAGCACCCGTCGTAGGGGCGGAGCGGTACGGAGGCAGCCATGGGCAAGTCGATCGCGGACACGGTCAACGGAAACTGGGCAAGGCTCTCGGGGCTCCCGGGCGGCAAGAAGCTCTTCTCCCTGTTTCTCGGTCGCACCGCGCCCTACAGCGGCACCATCGGTGCCTACGTCGAGGAGCTGCGCCCCGGATACGCCCGCGTGTCCATGAAGGACCGCAAGAAGGTGCGGAACCACCTCAACTGCGTGCACGCCATCGCCCTGATGAACCTGGGCGAGATCGCCACGGGGCTCGCGACGATCTCCGGGATGCCGAGCGACGCCCGCAGCATCCTCTCGGGGCTCTCGATGGAGTACCTCAAGAAGGCCCGGGGCACGCTGACCGCCGAGTGCTCCATCCCGGTGCTCGAGAGCAGCGAGCGCAAGGAGTACGAGATCATCGGGGAGATCAAGGACGCCTCGGGTGAGGTCGTCGCGCGCGCCACCGCCACCTGGCTCGTCGGGCCGCGGGACGCGAAGAAGAGCGCGCCTGCCACCAGCACCGCCGCCTGAGCGGCCTGGACGGGGGCGAGCCTCCGCTCTAGTCGTTGGGCGCGCCGTCGTCGATCCACGCCCTGATGGCGTCTCGCACGTCCGACGAGAGCAGGCTCGGCGCGATGGACCGTGGCATCGACAGCCCGTTGCCTCCGACGGTGCCTTGGGTGCCGTCGAGCTTGTGCATGACGTAGCTGTTCACTGACTGACCCGGCTCGATGCGGTCGAGAACCGCTTGCGAGGCGGAGGCGCCGACCCACACGCTGTACAGCGTGCTCTGGCTGCCGTTGAAGGCGAAGCCGGTGGAGTGGGATGAGCCGGAGTGGCAGCTGCAGTTGGGGCTCACCACCAGGTTGTAGATCTCGGTGAAGGTGTACTCGTCGAGCACGCCGTCACAGTCCTCGTCGAGGCCGTTGGTGATGTCCTCCGGGGCGCCGGGGAACACGCTGCCGTCTGTGTCGTCGCAGTCGTTGCCCGTGCACGTGTCGAGACCGTCATTGTCGACGTCGAGGGTGCTTGAGGACGCGTCGCCGTCGTCGCAGTCGGAGCAGACCGGGTCGCCGTCGCTGTCGCCGTCGGTGGTCTCGTTGGCCGGCAAGCCCCCCACGCAGTCGTTGTCCTCGCCGTCACAGATCTCTGTGGCGGTGGAGTTGGTGGCGGCGTTGGTGTCGTCGCAGTCGCCCTCGCACTCCGCTTCACCGTCGCTGTCGTTGTCGACCTCGAGCGCCGGGACGCCGCCGACGCAGTCGTTGTCTTCGCCGTCGCAGATCTCGGTGGCGGTGGAGCTGGTGGCGGCGTTGGCGTCGTCGCAGTCGCCCTCGCACTCCGCCTCACCGTCGCCGTCGTTGTCGATCTCTGTGAGGGGCACGCCGCCGGCGCAGTCGTTGTCGACGCCATCGCACAGCTCGGTGGCGGTGGAGAACGTGGTGTTGTCTGCGTCGTCGCAGTCGCCCTCGCACTCGGACTCACCGTCTGAGTCGTCGTCGAGCTCGTCGGCGGGCACGCCGCCAGCACAGTCGTTGTCGACGCCGTCGCAGATCTCGGTGGCCGTGGAGTAGGTGTCGCTGTCTGCGTCGTCGCAGTCGCCCTCACACTCGGACTCGCCGTCGCTGTCGTCGTCCGTCTCGTTCGCCGGGACCACGGAGTCGCAGTCG
>JAGSHC010000113.1 GCA_023954745.1 Deltaproteobacteria bacterium | reverse complement strand
TTGGACGGCGAGACCGTGGCCGGCACCGCGCGGGGCATCCTGCACGGCACCCAGCCCCTGGCCTGGCGCACCCACGCCGGCCCAGGGTCCAACGACCTGACCTCGGTCTCGGCTGAGGGCGGCACCCTGCTCGTGGGCACCTTCGACGGCGGAGCCTGGCTTCGCTCGGAGCAGGCGTGGTCCGCGCTCCCGGCGCCCAGCGGCGAGATCAACGACGTGCAGCTCGAGGCAGGCGCCGCCTGGCTCGCCACCTCTCGCGGCCTCGCTCGGGTGGAGGATGGAAAGCTGCGCTCCTGGGGAGCCCTCCACGGCCTGGGCAGCGAGCACGTGAGCGCCGTCGCCGTCACCAGGGACGGTCTGCTCATCGGCACCACCGCCGGCGTGCAGGTCTTCGACGGCGTGGGCTTCGCTCCGCTGGGCGGCGAGTCGGGAATGCGGAACGTCTACTCCGTGGCCCAGGCGGGCGACATCGCCTGGGTCGGCACGTTGGAGGGCGCCTGGGCCGTGAAGGGCCACACCGCATCGCGCTTCCGCTACGAGACCGGCGAGCTGCCCGACAGCTGGGTGAACGCGGTGGCCGTGGCGAAGGATGGGCGGCTCTGGGCCGGCACCTACGACGGGGGGCTGGCCACGCGGAGCCCCGAGGGCACCTGGACATCCTTCACCGAAGAGAACGGACTGCCCTGCGGATGGGTGAATCCCGACGCGCTGCTGTCCTTGGACGACGGGACCGTGCTGGTCGGCACGCTCGGCGGAGGGCTGCTCCGCGTCGGTCCCGCCGGGGCCATCGACCAGTGGACGGCCGTCGACGGACTCGCCGGAGACGACGTCACGGGCCTCACCCGGGATGGGGACACCGTCTGGATCGCCACGCGCTCCGGCCTCTCGCACCTCCAGATCACCTCTGCCCCGGAGACGAGCCATGTCGCGCGCCACCCCTGATCCCTCGCCCTTCCTCGCTCGCCTGCCGTTCCGACCTGGTCGGTTGCGAGCCCTCATCCCCATCGTCCTCGCGGCCGGCTGCATGGCCGTGGACGTACCGGGAGGGGTCTCGCTGCTCGCCATCGGCTTCGGGGGCGCCGCGCTGGTGTGGATCGAGGACGGGCTCGCCCCGCTGGAGTCCTGGCGCGCGCGGTATCCGGCGCTGCCGTGGCACAGGGTCGAGCGGCTTCCCACGGGACCGGATGCGCGCACCTTCGTGAAGGTCTGCGAAGAGATCCAGGGGGCCGTGCGCGACCTGGAGACCGCCCACGGGGCCCCGGGACTCCAAAGTAAGGCCATCCGCGGTGAGCTCTCCGGTCTCCTGGCTCTCGCCGCCGACCTCGGGGCGCAGCGTGGGGACCTGCGAACGATGCCGGCGCTGGTGGAGCGGCGGAAGCGGGTCGAAGAGACCCTGCAGACCATCATCCCGGCCGTGCAGCGCCTCCGCGCCACCCTCCAACGCGCCGCCGTCCCCGGGACCAGCGCCCATCGTCCACGGCTCGGCTCCCTCCTCACCATGGAGCGGGACCTTGCCGCCCATCAGGACTGCCTCGACGAGATGGAGGAGCTGCCATGCCTTCCCTGAAGCGCGCTCTGCGCCCTACGCCCCTGAGGGGCGGCGGGGCCCTCGCGTTGGTGTTGACGGTGCTCGCTCAGCTCGTCGCCGGGTGGCTCCTGGCGCAACGACCCACACCGCCGGCTGCGCTCCCGGACCTGCGCGCCCTCTCGGCCTCGGTCGTGGTGGAGCCGCCCCTGGGTGGCCAGCCGCGCGCCCTCGCCCCGGTGGACACGGTGCCCGCTGGGGGGAGACTGCAGCTCAGCTTCGAGCCGAGCGCTTCGTCCTGGACGGCCGTGCTGTGGTTCGACGGCGACCATGTGGTGGCGTTGTACCCAGACCCCGCCCGCGCCCAGGAGGGCTGGACCGAGGCGGTTCCCTACGCCGTCCCGGGACCGGGACAGTGGCTCCGGCTCACCCCGTCCGACCAGGAGGAGTTCGTCGCCGTCGTGAACTCCCTGCGACCGGATCGGGAGATTCAGGCCGTGCTGGCCAATCCTTCGCCCGCCGCGGTGCGGACGCTGCGCGAGCGTCTCGAGGGCACTGCAAGGAGCAGAAACCCCATTAAAAACGGGGCGGAACGATTCCTGCCCACCCCGGACGGGCGCGCGGTCGCGGCCCCCTGGAGCACCCTCGCCGGGAGGGGGACCCTCGTCCTTGGGTGGTCGATCACCGTAGAATCCCGTGCATGGCTCGGCCGGAGCACGTCATTGTCATCGGAGCAGGAATCACCGGAGCGCTCGTCGCCGAGCGCCTCCTGAGTGCAGGCGTACGCGTCACAGTCCTCGAGGCGAGGGAAAAGGGGGCCGGGTCCTCGTCCCGGTCCGCCGCCTGCATCCGACAGCAGTTCAGCACCCCCGCCACCGTCAAGGCGATGGTGTACTCCGTCAACGAATACCTGCACTTCGAGGAGCGCTTCCGCTGCGAGCCAGGCCAGGGCGATGCCCTCGTCCAGAACGGATACCTCTTCCTGTACGCCGACCCGGCGAAGGCGGCCGACGGAGGGACCGCAGCCAAAGCCTGGGAGGGCGCGCAAGCCAACGTCGCCATGCAGCACGCCGCCGGCCTCTCCGAGGTCGAGCTCCTCTCTCCCGCCCAGGTGGGCGAGCGATTCGTGCACGTGGACCCCTCCGAGCTCGTCGGCGCCACCTTCTGCTCGACGGACGGTTTCCTGCACCCCGACGTCGTCTACATGGAGGGATTCCGCCGCATCGGAGAGCTGGGCGGCACGCTGCATCAGCACCAGCCCGTGGTCGGTGCTCGGTTCGACAGCCAGGGTCAGATGGTGGCGGTGGAGACCAAGACCGGTGGCGTCTACGAGGCCGACCTCTTCATCGACTGCACGAACGCCTGGTCGCCGCGGCTGACGGAGTTGCTGGGCGGTGACCCGCTGCCCATCCAAGCACTCAAGCGGTACCTCTACTTTCTCCAGCGGGGCGCGTCCCTCACCGGGGAGCAGCTGGTGCAGATGCCCATGACCATCAGCCCGAACCGGGCCTACTGCCGTCCCGAGAACGCCGAGCAACTCCTCTTGGGGTGGGCGCACCACGCGGATGCCCAGCAGGACTTCGACTGGGAGGACCAGGACGTCATCGAACCGGACTTCTTTCACAAGTCGGGCCTCGAGAACTATGGGATGCAGCTCTGGATGGAGCTCGCCGGCAGCATGCCGCCCCTGATGGAGTTCAGCGGACTCCGGGCGACGACCGCCGGCTTCTACGCGGTCACCCCTGACCACAATCCTTTCCTGGGCTACAACCCTCGCCAGCGGCGGCTGCTCCACGCGGTGGGCTTTTCGGGGCACGGCGCGATGATGGGACCGTTCACGGCTGCGGCCGTCGCGGCCATGGCGCTCGCGGGGGAGACCCTGCGCACGGTGACAGTCGGAGGAATCGAAATCGATCTCGACGCTCTGCGGGTGGGCCGGGAATGGGTCCACGGGGAAGGCATGGTGATCTGAGCTTTGGCGCTGCGGGACCACGGCGACTTCATCCCCTCTCTCGGGTTTCACACCCGTGGGATGTACGTGTCGCTTTTCAGCCGGCTCGTGCGTCTGGCAGCCAGTGGAGCCCTGACGGTCCGATCGGGCCGCGAACATCGACGCATCTTCTTCGTCGCGGGCTCTCCGGTGTGGTTCGAGTCGAACAGAACGGCGGACCAGCTCGACGAGTCCGCGCTCGAAGACCCCGACGCCCGCTTGGCGTTCGTGAAGCGAGGGATCGCCGGCCCCATGCAGTGGGAGAGCGGGGGCTGGACCTTCGAGCCCAGCGATGGACTGCCAGCAGAGCTGCTGCTTCGCGCGGTCTTCCTCGACTGCTCCCCGCTGGCCCCTCTTTGGATCGGGGTGAAGGATTGCGTGCGGCAAGACGAGGTCCTCGGACCGATGACTGACCGCACGGCGGGGCCGGTGATGCCAACAGACGGCTTGGCCTCGGTCCTCCCGGAGCTGGAGCTGGACGGGCCCCTCGCAGAGCTCGCCACGTACATACCAGGCCCCACCGAGGTGACCGAGCTGCTCCGGCGCTTTGCCCACCAGCATCGGGAGTTCTTCCGGCTGCTGTGGATGCTCGAGGCCATGGGAGCCATCGAGCGTGACGGGCCCCGTGACGTCGCCCTGGGGATGGTGCCGCCCCACGAGGACCCGTTCGGTGGAGGCTCGCTGGACTACAGCCTCAACACATCGGACGACCTCGCCGCCGTCGACATCGACGACGACCCCGAGGAGTCCGTTCCCGCCCACTCCGGCGCGGACGTCGAGCCGGACACGCGCGAGGTCGACGTCACCCACTTGCACTCGGCGTCACTGCCGTCGGAGCAAGTGCTCGACGCCATCCGCAAGGGGACCCGCGCGTCGCCCGACCAGTTGCTGGGGGAGTGGTCGTCGGGGCCGGTGATCCCACCCCTGACGCGCACGGTGCCCAGCGGGACACCCTCGGACGTACTCCCCGACCTGCCGTCGTATCGGCCGAGCGCACGCGCCGCCGACACCACCGGCCGGTACCGGCGCTCCAACCTCGACAGCCCCGCCCCAACCCGTCCCCCGGAACCGGCGCGAAGCTTTCCCTCAGGGTCCGTCCCTCGAAGCACCCCCTCCCGACCCACCTCTGCGACCGGGAGCCTGCCCTCATCGAGGCCGCCGTCAGCGACCGGCAGCGTCCCATCGGGATCACTGTCGTCGCCCGGGTCGCGCCGCCGGACCAATCCCACCGCGCGCCGGGTGCCCTCACTCAAGGGCTCGCGCCTCTCCGACTCCGGCGCGTCCGTCCCGGCGGCCATCTCTGACGCGGGGGTTCGCAAGGACTACCGGACCCGCATGGGCACGGACTTCTACACCTTCCTCGGAGTCCCCCAAAAGGCCAACCAGTCGGTCATTGATCGGGCTTGGACGAAGCTGCTGAAGCGGTGGACGTCGGCCAGCAAGAACAAGGGACTGCCCGACGAGGTCCGACAGATGGCCCGCGAGCTCGCTCAGGTGACCCACCTCGCGGGGCGCACCTTCTCGGTGCCTGCCCGGCGACAGGAGTACGACCGTCGTCTCGGGCGCGGCCAGGCTCCGTTGGCGGGCGGAGTTCGTGCCGCGCGCACCCACGACCTGCCAGGGACCAACCCCGGGGCGTCAGCGCCTGTCGGCCCGGCAATGGGGGCGCTCGTGCAGGCGCGCGGGATGATCGAGGCGCGCGACTTCGGCCGCGCGGTGTCCGTGCTCAGGGCCCTGCGCGTGAAGAACCCGTCGGACCCGGAGGTCCTCGCGAGCCTTGGCTGGGCGGTGTGGAAGGCATCCGCTGAGACGGAACGCGAGCAGGCGGAAGAGTTCCTGCAGCTTGCGACGACCTTCAATCCGAGCCACGTCCAGGCGCGGGAGTACCTTGCCCGCATCGCGCTGGACATGGCCGATCACGGGACCGCCAGGCAGCGGCTCGAGCGGCTTCTCAAGGTGAAGCCCGACGCCACCTGGGCTCGTGCCGCTCTCGGGCGCCTGCCCGGTCAGGACGAAGGCGGAGGGCGGCGACTCGCCTTCTGGAAGAAGTAGTGGTCCGGGTGCTGCTTCTGCTCATCGCCGCGGCCGGCCTCGCGGGCTTCGTCCTTTGGGTCTCTCGTCCCCGCATCGCCGTCGAGCTTCAAGACGGACGCGCCACCCTCGTGCGGGGTGAGCTCCCTCCGGGGCTGCTGTCCGAGCTGAAGGACGTGGCCCGCTCTGCACCGCATGCAACCGGTCATCTCGCCATTCGTGGCACGGGAGCGACCTTGAAGCTGACGGTGACCGGACTCCCTGAGGGCCCCGCCCAGCGGGTACGCAACGTGGTCCTGCTCCGCAGAGACCGGCTCTGACGGCTACTCGTTGGAGCGAGGCGCTCGGGCTGACCCGGGCGGCCGCGCTGCCTCCCCTCGGTCGCGCGCCACGGTCCGGTCAGCCGCCGACGCGCTTGCGGAGCTCGTTCTTGTTGGAGTCGAACGTCAGAGCCCCATAGACGCGGTACCAGTTCTCGAGGTCGACGGTGCGGCCGTGGAGCATCGCGGCGGCCTCGACCTTGTCGTCACCGAAGCTCATGGCCTCCATGAAGCGAATCACCTGGTCGACGTTGAACCAGCGGTGGGCCGATGCGTCTCGTAGTACCTGAAGCTTCCCGTCTCGAAAGGACTCGTCGTCGACGGCTGCGAGCAGGCTGTTGAAGTCGCCTCCCGAACAGGCGACGGGACCCGCGTCGATGATCACGACGGGCTCGTTGCCAGGCACGAACACGGGTTCGGTGGGCTGCACCACGATCACCGCGGGCGGCGGACCATCGGGGCGGTGGCCGGCGCCGTGGTCCGCCGCCCGCGCGAGGCGGCCACCGAGTTCGTCGGCGACGACGGAGAGTTCGTCGACGCGGGCGAGCTTGCGGGCGATCTCGCGCTGGACCCCCGCGCTTCCCGCGGCTTCGAGCAGGTCGTCGATGGCGCGCACTTCATCGCGAATCTCGGAGAGGACCACGCCCAACTCGGCGCGGAGGGCGCCTGCCTTCGACGCGCCGTAGTCGCCGCGCTGAGCGAAGGCGAGGCTGGGGAGAGCAAGAAGGAGGACGAAGGCGAGGACGATGGAACGCACGAAGGACTCCCTGATGAGCGGACCATCGTATCGGGCCCGCCCCCGGAGAGGGAGACCGCCTTGGCGACGCGAAAGGGGCGCGCGGGAGGGGGCTGGGCGGGCACGAAGGGGTTCGCGCCCAGCCGCGGTGCGTCCCAAGAGGGAGGCCCCCGCCAGGAGAATTCCTGGCGGGGGCCGTCCATCGGAGGAAGGAGCGCCCGGTGTCCCCTCCGATGGCCCCCGCGGCACCCCGTGCCAAACGTGCCGCGAGTCTCGTTCTCTATGTGAAGTGACACCCGACTCTTCAGACGGGTTCCCACAAAATGAACGTGAGGCTGAAGGGTGGTTCCGATCACGCCGGATACGCGAGAGAACCCGGGGGTGCGCCGCACCACCAGTTTCGACGCCAAGGCAGAAACCCCCGAGAGCGCTTCGCTCCCCGGGGGTTCTACTGATCTTCGACCAAGGCCGCTTAGGGCGCGTAGATGATCGTGATGCGCAGCCGCGAGCTCGCTCCGTCAGACCGCTCGGGGGTCGACGAGAAGCTGAAGGCGCCAAGGTCATCGAGCGCTGCCTGGGCCGCGACCTCATCCCCAGGAGGGAGCTGAAGCTCCACCACAGCCTCCGGCTGCAGGTCGCTCAGTTGCACAGCCGCATCGCCGGGCGTCACGTAGTTGATCGCCCATCCCCGCCGAGCCGCGATGTCCCTCAGGGCCGTGACGGCTCCGCCGTCACCGGTCCGCAGACTGGCCACGGCCGTCATGGCACCTCGGTCCGCAGCGGACTTGGCACGAGCCGACGGCGAAGACTCCACTGCGCTCAACGCGCCGGCACTCATCTCGGGCACCAGTGAATCCGCAGACGAACCCTCGTCCATGGCCACCCCGTCGCCGTCGACGTCCGCTTCGGGCTCCGGGCTGTACTCCGCCTCGGCGATGGCGACCACACCAGGCGGCGGCGCAGGAGCTTCCACCTCGCGGATCCCGGACCGGCGCGGCGCGGCAGGCACCGCGGGGCTGGTTCCTGCCCCGCCCACGGCCACTCGCTCCGAGTCTGCGGGGGTCATGCGGATGCGCTCAGCTGCGTCGCCGGAGTCTTCGGCAGGCTCTCCCGCATCGGCGACGGCGTCACCGGCGAGCTCGGCGTCCTCTGCGGCGACCACCCCAGTAGGCCGCGGCGCGACCGGCTCGGACGGCGAGAACGCCACGACCTCGGACGCGGCCGGCGGGCCCATGGGGCCGCGGTCTCGCATCCCAATACCAACCCCCACGACCAACAGCGCGGCGATGGCGGTCAGAACGGGACCCTTGATCCACCATGGGAAGCGCACCACGTTGTCAGGCAGTGGCTCATCGACCGGAGCCACCGCAGGAACGAGCGGGACGACATCGGCGCCGCTGTCGTCCAGAGGCTCGTCGAGGCCTTCACCGGCATCGATTCGGCCCATCACGGCGGCGAGGAAGCCGTCCGGAGCCTTCACGTCGGGCAGGGAGCGCAGACCCTCGGCCACGTCCCGAATCCCGTCGAGCTCGCCGCGCAGCGCGTCGTCCGCCTCGAGCTCCTGCTCCAGGGCGGCGAGCTCTGCGTCGCTGAGCTCTCCGTCGAGCAGCGCGCTGAGGTCGTCTCGGGTGTTCGTAGGCGAGGTCATGGTTGCGAGAGGATCATGCGATCCGCTCGTCTCCCTTCAGTCTGCGACGCAGGCGAGTCTTCAGCTCGCCTCGTGCGCGGTGAATCCGGGACTTCACCGTCCCGGGCGCCAGCTCCAATGACTGGCCAATCTCGTCGTAACTCAGGCCCTCGACGTCCCGGAGGACGAGGATCTCTCTCCAAATCGGATCGAGACGGGCCAGCTCTTCCTTCATGATCTGCAGGCGCTCGGTGGTCAGCAGGTTCGCTTCCGCATCCGGCCGGTCGTCCGCGAGCTGGCGCTTGAAGCTGCCCTCCTCGCCCTCGATCTCGGCGTCCAGACTGTCGTGTCGCCTCTCGTGCCGACGGGCTCGATAGGCCTGCACATTGCGGCAGTGATTGAGCGCCACCCGATACAGCCAGGTGGTGAACTTGCTGTCCCCTCGAAACTTCGCCAGGTGTCGGTACACCTTGACGAAGACCTCTTGCGCCGCCTCCTCCGCTCGACTCGGGTCGTACACCGTGCGCAAACACAGCCGGTACACCCGGTCCTGATGGCGCACCACCAGGACTTCGAACGCTCGCCGATCCCCCGCGAGGTGTGCCTCGACGAGCTCGGAGTCGGTTGCTTCCTGCAACTCCTCTCGCGTCAACGCGGGCCTCCCGATACCCCGGAGATCCGCTGGTTTGGTGGCATGGACAGCCCGGAATGCCCCGGGTTCCCAAAATCCTCCGCACGGGTCGCGAACTGCCCGATCTGTACGGCGGTCATGGGCTGTTCTCCCGGATCCAGTGACCGCTCCGGCCACCTTCCTTCTCCAACAGCAGAATCTGACCGATGACCATCCCGCGATCCACGGCCTTCACCATGTCGTACACCGTGAGCGCCGCGGCGCTCACCGCCGTCATCGCCTCCATCTCGACGCCGGTCCGCCCCGAGGTGCTCGCCGTCGCCTCGATGATCACCGAAGACGACGGAGCGTCGATCCGCAAGTCCACCTGCACCGCGTCCAGCGGCAACGGATGGCACAGAGGAATGAGATCTGCGGTGCGCTTGGCGCCTTGAATGCCAGCGATACGCGCCACCTGGAGCACATCGCCCTTCTTGGACCCCTCGCGCACGAGCTCCAGAGCCTCTGGTGACATGCGCACTGCCCCACGAGCCACGGCCCGCCGGCGCGTGACCGTCTTGCCGCCGACGTCGACCATGCGCGCCGCGCCCGTCTCGTCGACGTGGGTGAGGCGATCGCTCACCACTTGGCCACCACGGGCAGCGCAGGGGAGCCCTTCTTCTTGGGCCACTCCCGGGGCATCTCCTGCACCGCGTCCACCAGGGCTGCGAGGTCCGAGCGAAGCTCATCGACGTCCGGGCGATCGGCGAACTCGGGGTCCGCGACGCTCGCGTCCGTCAGCAAGCGCCGAATCAGCCGCGCGCATTCCTCAATGAGGGCGCGAAGGCGCACGTTGCCGGCGGCCGGGAACTTCACCCGACGGAACTTGCCGTAGCCCCCGTCCCCATCGCCGAACTCGAGGGCCACGTCGACTCCACGCCGGGTCGCCTCGATGACGAGCAGCTCGTTCTTGTCCTCGAGGGTCCACTCCCCGAATCCACCATCGAGCAGCTCGAGGAGAAACACGAAGAGCTCCTCCACAGCCTGGAGATCCACGTGGGTCTTGAGCTTGAGGGGGATGTCCCCGAAGGCCAGGGTCCACTTGCCCCGATACGCGGCAGCGTGCACACCCTGAAGCGCAGAGAGCACTCCACCCTTCTCCATCTCACGGCGCGGACCACGCTCGGACGCGTCTCGCGGCGTGTGCTCCAACGTGACAGCGAAGGTGGCGTTTCCCAGATCAGCGGGCTGCGGTCGAGACAAGCGAGGGCTCCGGGGGCTCAGGGAGAAGGGGGCGTGACGGTGGCCTGCCCCAACTCGAGGGCATCGAGCGCCGTTGCGGCGTTCGTGTCGGCGTACAGCCAGTTGTAGCCGCTGTCATCACTGAAGCGGAACACGACCATCCAGGTCCCGTAGGTGTGGGGCGTCACCGACGCGCTGAACACATCGGAGCCACCGTCACTCATCGACCAAGTGGCGTCGTCGAAGAAGTAGTCGGGCCAGGTCGTGGGGAGCTGGCCCTGGGTGCCGTAGCCCACCTGGGCGATGATCCCCGACGGCGCCGAGCCGGTCCCTGTGGTGCCCGCCTCCGTCACCGATGCGGTGTATGGCCCCTGGGCAGCTCCAAAAGCTCCGCTCGTCGTCGCCGGGCCGATCAGCTCGGCCGAGTCGATGCTCGTGGAGGTCCCGGTGTACGTGAAGGCATCCGCGAAGGTCAGGGTCTCGAAGCTCGTGATGATCTCGAGGTCTTCGTCCCCCACGGGACCCCCAGGGCTCACGAACGTGAACGAGGTGTCGGTCACGGACCCGGGAGTGATGCTCGTCGTGCCGAGGGTGGCCGCGGTGATCGCCAGGAACCCCTCCCCCTCCACCGTCACGAGGGTTCCGCCGGCTGCGATTCCGTCCGCAGGCACGATGTCGTCGATGGACCCGGCCTCGTCGATGTCGCCGTCGCAGTCGTCGTCGACGGAGTTGCTCGGATCCTCCACGGCGCCGGGGTTCACCGCCGCGTCGAGGTCGTCACAGTCGCTGTTGTCGCCGAAGGGCCCCTCGTAACCGTCGCCGTCGCCGTCGTTGGGGTTGGGGGTGCTGTCGTCGTCGTCCCCCGTGGCGTCATCGTCGTCGGAGGTGGCGTCGTCGTCATCCCCGCTGTCGTCGTCGTCATCGGACGTCGCGTCGTCGTCGTCGGACGTCGCGTCGTCGTCGTCGGACGTGGAGTCGTCGTCATCGGACGTCGCGTCGTCGTCGTCGGACGTGGCGTCGTCGTCGTCGGTGGGGAAGGTCGAGTCGTCGTCGTCGGTGGGGAAGGTCGAGTCGTCGTCGTCATCGACGGGACGATCATCCCAACCGGTCTGGCAGCCGCTCCCGAGGAGGAGAAGCGATGCAGGAAGGATCAGCATGCGAAGAGGCAACGACATGCTGGCGATGATACAGCGCTCCGCAGCCCCTGGATCCGGACGAAGTACTTGGTTAAGGTGCGCGCCTCGCGCGTGGAGCCTCCAAACTCCTCGCAGGGGCCTCCTGGCCCGTGGAAGGTCGCCGATGCATGCACTTCGTCTCTCCCTGATCGCCGTTGTGTTCGGTGCCACGCTCGCTTCGGCCGGCTGCGCGCCGGCATGCGACCGGTACTGCAACGTCACCGCCGCCTACATCGAGCACTGTCTCGCCGAGGGCACGCAGGCCGAGTGGATTGCGGCCCGGGAGAGCGGATTCGCCTACTGGGGCTACTCCGACGCGACGGAGTACGAGGCGGGCTGCAAGACGGACTTCGACGCCCAGCTCGGCGCCGCCGAGGACTCTTCGGTGCTCACGCAGGCCTGCGAGGACGAGGCCAACGAGTTCGCGCTGCTCGAGGATCGGGCGCAGTGCTCCGAGCTGCCCTGACGGCGACGGGGCGGTACTTCCCTACCCGGGTCGTTCCCAACTCCTACTTCTACGACGACCTCGGCCTCGAAACCAACGAGGAGTGGATCCGCTCCCGCACCGGAGTGATCACCCGCCACTTCGCCGACGCAGCCGCCGGGGAGACCACTTCGGGGATGTGCGTCCGCGCCGCGCAGCAATGCCTGGAGCGCGCCGGCATCGACGCCGATCAGCTCGATGGCGTCATCGTCGCCACCATCACGCCCGACCAGGCCCTCCCCTCCACCGCCTGCTTCGTGCAGGAGGCGCTCGGCGCCAAGGGGGCGTGGGCCTTCGACCTCGTCGCCGCGTGCTCGGGGTACGTGTACGCCCTCGCCCAGGCCACCTCCATGGTGCGGACCGGTCTCGCGAAGCGAGTGATGGTGATCGGCGCGGAGACCATGACCTCAATCCTCGACTTCGAGGACCGAAACACCTGCATCATCTTCGGTGATGGAGCCGGGGCGACCCTCGTGGAGGCCAAGGAGACGGGCGGCCTCGAGATCGTCGACTTCCGCATGCACTCGGCTGGCAGCGGCGCCGATCTGCTCATGATCCCGGCCGGAGGCGCCACCCATCCCGCCAGCGCGGAGACCATCGACGCCCGTATGCACTACGTGAAGCAGGATGGGCGCGCAGTGTTCAAGCACGCCGTCACGCGCATCTCCCAGGTCATCGTCGAGCTCCTCGAGGGCCACGGCATGACTGCCTCGGACGTCGATCTCGTGGTTCCGCACCAGGCCAACATCCGCATCATCGAGGCCTGTGGCCGCAGGCTGAAGATCCCCATGGACCAGATCGCGGTGACCGTGCACCAGTGGGCGAACACCACCGCAGCGACCATCCCCACGACCCTCGACTGGGCGCTGGAAGAGGGCCGCATCAACCCCGGGGACAACGTCGTGCTCGCCACCTTCGGGGCGGGCTTCACCTGGGGTTCCGCGCTCCTCAAGGCGTAGAGCCCCAGCGCCCTCGACTCGTCAGGCCCCCGTTGACCCCCGAGACTCCGAGCGACCCGCCGCTCCAGCGCGCCCCCATGGGACGTGGCGAGTTCACCTGGGCAGAGTCCGGCGAGGGCCCGGCGGTCATCGCCGTGCACGGTGCCCCGGGCAGCACTCGGGACTTCCGGTGGCTTGGGTCGGCGGTGGAAGGGATCCGCTTCATTCGCCTCGACCTTCCCGGCTACGGGGGCACCGACTGGAGCACGGGGCCCGGGTACACGCTCGCGGCACGCGCGCGCTTCGTGGTCGCCGCTGCCTATGTCCTCGGACTCAACCGATACTCGTTGGTCGGGCACTCCCAGGGAGGCGGCGTGGCCACGGCCGCAGCGGCGATGGCGCCGGAGCAGGTCCAATCGTTGGCTCTCCTCGCGAGCATCGGCCCGCGGCGCCACAAAGGCTTCCTGGTCAGCCGCGTGCGGCTCTTCGGCACGGTGCTCCGCGTCCCTGGCCTGCCTTGGCTGCTTCAGGACCGACTGGAGGCTGGGTTCCGGCGGGCCGGTTTCCCCGCGACCCTCAGCCACGAGCAGCGCGTGCGGACCATCAAGTCGTCCGGCGCGATCTCATTCGCGGCCCACGCCCGCAACCTGGCGCGACTCCAGTGTCCGACGATGGTGTGCTGGACCGAGGACGACCGCTTGGTGGAGGACGCCGTCTCCCGTGACCTCGCGGCGGCAGTCCCCGATGGACCGCGCCTCTCGTTCCCCACCGGGGGCCACAACCTGCAGAAGACGCGAGCCCTGGAGATCGGGGAGGCGCTGTCTGGATTTGTCTCCGAGAGCGTCCAGGTGCGTCTCGCCCAGTGACACCAGTGCAATAGGCTAGCGAGCCTTGCGGCGGCCTCGGCGAGGGCTCGTTGCCGCGTCCGGTCCCGCACCAGGTCCGCTGCCTCCACAGCGGCGCCAACGGTCCAACCACTCAGGCCACAGCTCGTCGTGGCCACCCCCGATCCCCGGCGCGAGGGCAGAGGCGCACCCCATAACGAAGCTGATCGCGGAGAGAGGGAGCACGGGAAGGGTCAGAGGTTCCACCCCTCCCTTGACGGACGTCCGTGTCGAATCTTGGGACAAAGGGACTCCCGCTGACAGCCCACGTCAGCAGCCGTGGAGCTCCCCCTTCACAGCGGGGCCGGGTGGACTAGCCTCCCGTTCCCACACCTCGCCCGAGACGCCGTCATGCCCGACTTCAAGCTGCACTCGCCCTACTCGCCCGCCGGCGATCAGCCCGCTGCCATTGAGGACCTCGTCAAGAACCTCGATGAGGGCAAGCGATTCCAGACGCTGCTGGGCGCCACGGGCACGGGCAAGACGTTCACGATGGCCTGCGTGGTGGAGCGCATCAATCGGCCGACGCTGGTGCTCGCACCCAACAAGATCCTGGCCGCGCAGCTCTTCGGGGAGTTCAAAGAACTCTTCCCGGACAACGCCGTCGAGTACTTCGTCTCCTACTACGACTACTACCAGCCCGAGGCCTACGTCCCCTCGTCGGACACCTACATCGAGAAGGACAGCCTCATCAACGACCGCATCGACAAGCTGCGGCACAGTGCCACCCGCGCGCTGCTCGAGCGGCGAGACGTGATCATCGTCGCGTCGGTCTCGTGCATCTACGGCATCGGATCCCGCGAGGCCTACGGCAAGATGACCGAGGTCCTCGAGGTGGGGTCGATTCGCGACCGCGACCAGCTCGTGCGCTCTCTCGTGGAGCTGCAGTACGAGCGGAACAACATGGACTTCCACCGCGGCACCTTCCGGGTCCGCGGCGATGTGGTGGAGATCTTCCCGGCCCACGAGGACAACCTCGCGGTGCGCGTCGAGTTCTGGGGCGACGAGATCGAGCGGCTCGCGCAGATCGACCCCCTGCGCGGGCGCGTCATCGAGGAGGTCCCCAAGGTCTCCATCTACCCCGCCAGTCACTACGTCACGCCCGAGGAGCGCATGGAGCGGGCCATCCGCACCATCAAGCTCGAGCTGGCGGAGCACCTCGAGAAGCTCCGGCGCGACGAGCGCCTGCTCGAAGCCCAGCGGCTGGAGCAGCGCACCCTCTTCGACCTCGAGAACCTGCAAGAGATGGGTCGCTGCCCCGGCATCGAGAACTACTCCCGCCATCTGTCAGGGCGCGAGCCTGGCGAGCCGCCGCCGACCCTGGTGGAGTACTTCCCCGACGACTTCCTGCTGGTGGTGGACGAGAGCCACATCGGCATCCCTCAGCTCGGCGCCATGTACAAGGGCGACCGCGCGCGAAAGCGGACCCTCGTGGACTTCGGCTTCCGGCTGCCCTCCGCCGTGGACAACCGCCCCCTCAAGTTCGAGGAGTTCTGGGCGCTGGTCGGTCAAGCCGTCTTCGTCTCGGCGACCCCCGGCGAGTGGGACCTCGAGCAGTCCGGCGGCATCTCCACCGAGCAGGTCATTCGCCCCACGGGCCTCCTCGACCCCGTCATCCAGGTGCGACCCGCGGGCACCCAGGTCGACGATCTGCTCGAGGAGATTCGCCTCCGGGTGGAGCGCGACGAGCGCGTCCTCGTCACCGTGCTCACCAAGCGGATGGCCGAAGACCTCACCGAGTACTACGAAGACCTCGGCGTGAAGGTGAAGTACATGCACAGCGACATCGACACGCTGGAGCGCATTCAGTTGCTCAAGGAGCTGCGCCAGGGGGTGTACGACGTGCTCGTGGGCATCAACCTGCTTCGCGAGGGGCTCGACATCCCGGAGGTCAGCCTCGTGGGCATCTTCGACGCGGACAAGGAGGGCTACCTGCGCGCGGAGCGGTCCCTGCTCCAGACCATCGGCCGGGCGGCGCGCAACGTGGACGGCACCGTCATCCTCTACGCGGACAAGATGACGAAGAGCATGACCAAGGCCATCAGCGAGACCGACCGTCGCCGCGTGAAACAGAAGGCCTACAACGACGCCCACGGAATCACGCCCGAGACCATCCGCAAGGAGATCAAGGACATCCTCGCCTCCATCTACGAGCGCGACTACGTCGATGTCACCTCGGACGACCCCGAGCTCAAGCTGCCCAAGAACCTGCGCGCCCTGGACCGCAAGTCCATGGACATGGAGCTCGCGCAGATGAAGACGCAGATGTGGAAGTTCAGCAAGGACCTGAACTTCGAGAAGGCAGCGGAGCTGCGGGACCAGATCACCGCAGCGGAGGAGTACCTGGTGGAGACGGGGCGCTAGACGCTCCCCACCGCGCGGACGCGCGACAGCTCCCTAGAACACCACGCCCGCGCCGATGAAGGCGCCCGCCCGCAGCGAGTCGAGACCGACGCGCTGGGCCGTGCCCTCACGCTCGCTCTCGGCGTACAGGGAGCCCATGTGCATGTCGAAGCCCGCACGAATCAAGAGCGGGCCCACCGGCCGAATGCCAACTCCCACCTCGATGCTGTGGTCATTGATTCCCCCGGCACCACCGAGCAGACCCGCGAGGCCGTATCGGAAGTCGATGCCGAGGACCTGACCCGGCTCGACACGCACGCCGATGCCGCCGCCCACCTGGTGGCCCAACACGCCGTGGGCCGCAGCCACGTCGGAGCCGGTGCTGCTCTTCTCCACCGTCTCGTAGACCGACCACGTACGAAAGCCGTAGCCCACGTCCGCCAGGAGGCGCACGCTGGTGAGGCCGCCCACCAACTGGGGACGAAAGACGATGTTGAAGTCCAGCCGATGGCCGGGCTTGTCGTGGGTGGTCACCCCGTAGGCGCCGACGGGCTCTCCCACTCCCAGGTCGTAGCGAACCCTCGCCCCGATGAGCCAGCCCCCGAAGAAGTACTCGGCGCGCACGCTCAAGCCGCCGCCGAAGCCCGTGCCGTCCGTGGCCCAGAAGCCCGGTCGGGTCTCGTCGATGGCGGTGCATCCCTCGCCCACGGCGCAGGGTGTCTGGCTGTACGTGCGGACCCCGAGCAAGCCGCCGATCACGACGCTTCCGTCCCCGAAGGCGGTGCGCTTGACCCCGACCGTGGCGGTCGTCTCGGCCTTCACCCCGCCACCACCGCCCCCACCCATCTTGGTCTTGAGGCGGTCCGCGAGGGCCAGCGCCTCGGGGGCCTGGCTGAGGGCGCGGGTGAGCTCGAGGTACGTCTGGAGCCAGGACTCCGCCTTGCGGAACTCGCCCATGCCTTCGTAGGCGAGGGCCTTGACCACCATCGCCGTGTAGAGCGCGGGGTTGAGGCGGAGCGCAGACTCGGCCGAGGAGACGGCCTTCTCCCAGGACTCGTTCTCCAACTCCTTCCAGGCGAAGTCGAGCTGGCGCTCGGCCTCCTGCTCCATGGACTGAGCCAGGGCCACCGTCGGAGCAGCCAGCCCGCCGAAGAGCAGTCCGCCCGCCAGCAGCAAGACGGCGCCACGTCCGAGCCCACGCCGCTGCCGTCGACGTCGACCGAGGCCCAGGAGCCCGAGCGCCAGCACCACCGCGAGGCCCGTACCACCCGACTCGTCACCGCTGACGGAGCCGAGGCAGGTGCCACAGCCACCGGCGAGGGTGAGGCCGTCGCCGGCGAACTCCGGGTCGAGCACGGGGTCCGCGAGGTCGTCGGTGGCGTCGTCGTCGTCGCCCGCCGAGTCGTCGTCGTCACCCTCGATGCAGTCGGGGTCCTCGGTGTCGATGGCCTCGTCGCAGTCGTTGTCGATGGTGTCGTCGCAAATCTCGTCGGCGTCGGGGTTCACCGTGGCGACCGCGTCATCGCAGTCCAGGTCGTCCTGACCCGCGCAGTCGGCGTTGTCGGCGTCGAGGAAGCCGTCGGAGTCGGCGTCCTCGGGGATGGTGCCGTCGCAGTCGTTGTCCTCGCCGTCGCACACCTCGTCCGCCGGCGGGATGACCGTGCCCTCGCCGTCGTCGTAGCCCGGGTGGACCTCGGCGTTGTTGTCGTCGCAGTCGCCCGGCTCGCCGTAGGTGGCGTTGCAGCCGACATCGTCGGCCCAGACGCCGTCCGCGTCCATGTCGAAGCCCTCGTCCACGATGCCGTCGCAGTCGTCATCCGCGGCGTTGCACACTTCCGTCGCCCCGGGGTTCAACGTGGGGTCGAGGTCGTCGCAGTCCGTGTTCGACGTGCCGTAGGTGGCCGCGCAGCCGCTGTCGAAGCGGTCGAAGTAGCCATCGCTGTCGAGGTCGAAGATCTCGTCGATCTCCGTGTCGCAGTCGTCGTCGAGCTCGTTGCACGTCTCAATGGCGTCGGGGTTGATGGACGCAGCGCTGTCGTCGCAGTCGAGCTCCTCGGGCGGGTACTCCGCAGCGCAGGAGTTCACGTCGACGAAGCCGTCTCCGTCCCCATCGAAGAGCTCGTCGATGAGGAAGTCGCAGTTCTGGTCGATGCCATCACACAGCTCGACCACCGACGGGTTGATGTTGGAGTCGGTGTCGTCGCAGTCGTCACCACAGGTGGAGTACCCGTCGCCGTCCGCGTCGGTGTCCTCGTCGATCTGCCCGTTGCAGTTGTCGTCGATGCCGTTGACGCAGTCCTCGATGTTGCCGGGGAAGACATCGGGGTCCGAGTCGTCGCAGTCCACGGCGGCGGCGGTGTACTCGGCCACGCAGTCGGGCTCGTCACCGTCGAAGGTGCCGTCCTGATCGGCGTCGAACAGCTCGTCGATGAGCCCGTCGCAGTTCTGGTCGATGCCGTCACACAGCTCGGCGATCCCCGGAGCGATGGCGTCGTTGGTGTCGTCGCAGTCCAGCTCGTCGGGCGGATACACCACCTGGCACGCGGCCACCCCGTCGTCCGGTGCGCCGTCCCCGTCCCCGTCGAAGTCCTCGTCCACGTCAGTGTCGCAGTCGTCGTCCACGAGGTTGCAGAGCTCGGCGGCCCCGGGGTTGATGGCGGCGTCGCCGTCTTCGCAGTCCTCACCGCCGGTGGGCGAGCCCACGTGGCCCGCGGTGGGCACGCACTCGACGTACCCGTCGACGTCGTTGTCGATCTCGTCGAGAGGCACGACGGTGTCGCAGTCGTTGTCGAGCCCATCGCACAGCTCGGCGGCGCCGGGGTAGGTGTCGCCGTCCGCGTCGTCACAGTCCGCGGCCGACCCATAGATGGCCGCGCAGTTCGCGTCCGCGACGTCGAAGGCCCCATCGGCGTCGAGGTCGAAGTCCTCGTCCACGTCTCCGCCGCAGTCGTTGTCGACCTGGTCGCAGACCTCGGCGGCGCCGGGGTTGATCGCCGCGTTGCTGTCGTTGCAGTCGAGGGAGCTCGCAGGCCAGGCAGCGGAGCAGCCCACCCCAGCGGCGTCGTAGTAAGCGTCCTCGTCGAGGTCGAAGTCCTCGTCGACGATGCTGTCGCAGTCATTGTCGGCCGCGTCGCACAGCTCCGGGGCCGTGGGGTTGGTCGTGGCGAGGGCGTCGTCGCAGTCGCCGTCGCAGGAGCTGAAGCCGTCCGCGTCGACATCGAAGCCTTCATCGATCTGCTGGTCGCAGTTGTTGTCGATGAGGTCGCAGATCTCCGTCGCGGCCGGGTTGATGGCCGCGTCGTTGTCGTTGCAGTCGCCGTTGCAGGTGTCGACGGTGTCACCGTCCACGTCGAACCCGATGTCCGCGCTGCCGTCGCAGTCATCGTCGATGCCGTTGGAGCAGTCCTCGGACTGCCCCGGGTTCACCGCGGCGTTGGCGTCGTTGCAGTCCAGGTCCGTGTACTGACCCGCGCAGGCGACGGCCTCGAAGTACCCGTCCAGGTCGATGTCGAAGGGGTCGTCGACCACGCCGGAGCAGTTGTCGTCGATGGTGTTGCACACCTCGGTGGCGCTGGGGTTGATCGTGGCCACCGCGTCGTCGCAGTCCACCGCCGCCGATCCGTAGGCCGCGACGCAGCCGGCCACCGTGCCGTCGAAGGCGCCGTCGGAGTCGTCGTCGAAGAACTCGTCGATGCCGCCCACGCAGTTGTCGTCGAGGGCGTTGCAGATCTCGATGGCGCCCGGGAACACGGAGTTGTTCGTGTCGTCACAGTCGCCGCCGATGCACTCGTTGGCGCCGTCTCCGTCGTTGTCGATCTCGTCGGCGGGCACGACGCCATCGCAGTCATCGTCGACGCTGTTGCAGGCCTCGGGAGCGCCCGGATAGATGGTGGCCACTGCGTCGTCACAGTCCACCGAGCCGTAGGCAGCCACGCAGCCCGCATCGGCGCCGTCGAAGAAGCCGTCCGCGTCCACGTCGAAGCCCTCGTCCACCTCGGCGGGGCTGTCGCAGTCGTCGTCCACCGCGTTGCAGAGCTCCGGGGCGCCGGCGTAGGTGGTCGCCACGGTGTCGTCGCAGTCCAGGGAGCCCGCGGGGTAGTAGCCCGTGCAGCCGGGGTCGTTCTCGTCAAAGGCGCCGTCGAAGTCCTGGTCGAAGTCCTCGTCCACGAGGGTGTTGCAGTTCTGGTCTACCCCGTCACAGACCTCGGCCTCGAAGGGGTTGATGCCCGCGTCCGTGTCGTCGCAGTCCGC
>JAGSHC010000458.1 GCA_023954745.1 Deltaproteobacteria bacterium | reverse complement strand
CGCGGAGCGGGCCGCGGGGGGCGGCGCCTGAATCGCCGGAGGCGGAGGGGTGAGCGGCACGATGGAGCGCTCCACCACCTGGACCGCGCCCACTGCCGGCTCGTCCTGGGGCTGGGGCTCTGGGGCCTTGCCCTCTCGGCGGGTGACCACGATCAAGTCGTCGTCTTCCTCCTCCATCCGGACTTCGTCTTCCGTCGGAGGCGGGGCCTCCATGCCCATCTCGCTCTGGTACTCACGCAGGTTGAGGGTCTCCCGGAGCGAGTACTCCTCGGCCTTGCGCCGATGGTGCTGGTCAGAGGCGCGCCCGTCCTTGCGCACCACGAGCATGATCTGGGTGTCGCCACCCCGGGCCCCGGGCTGGCCCATCACCTCGTCGTCATCGTCGAAGTCGTCGTCGTCGAACTCCGCGTCCTCAGCCTTGAGCATGCGCCGCACCATCTCGTCGCGGTCGGCCATCAGCGAGACAGCCGTGACCTCGGACGCGGTCTCGGTGTCCTGGGTCTGGTCGAGGCGGCGGAACAAGGCTGGGAAGGCGGGTCCGTCGTCGTCGTCTTCGAGGTCACCGTCGAGCTCGCTGTTCCCTACCGAGGTCACCTCGGAGGCCCGCACCGACTCGGTGTACTCCGCCGGCTCGTCGGGGGGCTCGCTGAGGCCAGGCACCAGGCTGCGCGCGAGCTCCATCGGGTCGCCATCTTCCTTGGCGAAGTCGCCGGACAGCGCCCAGAGAAGATCGTCGACCCGGCTGTCCCAGGTGCCCGCGTGGTTCCGGCGCAACCGCTCCAGAATGCTCTTGGCCCGAAGGAACGAGCCCGTGGCCTGGAAGCGCTCCGCCAGGGCGAGCTGCTCCTCGGGGGTGCCGGTCTGTTCGACCTCTCGGGAGCGCGTAGCGGGCTGTAGGGGCGGCTCACTGGCTCGCCGCTCGAGCTCCACGAGCCGCTCGGGGTCGACCTTGAGCTCCCGTGCGCGCCGCAGGAGCTTTCTGGCGCGCACCGGCCAGCCGCGCTCCACGAACATCTCCGCGGCCAACAGCATGGTCTCTACGTCGTCTTCGTGCTGCTGCAGGACCTCGTTCAGGCGCACCCAAGCACGATCCATCAGGCAGAGGTCGATGAGCGCCCGCGCCTGCAACAGGTGGGCGCGGCGGGTGGGCTCGCCGGTCTCCGACCACCGCTCCACCAGACGGATCAGCGCCCTGCGGTCGTTCTGCCCCATGAGGTGTTCACAGACACCCTCAAGGTAGCCAGCGGGGAGACCACCGCCTCCCTGGGCCCCTGAGCCCATTGCGCCCACTCTGCGCTCACCCATCAAGGCCTCGCCTGCATCGTGAAACTATACCATCACAGGGGGACAACCACGGACCTGCGCCCAAACGCAGCGACGCCCCGGCCACCTGGGCGGCCGGGGCGAACTCGCTGAGGGCGAAACTCAGGAGCTGAGCAGCGCGTCAAACTCCTGCTGCAGCAGCGGGCAGATGACGAAGAGGTCGTCGACGATGCCGTAGCTGCTGTGCTGGAAGATGGGCGCGTCGGCGTCCTTGTTGATGGCCACGATGACCTTGGAGGTGCGCATGCCCGCCAGGTGCTGGATGGCGCCGGAGATACCTGCGGCGATGTACAGCTGGGGGTTGACCACCTTGCCGGTCTGGCCCACCTGAGCCGAGTGCGGCGCGTAGCCGGCGTCGACCGCGGCGCGAGAAGCGCCTGGGGTCGC
This sequence comes from Deltaproteobacteria bacterium, assembly GCA_023954745.1. Classification (GTDB taxonomy): domain Bacteria; phylum Myxococcota_A; class UBA796; order UBA9615; family UBA9615; genus JAGSHC01. The sequence continues at coordinate 546 of JAGSHC010000458.1, read as the reverse complement.
ACGCAGGGAGCCCGCCAGAGGCCGGATCACCGCGTCAAACTGCTCGAGGGACTTGAGGGAGCGGCCACCCGCCACGATGCGATCGGCCTCGGTGAGGTCGGCCACGTCGGAGGCGTTGGCCACCACGTCGAGCACCTTTGTCTGCACGTCGTCTGCGCCGATGCCAGCGTCGACCGCCACCACCGCGCCAGCCCCTGCGCCCGCGCTCACGGGGAAGGAGTTGGGACGGACCGTGAACAGCGCCACGTCGGACTTGACCGTCGCGGTGACGAAGGCCTTTCCGCCGTACACCGGGCGGGTACCCACCACCGAGCCGCCGTTGCTGGCGAGCTCGGTCACCTCGGTGACCACGCCAGCGCCGATGCGCGCGCCGAGCCGGGGGAACAGATCCTTCCCGACCGGGGAGGCTGCGCCCAGCACAACGGCGGGGTTGGCCTGCGCCACCACAGCCGCGAGGCCCTTGGTGAAGCCGCCGGTGGTGTAGGAGCCGAGCGCGTCGCTGTCGACGGTGTAGACCGTCTCGGCGCCGTGGGCCGCCAGGCCGCT
>JAGSHC010000330.1 GCA_023954745.1 Deltaproteobacteria bacterium | reverse complement strand
GCTCGCGCACCGCTTCGAGAAGACGCGCGCGAACTTCCGCATGCCGCGGTGGGGCAGCTACGCGTACATCGACGGGGACTACCTCGACGTCAAGGCTGAGCTGAAGAAGCCGAACTCGCGCGCCGCCTACCTGCTCGCCCTGATGGGCGCCCCGCGTGTCGGCGCCTGGACGGCGGTCCATACGGCCCGCGCCTTCCCGGATCCCGAGGTGCTCTTCGGCGCGATCGATGTCTCCCACGTCCCGCGCCGCCTGGGCGGCTCCCAGCAGGGCGCGCACCCTCCGCGGGTCCGTGGGCTTCAGCCCCGCGTTGGCGGCCATGGCCGCGGCATCTTCCCAGACCCGCGCGCCTGCCTCGATGTCCTCCTGCGCGAACCTCGACGCGGCACCGATGAGGAGGTCGAGCGCGCGGCTCGCTTCGCCGGCGTCGTGGAGGAGCCTCGCTGCGGCCCAAAGGGCGCCGGGTGCCGCGTCGTCCGTGGCCAACTCGTCCGCGCACGCCCTCCGAAGAGCGGCCGCGTCCTGGCCAGCGTTGGTGTAGTCGATGGCCGCCGCGCCGATGGGCGCGCCGGTGAAGTCGAGGTCCCCCTCCCGGGTTCGCTGCACGACTCCGGCGACTGCGGCGTCCTCGAGGGCGATCTCCAGGGCATCGGCGTCGGCCCCAGACGGCCAGAGCCGGACCAGCTGGTCTTCGGAGCAAGGACGCGGCAACAGGGCCATGAGCTTCACCAATCGCCGCCTGGAAGCGAGCCCCGCCGCATCGCCCGTCGCGTCTCCGTCGCAGAAACCGCGCAGCCTCACGAGCGCCAGCTCGGCGGGATCCACGTCGACGGTGTCCTCGAAACCGACCTCTGGAGCGGGGCTGGGCTCTCCGGCGGGCGCGGGCTCATGCACGTCGGCCACGGTCGTCATCGACGAGGTCTGGTTCGCGCTGAATCCCGCCAGGGCCCCCCGACCCGAGCAGTACAGACGCGCTGCCTCGACGGCACGCGCCGGATTCCCGCCAGTCCGCCGTCCCACGACCCCGACCATGTCGGCGGGAATGGCGAGGTCGAGCAGGAGGGCCTGCACCTCGTCGTCGCCCAAGCGGTCGAGCTCGACGTGGGTCCAGTCCCCGAAGGCCCCGGCGAGCTCACCCGCCTCGTCGCGGTCGTAGAGCGCGAGCACGGGATAGGGACTCGCGCCAGCGCTGCGCAGGAGCTCCGTGGCGAGAGTCGCCCCGCTGGTGGAGCCTCCGGTCTCCTCGAACCAGGCGCAGACGAGGCCGCGTCGGGACTCGAGACGCAACACAACCTCGAGCAGGGCCCGCCGCCGCGCGGCGGCTTCGCGGGCATCGACCACCGACCGCCCCGGGTGGGGTGTGGTGTCCAACCAGCTCATCAGTGCGTCGACATCGTCGGGCCGGTCCTCGCCGTGTCCTCGGAACCAGCTGGTCGCCCGACGCCTCAGCTCATCGCCCGTGGCGCGCCCGAGGATCAGGAATTGCCGGAGCGCATCGGCGACCGCCGCGCTGGGCGCGGTGGTCGCTCGGAATCGCACGTGCAGGGTCCGCGCATGCCCCCCCTGCTCCAGGGCCGAGGCGAGCCAGTGACACAGGCGCGACCGACCCGACCCCGCCGCCCCGGAGACCACGACCCCCACAGGCCCCGCGTTGGCGAGTCGTGCTCGTTCCCACATCCGCGCGCGCTCGTTCAGGCGGCCCACGAACAGGGGCTCTCGCACAATGGCCAGGGCCGGAGGCGGCTGACGAAGCGGGGAGAGGACATGGTTCGCGCTGCTGACATCCCGGGGCAGCGAGGAGTCGGCGAGGGGGTGGGTGCGGAAGAGCGAGTCTCCGTCCACGGTGAGGGGCACCGACCGGTCCCGGGCGGAGGTGTCGCCCTCGGTGGGGAACAGGTCGGCGATGACGTCGGCGGCCAGGGGGTAGCGCGCCCGGGCGTCGGGCTCGAGGAGTCGGTTGACCACGTCGGACACGTGCCGCGGAACGCCCACACCCGGCGTCATGCGCAAGTGGCGCCCGTCGGCCTTCGCCGCGATGAGCGCGAGGTCGTGGGCCTTCCAGGGCGTGCGCCCAGCCAGCAGCACGTACATCAGCACGCCCATGGCGTAGAGATCGACCCCGGGGTGGATGAGGGCGGCGTCGTCCTCGAAGGCCTCGGGGGCCATGTAGAGCAGGGTGCCCGCGAGCAACCGCGTGGCGGCGAAGTCGCCGTCGGACTGGACCTTCGTCAGCCCGAAGTCGGCCAGCATCGCTCGTTGGCCTCCGTCGGCGGTGGCGTCGGTCGCGAGTAGGACGTTGTCGAGCTTCACGTCGCGATGCACGAGGCCCTCGGCGTGGGCATACGCAAGCCCCTCGAAGAGCTGGCGGATCCAGGGCGCCGCCACCGACCACGGCACGGGGTCCTTGAACGCCTTGTCCTGCAGAGCGCCGCCGTCGGCGAACTCCATCACGAGGTAGGGCACGCCGTCGAGATCCAGGTCCGCGTCGAGCACCTGCACGAAGCTCTCGTGCCGGAGAGCGGCCGCCGCGCGAAGCTCCAACAGCACGGCCCGCGCCTGACGGCGTGACTCCGCGCCCGTGGGGACCTTCACTGCGACGGGAATCCCCAAGACCTCGTCGTCAGTCCGATAGACCGCTCCGAAGCCACCAGAGCCGATGAGGACGAGCGTCTTGCCGTAGCGGGGGGGAAGCTGGACGGGGTTCGGCACCTTCGCCATGGTGCCGCTCGGGCGCGGGGGCGTCCAGCGGCGGGCCCCGGGAACCGGTGGGGCCGCGCGCGGCTACTCGGCCACGTCGGTTTCGACGGGACGGATGAAGTACTGCAGCGGCGGGCCGAGGGGCCGCGCGGAGGACCGGCAGGTGGGATCGAGGCCGGACCCGTCGCCCACGGTCGTCGGGGTCGTGTCGGCGCCGCACTGAACGAACAGAGGCGTCCCAGGGATCCCACTGAACGTGTTCGGGAGGCCCGTGTCGTAGTCCTCGTCGATGTCCGCCGCCGAGGCCTCGAGCACAATGGCGTCGCCGTGGAGGTCGTGGAAGTCGTTCCCCTGGATCCGCAGGTGATAGAAGACCTCGAGGCCCGCCCCATCCCGCGCGAGCACTCCGCCTGGCATCGAGGGCCAGGTCCCTGTGTCCGTCACCTCGCAGCCAATCAGCCCGTAGATCCCCTCGCCTCGGGCGTACAGGGCGGGGCCCGGGAGGTCGGTGAAGAGCACATTCCGCAATGTGACGGACGGCCACCAGGTGAGCGCATGGGCGAACACTCCGGCGCCGCCACCTTCCGCCGGGTGCGGCCGGGTGCCGGAGACCGTGCTGTCCCACAGGTTGATGCTTCCTCCGAGGTTCGCGACGCCTGCGAACAGGTTGTCTGTGAGGGTCGAGTTGGTGAGGCGCACCGAAGGCACCGTGCCGGCCAGGAAGATGCCTGGGCCGTCGTTCTCCGTGATGGTGAGGTCGTCGGCAGTGAGGCGGGCGCGAGACTGCGCCACGACCCCCGCGCTCAGGTTCTGCGGGCCGGCGCGGGTATTGGAGACCTGGCTCTCGTACAACTCGACGGGGGTGTACTGGAACAGCTCCCCCTCCTCGAGTACCTCGAGGCCGTCGATCAGCAGGCCCACATCCGTGTTGTTGTCCAGGAGCAGGCGCGTGGCGATGAGCGCGCCATGGTCAGAGACGTCGATGCCTCGGCCCATTGACCCGTCGGACGTCGGCCGTGTCCCGGTCACCGAGGCGTCGGTCAGCTGGACGAGGGTGTCGTCGCCGGTCACCAGCATGCCCAGCCCCGCAGTCCCCTCGATGTGCAGTTCCGACGCCACGAGGCTCGCCCCAGCCATGACCCGCACACCCCAGCCGGGCAAGGGGCCGAGCCCCATCGTGTCCTGGATGGAGACGTCGCTCAGATCGATGCTGGTGCCCAGGTCGGAGAGGAGGAGTCCGTTGCTGCTCGAGCGCTCGATGACGAGGCCGCTGGCCACCAGGGTGCCGCCCGCGAAGACTTCGCCGCCGAACCCGAGACCCGCGTCCTCTCGGCGAAGCGTGTCTGAAATGGTGGAGTCACTGATCTCGAGGCGCGAGGTCGCATCGAACACGGAGACGCCGTGCCCGACGTTCTCCCGGAGCGTCATCCGGCGTGCCGTGACCCGCGCGCCGGACTGGACCTGGATCCCGGTCATGTCGACCAGGGCGACGGGAGGCGCAGAGCTGACGACGGTGTCCTCCACCTCGACGACGGCGCGCTCGGCGGCCCGGATCGCTGCTCCCTGAGTGCCCTCGAACACACAGTTCCGGACTTGCGAGATGCTGTCCCGGGTCGCGTCCAACCCGCGGGCGGCGTCGGCTCCAGCGCTCGGCTGGATCGAGCGCACCACGGAGTCGCGCAAGTCGAGGGTCGACCCCTCGCCGGTGACGTAGATCCCGGTCTGGAGATTCTCCTCGACGAGCAGCCCAGAGGCTTCGAGGCTCGCACCGAACCCCACGTAGAGGCCGCGTCCGAAGTCGCCGTCCGGTCCCGGCAAGGTCCCCCGCACGATCGTGTCTCGCAGCTCCGAGCTGCCGCCGGGGCTCTCGAAGACGGCGCCGATGGTCCGGTTCTCGAGGATGGCCAGCTGCTCCCCGAGGAACTCGGACCCGGCGAGCCCCCCGACGACGTGCACGCCAATCTCGCCGCCCGTGAGGGTCAGGCGGCGCAGGGTCGCGGCGCCGGTGCCGACGAGCACGGTGGGGGTTGGGTTCCGGCCACCATCGATCACGACCCGCTCCGCGCAGCGGCCGACGAGCTCGACACCTTCTGCCTCGAAGAGGTCGATGTTCTCCTCGTAGGTGCCGGCGGCGACTCCGACCCTGGCCCCGCCTGCATCGGCGGCAGCCGCGGCTCCGTCGCGCACGCGCTTGAAGGGACGCTCCATGGTCCCCGTTCCGCCGTCGTCGGGGTCGTCGCCCCAGGGCGCGACGAACAGGGTGTCTTCGGTGGCCTCGATGTCACCCCACGGACCGGTCCCGCAGTCGACGACGACGCAGCCGAGGTCGTCGGCGTCGACCGCATCGAGGACGCGGTCCGGGGGACACTCCGCCGACGGCTCGGGTGCCGCACAGCCGGCGGGGCTGCCCCCGAGCGCGAGGAGGCCGACGACAAGGCCCAGGGGGCCGTTCCAGCGCTGCACAGCAACTCCGACGCGAAGGGTTCTGTCCGAGATTACCTCGGGAAGCCGCCCGCGCCGGGAGGGACTGGGCCCGCGCGCACAACCGAGCCCCAGGCGGGGTCTCGTTGTGCCTCATGGGACCGAGAAGCCGCCTAGAAGAAGATGAGCAGACCAGCCCGGAAGTACCAGGGCCCGACATCCAGGCGTCCGAACTCTCCCAGGTCGATGCTGGAGGCCGCAGGGACGTCACCGCCGCCTCCGATCTCCGCGCCGCCCTCGATGAGGAAGCCGGCGCCCCAGCGAATGCTCTTCACCGCGTTCTTGTCCTGCCAGCCCGTGCCGAAGTACCGGGGAGTGACGATCTCCAGCCCGCCCCCGATCTTGCCGTAGGGGGCCGCGCCGCTGGCCTGACGACCCTTGAGGTTGCTGCTCACCGAGCCGTCCTGGACCTCGACCTCGGCGGTCCGCACGCCGAAGGCCGCCCGCACGATGGGACGCACGGGCATCCAGCGGGGAGCCAGCGCAGCCTTTGCGCCACCGTCGAAGGACCGGATGCGACCCGTGACGTTGAGAGAGGCCGCTTCGGTGTCGTCCGAGACGGAGTCGGACACGGTGTTGCTGTCAGACCACGCAAGCGACACGGCGATGTTTGGGTGGGCCCAGATGTCGAACCCCCCGGAGAAGCTGTCGACCCGGGGAACGTCGCCCAGGGAGCCCCAGCCGGCGTCGAAGATGCGGACCTGCTGGCCACCGAGGAACAGCGACATCTGCGGGGCCAACATCGCCTTGTTCTTGTGAGCCTTCCACTTCGCCACCCGTGCGTTCTGAGCGGAGCGAGCCTGGGCGTAGACCGCGGCGTCGTCGTCCTCGGTGATCGGCTCCGGCCCCGGCGCGGGGTCCGCTGCCGGCGCGGGCTCCTCTGCGGGCTGCGCAGAGGTCTCTCCCGCACACGCGCAAATGATGAGCACAACGATGAACAGGAGCCGACGCCATGGCTCGGCCTGGTGAGTAGAAAGTC
>JAGSHC010000446.1 GCA_023954745.1 Deltaproteobacteria bacterium | reverse complement strand
GGCGGCGACGGGCTCGGGGTCTGGCTCCGGCTGGGCCATCGGCAGGTCGGCCACCGGAGCAGGGCGCCGCGGTCGCTCCTTGTCCTTGTTCTTCTTCAGACCTCCCTTGAGCCCGGGCATGGCCTGCGCCTCCACGACGCCGCCCTGGTCCGCGGCGACGCCGTGGATGTCATTGAACGCGAAGTCGTCGTCATTGAGGAGCGCGTCGAGGCCGTCTCCCGGCGCCGCCGCTCCGGCAGTGCGCGTGGCCGCGGGAGCGGGGTTGAGCACCGGCTGCCAGGCAAAGGTGCGCCAGCCTCGCGTCCCCATCAGCAAGTCCATGCCCAGGGCGCCCTTCTCCTCGGTGAGGTCGAAGTAGACGTTGGGCTCCTCGACGTCGCCGGGGATCTCTGTCTCGAGGTACAGGCGGCTGAGCATGTGCCCTGCCTTGTCGTCCGCGAAGGAGATGACGGTGTCGTCCACCACCGCCAGGCTCAGGTCGGCGGGGACGGCCTTGCCCGCCGCGTCCGTCGTGCGCACCTTGAGGGCCACCTGCTCCCGGGGCACGTAGGCCTCCTGGTCGGGGGTGATGCTCACGTCCAGTCGCGCGCGACGCTTGCGGAAGACGATCCGCTCGGCGAGCGGGGTGAGGTCCTCGTCGAAGACCGTGACCGTGGCCACGCCCATGGCTGAGGCGAGGGCGGGCTCGTCGCTGCGGAGATGGGCCACGGCCGGAGCGTCCGGGGTCACGTGCACCGCTGCGACGTCGAGCAGGTTCTCGCGCACCATCGCGCTCACGACGACGTCGCGCTCATCCGTGCATCGCACAGACACGCGGACAGCGTCTTGCTGGCCGTCGAGATCATCGAAGTGTCGGAGCACGCAGCCGTCCTCTTCGGGAAGGGGCAGGGCTGTGGTCTCGGCGATGCCCACGGGTCTGGTGATGGTGGCGTGGTAGGTGCGGCCCACGGCGGGCGTGAAGTCCACCCGGCCCAGACCCCGGTCGTGAGTACGGAACCTGGCCACGGACTGGCCCCGGTCGTCGACGATGCGCCCCTCGACGTCCGCCGGCTTGCCCAGCGGGTTGTTTGCCTCGAAGTAGAGCCTCGTGGGCAGGCCCTCGACCATCCGGCCCCCCTCGGGGAAGAAGCCGAGCTCAATCTTGCTCAGGGTGATGGGGACGCGCTTGCTGATGGACTCGGTGACGCCGCCGTCCTCCACGAGGACCGTGAGCAAGCCGTCGCCGCGATCGATCCGGCTCGGTAGCGTGAACCGCACCATCCCTCCACCGTCGCCGTTGGTGGTGAGCTGGACGCGGGGGAGATCGACTCCGTCCAGACGAATGGCTCCCACGAGGGTCTGGTTGGCCAGGGGCTCGCCCGTGGGGCGCTTCACCTCGATCGTGGCGGTCACCTCGTCGCCGGGGCCGTAGGCCTTGCGGACGAACTCGAGCTTCTTCTTCACTCGGGGGGGCTCGTAGGCAGAGACGATGACCGGCCGGTCTTCGGAGACGCCGTCCCAGGCAGTGAGTCGCACGATGTACTCACCGCCCTGCACCCCGTCGGGCAGAACGAGGTCGTTGTGGGCGCGCCCCTCCGTCCGCTGGAGGACCTTGGTGATCACGGCTGCTCCCTTCGGTGAGATGAGCTCGAGGGTGGCGTTGTTGGTGCTGGCGGCGTCGCCGCTGAGGTCGCGGCTCGCCAGGTCATAAGTGGAGATCCAGATCGTCTCTCCCGGCTGATACAGCGGCTTGTCCGTGTGGATGTGGATGCGGCGCCCGACGTGACCCTCGAAGTAGCTGCTGACTGCCTTGACCAGCCTCCCTTCCAAAGGCACGTCACTCAGGCGTGGGCTCGCTTCGGGCGCGCTCTCGGGGGCCTCCGGTGGTTGCTCGACCTTCGCGGCAGGGGCGTCGGGGTCCACGGGGGCAGGCTCGGTCACCGCGCGGGGGGGCGGCACATCGTCAGACGGGTCGTCGACCAGCTTTTCGGGACAACCTCCCATCAGCGCGAGGAGCGAGAGGAAGAGGGCGAGGGTCGGAGTGTGAGGTCGCATGCGCGGGCTCCATGACGGGGTTCGCAGCGACTGACATGGGGAACCCGTCGGAGTTCCCGAACGGGCCCCGCGTTTACGCGCCGTTTACGAACCGGGGAGCCGCAGCCCGCCGACCGCTACTGCAGCTCGTGCTCCGTCATCACCTCCGCCAGAGAGCGGAACAGGGGAACCCGGGGATCACTCCGCCGGAACACCAGCCGGAACCAGTCGTGCAGGGGCTCGACGTCCGGCAGCAGCACCACCAGACCGCCGCGGGCGAGGTCCTCGCGGATCAGGTACTTCGGCAGGACCGCGATCCCCTCGCCGGCGCGCACCACCGTGGCGATGGCTTCGATGGTGCCCATCTGCCGCAGGTGTCCGAACTCCATGCTGTCCGAGCCGCCCGGGGCGTTGCGCCAGTAGCGGAAGAGCGGCAGGGACCGGTCGACGTCCACCAGGGTGTGGTTGCCGGCGTCCTCCATGGAGGTCAGGGGCGCGCCGTCGAGGAGGGAGGGAGCTCCGACGAGGGCGTAGTCCTCGCGATGC
>JAGSHC010000112.1 GCA_023954745.1 Deltaproteobacteria bacterium | reverse complement strand
CTACGAAGGCATGGGGCCTCGGCGCACCCTCGCCGGTCGCATCGCCGAGGAGCGCGTTCTCTGTCTCGCGGCTCACCAGCGCGGCGAGACCTTCGCTGCCGTCGCCGCCCGGGCCGCCGAGGAAGCGGTCGCGGCCCGGTTCGTGGATCAGGCCGAGCAGGCAGCGGTCAGCGAGCAGTCGATCGCCGACTACTACGAAGCCCACCCGGACAAGTACCGGCTCGAAGTCATCCACGTGTCGCACATCATCGTGGGCGAGCGCCAGGAAGCCGAGGCCATCCTGCGCGAGCTACGCGCCGGGGCGAGCTTCGAGAACCTCGCCATGAAGCACAGCGTCGATTCCCGTTCGGCCGAAGCCGGAGGCCGGTTGGGCTGGATCGCCAACGGCCGCATGGACCCGGCGTGGAGCAAGGCGGCGTTTGCGGTGGAGACCGGCTCCACGTCCGAAGCCGTGCGCACCGCCTATGGCTGGGCGCTGATTCGGGTGGATGAGCGCAAGAACACCCAGCCTCTGGACGAGGTGCGCGCGGGGATCGAGCGCCGCTTGCGCGAACGGGCGGCGCAAGGGCTCCTCGGGGAGGTGATGCCCAAGGCCGAGATGCGTTTCCTGGGGCCGCTCTCCGGCGAGGCACCGGGTCCTACCGACCCGAATCCCTAGGGCGCCAGGCTCTAGACGATCCTGATTCGTGCGACGACGAAAGGGAGGCGCGGGCGCGCGCCCTCAGGCGCTGGCGACCTCGGCCCAGCCGTTCCCCGCGACCACGTCCCCGTCCTGGTTCTCGATCTGCACGTGGTACCCGTGGCTGCCGTCCGCGAGGGCGCCCGCATCCCACACTCGCGTCGTCAGCGTCTCCCCGGGCTGCACCATCTTGGTGAAGCGCACGGCGTAGCGGCGGAGGCGGGACGGGTCGCTGTCGAGGAGTCCGTCGACAAGCGCCTTGCTGCCGAAGGCCATCGTGCACAGCCCGTGGAGGATGACTCCGGGCAGGCCGCCCTTCTTCGCGACCTCCTCATCCAGGTGGATGGGGTTGTCGTCGAGGCTGGCGGCGGCGTAGCGCACCGGCTGGTCCAGGGCCACAGCCATGGAGCTCTCCAGGGAGGGCGCGCCCTCGGGCTTGCTCGTAGGGCCTGCGGGCAGGGTACCGAAGGTCGTTCCCGGCTCCACGCCGGGCAGCATCTGCTTGCGCACGAACACCGACATGGCGGCCTCGACCGCGGTGACGCCCCCGACGATGCCGTACATGCGCCAACCCACCACGAGGCCCTTGCTCTTCTGGCTGATGAACTCGAGGGTGGCGCGCAGGTTGACGATGTCCCCGGGACGAAGAGGCTGATGCCAGGTCAGATCCTCCTCGCCGTGCACCAGGCGCAGCATGTCGAGCTGCAGGTCGGGGTCGCCGACGCACTGGAACATCAGGCGATGGAAGAGACGCACCGGGAACAGGGGGGGAGCCACCGTTCCGCCATCCCTGTCCACGTCGACGTAGTGCGGGTTGGGGTCGTTGGTGGCGTGGGCGTAGGCCACCATCTCGTCCTGGCCGGCGACGACGTAGTCCGCGGCGTAGCGACGTCCGACCAGCGAGGCCGGATCCACGGCCTTCGCGGGGGCGGGTGCGGCCTCGGCAGCGCCACCTCCTCCGAGAGCGGCCGCGATCTTCGCGCCGATGGTCGGGAAGTCGAACGCCCCGCCCATCTTCATCATGTCGGGCAGGTTGTCCGCGGTGATCTTCCCCTGCATGAAGGCCTTCGTCGGGTCCAGCTCGCCCTTGAACATGGCGAGCACGGTGTCCGCGTCGGTCTTGATGGTGCAGGTCGGCGCGCCGCTCAGCCCCACGGCGTGACTCGCCGCGCCGTCCGCGATGCTCAGGGTCTGGTCGCTGGCGCCCTTGATCACCCAGTGCATGACGGCCGTCCAGTTGGCGGCGTCGTCGGCCTTGAGCCCGGCGGGGATGCAGGCGAAGGCGCGGCTGACGTCGTCGTCTCCGTCGTCGGCTCCTTCGGTCCCTGCGCTCTCGGGCCGGGCGATGTCGAGGATGCGGTCCGCGATCTCCTGCACGCCCCAGTGCTCGGCGCCGTCCTTGGTGACGCCAGGCGTCTGGGTCATCTGGTACTCGAAGATCTGCTGCCCGTGCACGCCGAACACCCGACCGGTGATGGCGTCGCTGAGGTCGCTCGACAGGTAGAGCACCATCTTGCTGATCTGCTCGGGGACCATGTCGTCCGGGACCATGGAGATGTCTTCGGTCATGCGGGTCTTGGCCACGGGGGCCACGGCGTTGACCTGGATCCCCTTCTTGCGAAGCTCGGCGGCGAGGGTGCGCGTGAACCCAGCCACGCCTGCCTTGGCGGTGGCGTAGTTGGTCTGCCCGTAGTTGCCGAGCAGTCCAGCCAGCGACGTGGTGTTCACGATCTTGCCAGCGACCTCGTTCTCGACCATCCAGCGCACGACGGGCTGGGTGATGGCGTAGAGCTGGCGCGTGTGGACCTGGATCACGAGGTCCCACCAGCCCTCTTCCATCTTGAGGAAGCTCTTGTCGCGGATGATCCCCGCGTTGTTGACCAGCACATCCACGCGGCCAAAGGCGTCCAGCGCCGTCTTGAGCATGTTCAGGCCGCCCTCGGTGGAGGACACATCGTCGTAGCTGGGCACCGCCTCCCCGCCCAGAGCTGCGATCTCAGCGACCACCTGATCTGCCATCGCCGTCCCGGTGCCGCTCCCTTCGCGGGTGCCGCCCAGGTCGTTCACCACGAGCTTCGCGCCCTCCTTGGCGAACTCCAACGCGTGGGCGCGGCCGAGACCGCCCCCCGCACCCGTCACGATCACCACCTTGCCGTCGAACATGCCCATGAGAGAGACCCTTCTGTGCGGCTTCATCGAGCCGGGGGAGAAGGATTCTTCCGGGCATGGAGGGCCATCGTCAATGCCGCTGGCGGGGAGCGATGGGTCGGGCGTTCCCGGACGGGATCACCCGCGCCTAGATCTCGAAGACGTCGCCTTCGCCGGGGGCCACCGCCACCGTCGAGCTCCCGAGGGTCTCGAGGGCAGCCTTCATGGCTTCGAGCTTCAGGTCCACCTTTTCATCGTCGTGCGACGGGTCATGGTGGAACAGGTGCACCTGCTTCACGCCTGCGTGGTGCGCCAGCTTGGCGACCTCGGACACACAGCTGTGTCCCCAGGTGACGAACTTGGGGTACTCCTCGTCGAAGTAGGTGGTGTCCGTCGTGAGGATCTCAGCCCCGCGGACGAAGTCCGTGAGCTGGTCCATGTAGTGCGGGTCGGCGCGCGTGTCCCCCGGAAGGAACAGCTCGTTGTCGGTGATGTAGCAGTAGGACTTGTCGCCGAGGACCACCTTGAACCCGAGGCACGCCCCGGGATGACTCAGGTGCATCGTGTGCACCTGCACTCCGAAGAGCTCAAAGCTCTCCTCGCGGATGTCGACGTAGTGCACGGACGATCCGAAGCGGCCCGGGGTGATGGGGAAGAACACCCCATCCATCTGGGCCTCGATCAGCTGGCGCAGCGTCTGGTCCCGTTGCGGGGCTCCGTAGATGCTGATCTGGTTGCCTGGCACGTACAAAGGCGCGAAGAACGGAACCGAGTTGAGGTGGTCCCAGTGCGGGTGGGAGATGAGCAGCGCCGCCACCAGGGACTGCCGCCCCATCAGGGAGTTGCCCAGGTTGCGGATGCCCGAACCGGCGTCGAACACGATGATCCGGCCATCGGCCAGCTCGAGGCTGGCGCAGGATGTGTTGCCTCCGTACCGCGTGGTCCGCGGTCCCGGCACGGGCAGCGTTCCGTGCACGCCCCAGTACGTCAGCGTCGCCCCATTGCGCACGATCGTGTCCACCATCTTGCGCAGTGTGGCGTGGTCGAAGGGCTTGATGAGGTAGGCGTCGGCGCCGGCCTGGAGCGCCGCCTCGCGATCAGACTCCCAGGACTTCGCCGAGACGACGATGACGCGGACATCGTCGTAGGCACGTACGTCGCGAATCTGCTGGAGGAGCCCCATCCCGTCGATGCCGGGCATCATCAGGTCGGTGATGATCAGGTCTGGCTTGCGGATCCGCACCGCGTCGACCAACGCCTCAGCGTGGCTGAACAGCTCGACCTCGTGCCCGTCCTTGCGTAGGACACGACCCAGAAGGTTGCGCAGATCCTGGTCGTCATCGACGAGGTAGATCAGGCGGGACTCGACGTCAGCCATTACAGCAACCATAGCGAGAAACGGGCGTCAGCGTGCGCCACGGCGCCGAAGAATGGCGTGCAGTCATCCGATCAGGCGTCCCCGCTGGCGAGCCACTGTCGGTACCAGGCGATGGTCCGTTCAAGTCCCTCCGCCAGATCGACCGAGGGCGCCCAGCCCAATCGCTGCCTCGCCAGGGTGGCGTCGAGGGTCTGCCGGGGAATCTCCCCGTCGGCCTCTGCGGTCCCGAGAACCGTTCGTGGTGGCTCGCTGACGCCGGTCAATTCGTCGATGAGCTCGGCGACCGCGAGGACGGTCCAGGACCTCCCATCCGAGACGTTGAACGCCTCGCCCACGATGCCGTCCTCCTGGGCCCGCTCGGCCGCCAGGACATACGCATCCACTGCATCACCGACCCAAAGGAAGTCCCGCTCGGCCTGCCCCGTCGACCGCATCACCGGCGTCTCGCCTCGTACGCGCGCGCGGATGAACTCGGGGATCAGCCGGTCGAAGTGCAGGTCCCCGGGGCCGTACAGGTTGCCGCACCGCAGAGTGACGATGGGGAGCCCGTAGGTGACCGCGTAGGACCGAGCCAGCATGTCGGTCATCGCCTTGCTGACGTCGTAGGGGTTCGTCGCGCCGAGGGGGTGGCTCTCCCGATAGGGAAGGTCCTCGGTCGCGCCGTAGACCTTGTCCGAGCTTGCGATGACGATCGCTTCGACGTGCTCGGCGACCCGGCAGGCCTCCAGGAGGTTCCAGCTACCCCTGGCGTTGCTCTCGAACGTCTGCCACGGGGACCGCCGAGCGATGCCGACGATCGCCTGGGCTCCCAGATGGAACACAGTGCGCACCTGGTACTGAGCCACCGCCCGCTCGACGGCCCGATAGTCCGCCAGATCGCCGCGGATCTGGACGACCCGATGCACATGTCCGCTCACGGAGAGGAAGCAGTCGGGGACCACATCACGCATGAGCACGTGCACTCGCGCGCCCAGGTCGAGCAGGGTGGCGCACAGGTGGCCGCCCAGCAGCCCGGTGGCACCAGTGACCAGAACCGGACGGTCCTGCCAGTGGCTCACTCCCACACCGCCCAGGGACGGTCGCCGTCGACCCACATGCGATTGATTGCGAGAAACTCGCGGTACGTGTCGATGGAGGTCCAGAACCCGTCGTGGGTGAACACTCCGAGCTGCTCGTCTTCGGCGAGTTGCTGGAGGGGCGCTTGCTCGAACACGCAGTCGGCGTCGAGGTAGTCGAAGACCCCTGGCTCCAGGACGAAGAAGCCGCCGGAGATGTAGTCGTCGAGACGTGGCTTCTCGCGGAATCCCGTGGCGTGGCCGTCGTCCGAACGCTCGATCACCCCGAAGCGCGAGCGGGGGCGCAGGCCGGTCACCGTGGCCAACCGACCGGAGGCACGGTGCTGGGCGAGCAGGGCCGGGATGTCGATGTCTGCCACTCCGTCGCCGTAGGTGAGCATGAACGTGCTCTCACCGAGGAAGCGGCGCAGGCGATGGATCCGCCCGCCGGTCTGGGTCAGCTCCCCGGTCTCGGCCAGGGTCACCTGCCACCCTTCGATGTCGGCGGGATCGTGGTAGCTGCGCTCGTCGGGCCGGCCATCGGCTCCAAAGCGCAAGGTCACGTCCGCGGTGTGGTCTCGGTAGTTCAGGAAGAAGTCCCGGATGACGTGGCCCTTGAAGCCCAGGGCGAGCACGAAGTCCGAGAAGCCCTGGTGGGCGTAGATCTTCATGATGTGCCAGAGCAGTGGACGATGGCCCACCTGCACCATGGGCTTGGGCCGGAACTCCGTCTCTTCCTTGAGTCGCGTGCCCTGGCCTCCGCAGAGGATCACGACCTTGGGGGGTGCGGCCATCGTCAGCCCCTGAGCTTTTCGCGGGTGAGGTTCACGAGGAACTCGAGCACCGTGCCGGTCCCCACCTTGGACTTTCCCGCAACGCGAGGCCGGGAGAGCACGTCGACTTCGGCCTTCTTGAGGCCCAGCTTCGCAGCCCCGATCATGATCTCCGGGTCGAGGAACCAGTCGACGGACTGAGGTGCGAGTTGGTTCCAGGCCTCGCGGCGGAACATCTTCGGACAGCCGTTGGCGTCGCTGCTGGTGACGTGAAAGAGCCACAGCGTCGCGGTGTTGTAGACCTTCGTGACGAGCATGCGCTGCCAACCGTCGTTGCGCTGCACTCGCCTGGCCTTGCTCAGATCGGCGCCGTCCACGACGAGGCGGCGGTAGATGCGAATGACATCCTCGGCCCCCACCTGTGCGTCGCCCCACATGTAGCCGACGACCTCGGCGTCAGCCTGGCTCATGCCGGCGAGGATCCCTCCGCCGTACCCTGCGTTCTTGTCCAGATAGACGCCGGTGACCTCCGCCTCGTCGCGCTCGAGACGCTGCACGATGCTCCGGGTGCCGTCGCGGGAGCCGTTGTCCACGAGGAGCAGCGTCAACGGCACGCCCGCCGTGCGGAACGTGTCGAGGAGCTCACGCGTCACGCGCTCCACGTTTCCCTCTTCGTCGTAGAGGGGGATCGCCAGGGCCAGGGATGGGTCGCTCACCGGTCGTAAGGGTACCCGCTCCCGAGGGCCTCCTGCCGAGGCCCCCCGCACACATCTCTCTAGAAGAGCGTCTGCTGGGCGCGGGCAGCGACGATGCGCCGCGCTGTCTCCCACTTCGTGCGCACCGACGGTGGAAAGCCGCGCGCGGGGTCGTAGCTCGCCTCCAGATACTCACGCGTGAGGGGATCCCCCGGGTACCCGGAGCCGATAGGCCGACCCACCTCGGCTTGCAGGGCCGCCAGATGTGCGTCTCGGTCCGTCTTCGCCAGGATCGAGGCCGCCGCGCAGCACGCGTAGCGATCGTCGGCGCCGTTCTCCCCGATGATCTCGAGATCGTCTCGCACCCCGGCCGCCGCCAGGCGCTCCCGCAAGTCCTTGATGTACCCGGGGATCTGCTTCGGCGGGACGGGCGCGTCGAAGACGAGCACGTCGGGCTGAAACCGCACCGTGAACTGCACCAGGGCGCGCTTGCCGAGCTCGTTGAGAGACGTGGCGTCGAGCTCCGCGGGAGGGAAGGGGTGGATCACGAAGTCCTTTGCCGTGCTCTCGACGAGCTCGCGGAGGGCCGCGCGCTTTTTCGCGCTCAGCTTCTTGCTGTCCCGGACCCCTGCTTCGGTCAGTCCCGGCTCGTCGGCGAGCTCCACCAGACAGCCGGCATAGACCATGGGGCCCAGTACACAGCCACGGCCCGCTTCATCGATACCCAGGCGAAGAGTCATGCCGCGCACCCTAAGGCACGGGGTGCACTCCGCCCAGCGGGATCGAGTCGCCCGCCCAGGTCTCGGCTCGAGAAGGATCGGGCTGATGGCCGCCCGAAACCACTCGGTGGGCAGAGTCGTTCGAAACGACATGCGGGGCATTCACCAGCGTCCAACACACAGCATTCTCCGAAACGGCGGGCGTGCCACTGGGACGGAAGATCGACCGGGTTCCAAATGGCCCGGCCGGCCGGCCCACCCCGTGCTCCCTCTGGGGATCGTGAAGTGGGCGAAAAGCAAGGAAAAGCCTGCGTTGACGCTCTTCGCGGGTCGAACCTATAGTCGGTTGCCCTTTCAGCACTGCCGTCCTACGCCCGGACCACGCGACTCCTCTTTCCGAAGAGGCTTCTCCGCGGTTCCAAGGCCCGAGAGGAGAGTGGAATCCATATGAGACCCACCCTGCCCCTGGTCATCTTCGCCATCGCCCTGAGCGCACCCGTGCTCTCGGGGTGCCCCACCGACGGAACCGGTACCGGTACTGGAACCGTCGAACCCGCAGAGCCCATCGTGCGGGTGAGCCCCCGCGTGGGGGGCCGTGGCATGGACATGGACGTGCGGCTGCGCGGCGTGAACACCGCGTGGCAGGCCGGCGACGTCAGCCTCGAGCTCGGCGAGGACATTACTGTCAACGCCGTGCTGGTCGAGGGTCCCAACTTCGCCACGGCGAACGTCACGATCGGCGAGGACGCCGCGCTCGGCTACCGGCCCATCACCGTCAACTACCCCAACGGCGACACGGACATCGTGCACACGCTGGACAGCGACGAGGGCTTCCTCGTGCAGACCGGCGGCATCACGATCACGCCCGATGTGGTCCGTCTGGGCGAGACGATGACCATCGACATCGAGGGGTTCAACACGAACTTCCAGGACGGCACGACCTGGGCCGACTTCGGCGAGGGCGTGTTCGTCAACTGGGTCACGGTGTTTGACGACACCACGGCGATCGCCTCGGTCTCCATCGACCAGCGGGCACTCCCGGGCCTCCACGACGTCACGGTCTTCAACGGCCCCGACGGCTGGACGCTGCAGGAGGGTCTCTTCATCGACCGCTCCGCGGTGGCCATCGAGATCGATCCCGAGAACGGGAACCAGGGGGAGTCGCTCTTCTTCACGCTGCGCGGTCGGAACACCCACTGGATCGACAGCGGCGCGCGTCAGACGATGCTCGACCTCGGAACGTCCATCTGCGTCGAGGAGTTCTGGCCCGACTGCCAGGACACCGTGCGCCCTGGTGGCCCGGTCGACGTCCAGTCCGCCACTCAGGCCGGCGGCCGCATGGACATCAGCAACGGCGCCATTCCTGGCTTCTATGACGTGCGCGTCTACGTGATGGAGGAGCAGGACTTCGACGGCAACTTCATCATCGATCCCGACGAGTACATCATCGTGGAGGAGGTCATCCTCCACGACGGCTTCGAGGTTCGCGAAGTCCCCGTCGACTGCAACGACACCCCCGGGGTGTCCTTCGGCTTCAACATCAGCCGGCAGTTCAACAACGACAACTGCACCGTCAACGAGTCGGTCTCCGCCTCGGCGATCTTCTACACCCCCCTCGATCCGCCCTGCGGTGCCCCCGGTCCGATGCCGCCCGCTCCGTACGACGTGAACGGCATCCTGCCGCTGCCCGGCTCCGCAGATTGCCCGTCGCCGCGCACGTGTGACGCAGGTCCATTCGTCTACCTCGAGGGCAACGTGAACACCATCACGCTCGAGCGCCAGGAGAACGCCTTCACCGGCGACATCTTCTACGTGCCGAACCGCCAGCTGACCTTGGAGGACTATCCGTTCTCGCTGGATCACCAGGACGACATCGGGGAGCGCGTGCACTACGACCTCGTGGCCGATCCCGGCTCGGACGACCCGTCGCAGATTCCGGCCTTCCGCGCCGAAGACGTGCTCTTCACGCTGCCCTCGGACTTCGAGCTCACCAGCCCGATCCTCTGCGAGAACTACACCCACGTCACCGACACCGACCTGCCGCTGCGCTGGACCCCGGCGTCCACCTACGACGTGGCCGGCCTCTCGGCGAACATCACGACGTCGGACAGCGACGGCAACGCCTTCCAGCTCATCGTCTTCCCCTGGGATGACGGTGCCTTCGACTGGGATGGCGACGTGCTGTCGGCGCTGCCCCCGGGCGGCGGGAACTTCGGATTCGGGGCCGGCGTCGGCCAGCCGAAGTGGTTCCTCGACTTCGGTCAGGGCCCCGTCGGTCTCGAGAACCAGGGCCGCTCCGGCCTCGGATACAGCGGAATCATCACCTTGCAGGCTCCCCCGGAGGAGGAGGAGCCGGCCGAGTAGTCCTTTGTTGACGCTGCTCGAGCCTTTGGAGTCCTCATGTTGCGACGTTGTTTGCCCTTCCTTGTCATCGCTTCGAGCCTCGTCTCGGCCGGTTGTCCCAACGATGTGAACATCGGGCGGCTCAACTTCGGCAGCACGGCCATCGTGCTGGGTGACTTCGACACCGTCGAACAGTTGATTCAAGAGGTGGCCAACGAGACGACCGTCGAGGCGCGCATCGACCGCTACGACGGCTACATCGACGGCCCGCGATACGAGTCCGACGCCACCGTGGAAGCGGGCGTCCTCGCGCTGCAGGTGGAAGACCTGCTCCGCTCCGACACCACCGAGGGGCTCCAGCAGTTCAAGACCGTCTTCTTCACCGACGGCATGCGCGGCTGCAACCAGTACCAGTACAACGGCGTCTCCGAAGACGACCACCTCGTGCTCGACCAGACGGTCGTGGGCAACGTCGAGTTCTCGGCGCGGCAGGGCATGCGCATGTACTTCTCCGACTGGACCTACGACCTCATGGAGGCCGCCTGGCCGGACCTGGTCGACTGGATCGGGGACGACGAGGAGCTCGACGACGCCCAGCGCGGGCTCCAGCAGACTGTGCTCGCCAGCATCGTCGACGAAGGTCTCGCCGAGTACATGGAGGTGCCCCTCGGCACCCAGATGGAGATCGTCTACAACTTCGGCTCGGTCGCCGTCATCGACTCGGTGGATACCGAGCAGGTCGATGTGCTCCTCACGGGCGACGTGCTCTACGACGACCCCGTCACCGGGGAGCAGCGCCTCAAGGAGGACGCACCCCTTCTCATCTCCGCGTCGGTGGGTACGGGGGTCGTGCTGTTCACGACCTTTCACAACGAGGCCCAGATCAGCGACGAGACCCGCGATGTCCTAGCGTACGGTCTCGGGCAGTTGAGCCGCTGACCGCCCAGTCCTCGGAGGAAGCAGCCATGCTCGAGTCCGCGCCCCCATCGGCGCTCTCGCCCCGCCGAGCCATGCTCGGTTGCCTCGCAGCCCTCACCCTCGGGGGAGTCGCTGCCGGTTCGGGGTGCCAGGAGCCGCCCACCTTCTTCCGCCTCGAGCAGACCGACGTCTTCGTGCAGGAGATCCGCCGCGCGGTGGACGTCCTCCTCGTCGTGGACAACTCCTGCTCCATGATCGACGAGCAGATCAAGCTCGGCTCGAACTTCGAGGCGTTCATCGAGGAGTTCGTCGACGCCGAGGTGGACTACCAGATCGGCGTCACGACGACCGACATGGTGGACCCGCTGCACCGTGGCCGGCTCCAGGGTGAGACCAAGCTCATCACCGCCGACATGTCCTTCGAGGAGGCCCAGACCCTCTTCTCGGAGAACGTGCACGTCTGCGCGACGGGCTCCGGCTTCGAGAAGGGCCTCGACGCCGCGCGCGCCGCTCTCACCGAGCCGGTCCTGAGCAACGAGAACGCTGGATTCCTGCGAGAGAACGCAGCGCTGGCCATCGTCTTCGTGTCCGACGAAGAGGACATCTCCGTCGACCCGGTGGGCGACTATCTCGACTTCTTCTTCGGCCTCAAGGGCGACCCGTCGTACCGCGCCCGGGACCTCGTGACGATGTCCTCGGTGGTGGGTGACCTCCCCGGCGGCTGCGAGCAGGTCCCGCCGGTGGTCTTCGACTGCGCCGACGGCCTCGATGAGCCCGATGGCGACGGCATCATCGACTGCGCGGACGAGGACTGCGCCTCGGCCTGGCAGTGCGCCTTCGACGTCGTGGGCGAGGCCGACTGCACCGATGGCGTCGACGACGACAACGACGGCGCCGTGGACTGCTTCGACGCCGACTGCGGAGACCAGAATGTCTGTCGTGAGAGCGAGTGCCTCGACGAAGAAGACGACGACGGCGACGGGCTTACCGACTGCAACGACCCCGACTGCCTCGTCGGACAGCCGGAGGTGTGCGGTGAACTCAACTGCTTCGATGGTGGCTTCGAGCACCAGAACGGCTACCTGAACGCCCTCATCGACTGCGACGACCCCTCCTGCTTCACGAACCCCGACTTCGAAGAGGCGTGCTTCAACGCCGGTGGCCGGGCCGACGTGGACTACCCGGAGCGCTGCGACCTCACGATCACCTTCGACCCCCTGACCGGGGGGCCCATCGGCAGCGACGGGAAGGACATCGACGACCCCCTTTCCCTGACGGAGGAGCTCGCCGGCTGCGAAGACCCGGACTGCGCGACGTACTACCTGTGCCGCCCCGGACTCAACGCCGAGGCCCACAACGAGTGTGGCGACTGCAACGACAACGACCTCGACGGGTTCGAGGACTGCGACGACGTCGACTGCGCCGGCGCGGAGTCTTGCGACAATCCGTACCCCATCGGTGCGGGCACGAGGTACGCGGACGTGTCGCTGCGTTCCGGCGGCGTCGTGACGTCCATCTGTGCCGAAGAGTTCAGCGGCATCGTCCGCGAGCTCGGCCTGAACATCTCGGGACTGCGTGACGCCTTCTACCTCAGCCAGTTCCCCCGGCTCGTCTGCCCCCTCGAGGTGCGGTTCGACAGCCAGCAGGCGGAGCCCCTGGTCGAGGGCTGGGTGTACGACAGCCAGGAGAACCGCATCTTGTTCGACGCGGACGCCCTGCCTGCGTCCGGGACGACGATCTTCGTGGACTACACCCGCGACACGCTGCCCCCGGGGCAGCAGGACGGCGCCGGCACCTGTGGCCCGCCCGTCGGCGAAGAGGGGGAAGGTTCCTGATGCGCGTTGTTCTCTCCAGCCTGCTCCTTGCAGTAGGCCTCATTGGCTTCCTCGCGTTCCCGGGCTGCACGCCCAAAGAGTGTGAGACCAGCGCCAACTGCGCCCCCGGTACGGTCTGCACCGAGTCCGGCACCTGCCAGGAGCTGGCCTGCACGTCGTCCAACGACTGCCCCGTGGGCAACTGGTGTGACCTGGACGAGGGGGACTGCGCTGCGGGGTGCGTGTCCGACAACGACTGTCTGCCCAGCGAGCAGTGCGACGTCGAGCAGCGTCAGTGCCGCACGCCGGGCTGCCGCAACACCACCCTGGACTGCGGGTTCGGCGAGTTCTGCAACGAGAACAGCGGCGAGTGCATCGACGCGGGCAACGCGTACTGCCGCCCCTGCGAGCGCAACGAAGACTGCGGCGCGACGGGCAACAACCTGTGCCTGCGTTTCGGCGGCCAGCTCGATGCGTATTGCGGTGTGGACTGCAGCACCGACCAGGTGTGCCCGGCCGGGTACAGCTGCGTGCGGGTGACCAGCACGGGGGAGACCCTCTCCTTCCAGTGCATCGCGGCGTGCTGGGAGCTCGACCCCGAATGAAGCGCTTCTCGTGGGTCCTCAGCCTCCTCTCGCTCCTCGCCCTGCCCCTGGCGGTAGGCGGCCTCGCTGGATGTCCGACCACGGACGACGACGACGCCACGACTCCCGAGCCGGAGCCCTGTCAGCGTCCGACGCAGCGAGAAGACCCGGTGTTGGTGGTCCAGGGGCCCGAGGAGGCCCAGACGGCCGGGTTCCCCGTGGAGATCGTCGCTGCCGCGGGTGACGACGACGGCATCGCCCTCGTCACGCTCTACTACCGCACTCAGGGCGCCACGGCGTTCTTCCCGGCACAGATGACGGACACCGAGGTCCCCGTGGAGATCGACGGGGATCCGGGCACTCTCTTCACCGCTCAGATCCCCGGCAACTACGTGGTCGCGCCGGGCGTCGAGTACTACGTCGTCGCCCGTGACGCCGGCCCGTGCGCCGACGAGACGACGCGGCCCGAGGACGCTCCCGAGCCGGACGTCTACCAGTTCGACACCATCGTCGTGACGACGTCGATTCCGCTGTACTCGGACTTCGAGGACGGGACCTGCGAAAGCGACGAGGACCTCGTCGGCGGCTGGAACACCATCTCCCAGCAGTTCCCGGACCCGGGTCACTCCTGGCGCAACGACCTCCGTTCGCCCCGGTCTGGCAGCTGCTCCATCAGCCACAGCGAGGGTGCTCCCGGGCTGTGGGACTGTCCGCCACCCGAGGACGACGGGAACGTCGAGCGCCTGAACTGGCTGGTGTCTCCGGCGTTGGACTTCAGCACCAAGACGGCGGTGGCCTTGCGGTGGTTCGAGCGCGAGCAGGAGTCAGGCTCCTGCGCCGAACTGCACTCCGTGTACGTCTCGACCGGTCTGCCGGATCCGGGTGACCCCACCGCCAAGGATGGCGGTACGGGGGAATACGAGCTCGTCGTGGACGACCTCCCGAAGCCAGGCGAAGACTGGCAGGCCTCGCAGTGGGTCGATCTGTCTGCCTTCGCGGGAGCTGAGACCGCGTACGTCGCTCTCGTCTATCGGGGCGGCGCGGCCGGGCGCTGGCAGATCGACGACATCTACGTGGGCGAGCCTCTCGCCGATCTGGAACTGAACGAGGAGCCGATCCTCGACCCCTCCGTCGAGCCCGGCACCACCGGCGTCGAGCTCAACCTCGTGCTCCGCAATACGAGTGAGCTGTACGGCGCGCCCGAGCTGTCGGCCCTCCTCGAGACGGACGACCCGAACCTGACCCTCACGTCTGCGACCACGACCTTCCCGCCCATTGGGGTCGGGGCGACGGGGAACGCGGCCACCGCCTTCGTGTTCGATGTGGACGCCGCCCACGCGGACAACGCCTACCTCGACTTCACCCTGAGGCTCGACGACGGCAACGGGCACCTGTGGGCGCTGCCGATCCGCATGCTGATGGGTGAGGAGTCCTTCACCACGGTGATGAGCACTCCGTCCGACATGCCGCTTCAGCTCTCCGTGGGCCACGGACCGCTGGGGCTGCCCAACTTCGTCGAGGGCACGACCACCGACGCGGTGGGCGGGAACCCCTGGAGCCTGAACGTCACCGAGGAGGCGGCTGCGCTGCCTCCAGGGCCCGGTCCCATGCGCTGGTTCTTCACGGCGAACAACACGGGGCTCCAGCCCGCCACCATCGACAGCTGGGACTTCGAGGTCGGCGGGGTGGCGCTGCTCCCCGAAGGGCTCCCCGCGACGGTGCCCCCAGGCGAGCAGATCGTCCTGTATTACCCGAGCCCCCCGAGCCTCGCGGTGGCGGAGCTCTCGACCACGCCGGACCCAGCGGCGCCTGACGGCTCGGTCACCATCGACACCCTGACTCTGACCAACAGCGGAGCGTCCACGGTCGCAGGGCTCAATTGCATCCTCTCGAGCTCGGACCCCAACGCGTCCGGCTTCAGCACCGACATCCTGACCTTCGGCGGGACTCCGCTGGGGGCTGGTGAGACTCGAGCCATGGACCAGGCGGCGACCTTCGACATCGCCGCCGCGCACACCGACGACGAGCCCATCGAGTTGGTGTTGCTCTGCTCCGACGGGTTCGACTCGCTGCCCGTGGTCTTCGAGATCGAGGTCCCTTACGGCCGGCCCCAGATCGACAGCGTGCTCATCGACGACAGCATCTCCGCGTGCTCGGGGTGCAGCGGCGACAGTGACGGCTATGCAGACCCGTCCGAGACCGCCCTTGTCTTCCTCACCGCCATCAACGACGGCTCGCTGCCTTTGAGCGCGCCCCTCGAAGCGACGGTGACGGCGTCTACCTCGAGCCCAGTGCCCTTCACGCTGGTCAACGGGAACAACATCCCCTTCGGAAGCAGCCTCCTCGCTCCTGGTGAGACGGCCACGGCCACCGCCGGGTTCGAGCTGGGCGTCGATCCGGCTTCCCTCATCGGCGATCGCATGGTCTTCGACGTCACCTGGACGGCCGGCACGGACACGTGGACCAGCGAGTTCACCATCGACGTGACCGGGATCCCGTGGCTCGCCTGCAACTTCCCGGACGACGCCGAGGGCGACGTCATCGCGGGCACCGGCGCGCTGGACATCAAGTCCTGCGAGTACCGCTCCGACAACGTGATGCTTCAGCTCCGTTTGAACTCCTGGAACGACTTCGATCCCACCACCCAGCCGCTCTGGTTCCTCTTCTACGAGGCGCCGAGCCTGTATTCGGTCGAGTTCGTGCCGCCGGCGACACCGGTGCTCGAGGATGGGTGCCTGACGGGCAACGACATCTTCCCCACGCAGCTCCCCCTCTCGGTCGACAACCAGCTGACGACTTCGGCGTCGGTGCGCATCGGTTTGGACGACCTGAACGAGCTCGGCAACTCGCTGCAAGTGGCGTTCGCGGCGGGATTCTGCATGGGGTTTTGCGACGTCTACCCCAACAACTCGGCCTTCTGGCCGTCGGGTGGAGCCCCGACGTGCACCCAGGCACAGTTCGTTCAGATAAACTGGTAGAGACGGGGAACCTCGACGGCGCCCCGCTCCCCTTCAGGAGGTGTGTCGATGGGTCCCAAGAGTCTTCCCAGCGGGTATCACCTCAGCCTCTCTATCTCCCAGGACTTGTGGAGCGATCTGCTCGGCGAGGCCCTGCCGTTCCAGGTCGGGGAGGGAGACTTCGACGTCATCGAGGGGGGGCGCAAGCTCATTGAAGCGGCGGAGACCCAGGTCCGGGGCCTCCTCGCTCCGGTGGAGGAGCAGCTGAACGAGGCTCCGGTCCTCGGAACGTCTGCGGGCAAGAGCGCGCGGGCGAGCGTGCGCGGCCTCCTGAAGGCTGGTCGGAACTTCGCGTCCCGCCGCGTCAAGAAGAACGTCAAGGTGATGGGGAAGTGGCGGGCCCGAGTGAGTCGCGACGGCAGTCAGTTCGTCTACTCCGAGGAGGCGGTCACCCTCGACGCCCGCGCAGTGCTCGAAGTAGAGGGCCGCGCCCTTCTCTTCGGCGAGCAGTTCGAGGTCCCGTTCACCATCACGCGTCACGTGGATGGCTCCGCCACGCTGGGAGGCGTCAACTTCGACCGCACGCGGAAGCAGCTCGAGGGCAACCTCGAGTCCGTCTCGCTGTCGCTCGGTGAGTCCCTCCCTCTTCGACTCCTCAAGGTCCTGGGCGAGAGGCTCATCGCCACCCAGGTCGACAAGGTGAACCCGCTCCCCCTGATCCCCGGATCGACGCTGCAGAACATGCTCCTCCCGGGCGATGGGCCCCTCAAGGTGAGTGCGGGCATCGAAGACCTGTATGTCGGCATCTCCGACCAGGATCTGACGCTCTCGGTGCGCTTCGAGTTCCAGGGCAGCCACGTCGCCGCTTGAGCCGCGTACACCTGCAGCGCGGCACCCACGCCGCGACCCTCGTCATCGACAACCCCCACCGGGGGAACGCTCTGACGCCGGCGATGATGCGGGAGGCGAGCGATCTTCTCTCGCAGCTCGCGGGGGAGCTTCGCGCCACCGGCGGACCGTTCGGAGGGGTGGTGATCCGCGGCGCGGGCGACCGGGCGTTCTGTGCCGGCTACGACCTGGCCACCCTGGAAGCGGAGACCCGCACGCGGCCCGGTCTCGTGATTCCGGAGCTGCTGGATCTCGTCGAGGTCATTCAGCAGTTCCCGGTCCCCACGATCGCAGCGCTGCACGGACACGCCATTGGCGGGGGGGCGCTGCTCGCCTCACTCTGTGATCTCCGCTACGCGCGCGGCGGCGTCCGCTTCCGCATCCCCACCACCCGGATCGGCATCGTGTATCCCCTCGACGGCCTGCGCCGCCTGGCGGCTCTCCTCGGACTCGGGCGTGCCACGGAGGTTCTGCTTCTCGCGGAGGACGTGTCCACCGAGAACGGGCTGCTCTGGGGTCTCTACCAGGAGGTGTCGGTCTCGCCGGATGCGCTCTCGGCACGGATCGCTGAGGTGACCGCGAGCCTCGCTGCCCGGGCTCCTCTCGCGGTGTCCGGGACCCTGGCAGTCCTTCGCTCTCTCGGCCGTGGAGTCGACGAGTCTCAGGTGCAGGCATGGCACGCGGAGTGGCTCGCGCGATGCGTCACGAGCGACGACATCGTGGAGGGCCTCCAGGCGGCGCGAGAGAGGCGCACGCCGAGCTTCAGGGGAGTGTGATGAGCGTACGCGGCACGATCGTGAGCCCGGCGGGCGACGGGCTTCGTTTCGAAGAAGATGGGGTGCTCTGTTGGACTGGAGGAGTGTTCGACGAGCGCGCGAGCGGCGAGCCGCCTCTGGAGCGCGTCGACGGCGATCCTCTTCTTCTCGTCCCAGGGTTCGTCGACGCGCACATCCATCTGCCGCAGTTCCGCGTGCGTGGTCAGTTTCAGGACTCCTTGCTCCCCTGGCTGCGCGAGTCGATCTGGCCCGAGGAGGAGCGCTTCGCCGAGGAGTCCTACCGACGCGGTGTGGCCTCGGAGTTCCGCGACGCGCTCGTAGCTGCGGGGACGACCTCCGCTCTGGTCTATGGGTCTCCCCACGAACTCTCGGCCTGGTGTGTCCTGGAGGATCTCGCCCCCCTGTGTGTGCGCGGGGGCGACGTGTTGATGGATCGCAACAGCCCCGGGGGGCTGGCTCGCGAGACGGCCACCGCCCTGGCCGAGAGCCGGGACCACGCCGCGCGTTGGGGAGAGCGCTACGCCCTCACTCCTCGCTTCGTTCCCACTTGCACGACCGAGCTCCTCGAGGGACTGGGGGAGCTGGCGACTGAGCACCCGGTGCTCATTCAGAGCCATGTCGCGGAGAACCTCGACGAGGTCGCTTGGGTCGCTGAACTCCATCCCGAGGCGCGGTCGTACCTCGACGTGTACGAGCAGGCAGGTCTTCTTGGTGCGCGCACCGTCCTGGGCCATGGGATTCACCTGGACGACGCGGATCTCTCGAGGCTCGTCGCGACGGGGACCTGGATCGCGCACTGCCCCACCTCGAACGTCGCGCTGGGAAGCGGGCGCATGCCCTACGGACGCATGCGGGACGCGGGGGTCGCGATGGCGTTGGCGACGGACGTGGGGGCTGGTCCGGACGTCTCGATGCTCGATGTGATCGCCTGTTTCCTCGAGGTGCAGCGCAGCGTGCGGGGGGTCGACCCCGTCCTCGGACTTCGTCTCGCCACCCAGGCAGGGGCGCGGGCCATGGGGGAGGGGAGTCGCCGGGGAGAGCTGCTCGCAGGCCGCGCTGCGGACCTGGTGGCGCTCCGTCTTCCTGGCGGGTTGCGCCGTGGCGAGGGGGCCAACGAAGCATTCGCGCGTGTGCTGAGCACGTTTCAGGGGAGATGGGACGAAGCGATCGCGGGGGTCTGGATCGGTGGCGAAGCCATGACCCCTTCCTGACGAATCGCGGGGCCCCAAGCACAAACGCGGCCCCCCAAGGGGACCGCGTTTGCTGAAATTCGATGGTGGACAGGGAGGGAATCGAACCCCCGACACGGGGATTTTCAATCCCCTGCTCTACCGACTGAGCTACCTGTCCGTGCCTCATCGGGCCTTGACCCGCGAAGGAGACGGAAGGTAATCCCACGTCCCGCGGCGTGTCAACCCCGTAGGAACGCCCTGTCGCGCGCCGGAGATGGGGGCGGTATGGTCCCGCCTCATGCGCAAGCTGCTCCTCTTTGTCCCGCTGCTCCTCAGTCTCTCCGGCTGCGCCAATGTGTGCGATCGGATGTGCACCGCCCAGGCCGACCTCTTCGAGAGTTGCCTCGATGATTGGGGCACGACCTGGGAGGAGCAGGACTACGCCAACAAGGACGCCTATCTGGACCGCTGCCTCTCAGTGTGGGGCGACGGTTTCGAAGAGACGTCTCGGAACAGTCCCGAGCGGGAAGAGCTGAGCCAGGAGTGCACGAGCAAGCTCCAACGGGCTGAAGCAGACATCGACTGCCAGACCCTCCTCGACTGACCCGAGGACTCATCGACCTGCATCCGTGTTTGCCCTCCTAGAGGGCCTGCCATAAGATGACCCGTCTTCTGGGGCGCTTGGCTCTGGAATCGTTAAGTAAATCAAGGGTTTACAGCGATGAAGAGCCTTCGGCTTGTCCTGATCCTCGCCCTCCTCCCGGCCCTGGCCATCACGTCGGGGTGCGCCAACGACTGCGACACGTTCTGCAGTCGGCAGGCGCGGTACATCGACGGGTGCCTCCCCGAGTTCGATTCGGTCTGGACCGATCTGAACGCGGACTGGCAGAACCGGGGTGACTTCGTGGCTACCTGCAACGAGCAGGTCGACGACGCAATTGCCGACGACATCGAGGCCACCTGCGCGAATGCGGTAGATGCCGATGCGACCCGGACCTGCGAGACGACGGTGAGGCAGGGGATCTACGACTCCTGCTCCGACGACCTCAACAAGTTCCAGCAGAGCTGCACCGACTACTGGACCGGCGAGACGGAGTTCCTGCCGGGCACGTTCGATCCGCCCCCGTTCCCGTCGGATGACGACGACTCGGCCGGTGACGACGACGACTCGGCCGGTGACGACGACGACTCCGCGGGTGACGACGACGACTCCGCGGGAGACGACGACGACTCCGCGGGAGACGACGACGACTACGCGGGAGACGACGACGACTCGGCGGGAGACGACGACGACTCCGCGGGAGACGACGACGACTCCGCGGGAGACGACGATG
>JAGSHC010000058.1 GCA_023954745.1 Deltaproteobacteria bacterium | reverse complement strand
GTCGTCGTCGTCTGCCGCGTCGTCGTCGTCTGCCGCGTCGTCGTCGTCCCCCTCCGCTTCGTAGGGGAACAGGAACTGCCCACTGTCGTCTTCGAGCACCGCCCGGCGTGCGACGTCCTGGAGCACAGCGATGTCCGCTCCGTCGAGGCCGAACGTGTCCTGGAGGTCTCCGGGGTCGGTTCCTTCGAGGGCGGCGATGATGACGAACGCAGCGAGCGTCGTGCCGAGAGAGGATGGGTGCGAGCCGTCACCCTCGTAGAGTCGGAAGAACAGGGACGTGGACAGGGTGGGGTCCTCGCCGGCTGCCACGATGTCGTCGTGCAGCAACCGAAACGCTTCGCCGATGGGGGCGATGTACACCGGCGTCTCCCGCTCCTCGGCCGCGGCGGCGGCGAAGGTCAGGTACCCAGCGGTCAGTCGGTCCTGCATCACGCTGAAGCTGGAGTACAGGTCCGGGTTCTGGCTGTCGCCATCACGACGCCCCCAGGTGAGCATCAGCATGGTCTTCGCCCCGGTGGCGTCCACGTGACCATGCAGGGCGACGGCGGCGTCTCGGCTCTCGATCCACACCGGCGTGGTCTCGAAGAAGCCCGGGACCTGGGACTGGTCTTGGAGGACCACGAGGTCCCACGGAATGGCCCCGGGCTCCATCCAGTCGGCCACCTGCTGGTTGGCTCCCTCCACGTCTGCGAGGTGCTGCGGCAGCCGGTAGCCGCCGGGGGTGTTGCGCTCGACCCGCGCGGTGTTGATGGACTGCTCGAGCATCTGCTCCACCACCGAGGCCAGATCGTTGCCGGCGGTGTAGCTGTTGCCGAGGAAGAGCACTCGCCTGTCCTGCGCCGAGGCGAAGGTCGGGAGCAGCAAGAGCAACAGCAGGGCGAGGATTGTTTGTCGGGACACGGCGCCTCCGCCGGGAAGAGTAGTCTGGCGGCCATGAGACCAGCACGTCGCCTTGCTCTTCTTCTCCTCGGACTTCTGGTTCTGCCTCTCTCGGTGGATGCCGGCGAAGTGAACCCCACGGATGCGCCCGGGGACGCCGACGCCGCGGACGACGGTGCCGCCGAGGGAGCCGACGCCGCTGAGGTACCGCCGGCGGTTCCCGCTCCCGTGGCCCCCCCGGTTCCCGAGGGTCCCAGCGACGAGCTGCTCGCCTACATCAAGGCCATCGCCGAGGTCCCCATCGAGGACCGGGGTCCGTTCCTGTGGCGGGTGCAGAGCAAGAAGAAGAAGCACAAGGGGGTCGCGGTGCTCTACGGCTCCATCCACCTGGGCAAGACCGACATGTATCCACTCCCCACGGAGGTGGAGGCTGCCTTTGCCGCAGCCGATCGGCTCGCGGTGGAGATGGACCTGAGCGATCCCGAGATGGAGGCCCGGATGGGGCAGGAGCTGCTCACGATTGGCCGTCTGCCCGAGGGGCAGACCATCAAGGACCTGCTGCCCGAGCGGTACGAGGAACTCAAGACCGGCCTGTGGCGCATGGGCATCCCCATGGTCTTCATGGAGAACATGACGCCCTTCATGATCGGCATGACCTACACCGTCGTCGAGATGACCCGCGCGGGATGGAACCCGGAGCTGGGAATCGACAAGTACTTCCTCAACAAGGCCCGGGCCCAGGGAAAGACCATCGTGGAGCTCGAGGGCCTGGAGCGTCAGCTCGCCGTGTTCCGGGAGATGCCGATGGCCGCGCAGCTCTCGATGCTGAAGAGCACGCTGGACATGGCGGGCGCGACCGACGCTTGGACGCAAAGGGCCTGGGCCGCTCTCCTCGCTGGCGACGACCGGGCGCTCTTGCGGTTGAGCGACCTGGAGGACTCCGACACCGAGGAGTACGACGCCTACGAAGAGGTGCTGTTGGGCGATCGGAACGTGGAGATGGCCGCGAAGATCGCGGAGCACATCGAGACGGGCGACGACGTGATGTTCGTCGTCGTGGGTGCCCTCCACCTGCCTGGGGACGACGGCCTCGTCGCGCTGCTGGGCAAGAACAAGAAGTTCAAGGTGGCGCGGCTGCCGCGAGCAGCCGAGTAGCTTCGAGCGCCGCGCTCAGTCCGACGGGCTGGGGCTCGGAGGGGGGGCTTCGGCCTCGCCCGCGCTGCCATCTCCCGGACCGCGGCGGCGGCGGCGGCGGCGGCGGCGGCGATTGCTCGTGCCTTCGCCACCCTCGGACGGTGCCGGCTTCGATGCGACGAAGGACGCGACCCGCTCCACGAGCTCGGCGCCGTAGTCTTTGCGCTGCCACCGACGCATGTCGTCGATCTTCTCGAGCTCGTCGGTCGTGGTCGGCTTCAGGGCAGCGACGTGCTTCAGCACGGTGTTGTTCACGATCATGGAGGGCGAGAGCTTCGCGCCGTTGGCCCGGCTGTTCCGCCACTTCTTGAGGTAGTTGAACAGAGGCTCGTCCTCGCGCAGGTACGGCGGGACCTCGAGGTTCTTCGTGCGCTTCTCCACGACCTTCTTGCCGGGGATGCGGCTGGTGTCCTTGCGACCGGCGGCGATGGCCCGCAGCACGTCGTCGGCGTAGCGACGCACGATGTGGTTCTTCGGCCCGAGACCCTCGGTGAGCTCGTCGCGGCTGGTGGGCATGGCCCGCGCCAGCTTGAGGAGCGCGTCGTTGCCCCAGACCTTGAACGCCGGGCGGTCCTTGCGCTTGGCGATGGCGTCCCGGGCCACGAACAGCGCGCGAAGAACCCGCTTCTGCTCCTCGTCGAGCTTGTTGGACCCCTTCACCTTGAGGCAGTCGTCGGGGTTGAACGGACGCCCCGTCCACTCACGCTTCTCCAGGAGCTCGAACTCTTCCTCCAGCATCTCCACGCGATCGCCTGCTTCGGCCTGCTCCAGCAGGATCTCCCGAAGGCGGGGAAGGTAGTGGCTGTCGAGCCGCGCGTACTCCAGATGTTCGGTCAGCAGAGGCCGACGACTCCAGTCATGCCGCTGGTACTTCTTCTGGAGCACGTCGCCGAAGTAGCGCTTCACGAGGTCGGAGAGGCCGAAGCGCTCGTGGCCCGTGGCCTGGGCGGAGATCATCGTGTCGAAGATGGGCCCGATGGAGAACCCGTGGTCCCGCTTGAGGCTCACCACGTCGTAGTCGGCGCCGTGAAAGATCTTCACGACCGAGCGGTCCTCCATCACGGGCCGGAGGGCCTCCATGTCGGGGAGGGCCAGGGGGTCGATCACCCAGTCGAATCCGCTGTCACCGGTCATCTGGAGCAGGCAGGTCTTCTCGCGGTAGGAGAAGAAGCTGTCGCCCTCGATGTCGGCGGCGAGCACTTTGGTGCCTTCGAGGTCGGCCACGCAGTCCGCCAGCCCCTCGGGCGTGGTCACGTAGCGGTAGCCCTTGTCTTCGAGGTTCTCCGGGACGGGGAGCACCTCAGGGGTAGTCTCAGGCTCTGCGGGGGCAGCGGGCTCAGTCATTCTCAGGGGGACTCCCACCAGGCGTCGCGACGGCGGACCAGCCCGCGGACCAGGGCCCGGAGGCGCGGTCCGGCAGCGTCTGCTACCTCGGCCACTTCTTCGTGGTTCAGCTCTTGGCCCTCGTCGGCCGCTTCGTTCGAGATGACGGACATTCCCACGCAGCGCACGCCCATGTGTCGGGCCGCGATGACCTCGAGCACGGTGCTCATCCCGACGGCGTCGGCCCCGAGTGTCCGCACCATGCGAATCTCCGCCGGGGTCTCGTAGCTGGGGCCCGAGAAGCCGAAGTACACCCCCCTCTGAAGCGGGATGGACTGGGCCTCTGCCTCGGCGATCAGGGCTGAACGCAGGCCGCCGTCGTAGGCCTGGCTCATGTCGGGGAAGCGCGGCCCGAGGGCCTCGTCGTTCGGTCCCGTCAGGGGGTTCTTGCCCGTGAAGTTCACGTGGTCCGTGATGAGCATGAGGTCCCCGACGCCGTAGCTCCGGTTCACCCCGCCCGCGGCGTTGGTGATGAGCAGCGCCTTTGCCCCAAGGCGGCACAAGGTCCGCACCCCGTGCACGACCGAGGACACGGGCTGGCCCTCGTAGAGGTGCACGCGCCCGCGACAGGCGACGACGGTGACCCCCTCGAGCTCGCCCACGTAGAGGCCGCCGTGGTGTCCGGCGACGGTGGTGGTGGGGAACCCGGGAATGTCTTCGTAGGGGAGAGCCCGGGCATCCGTGAGTTCGTCGACCAGGTCTCCAAGACCGGAGCCGAGCACAATTCCCAGGAAGGGGCGGTTGACGCGGGGCTCAGCCTGACGAATCCAGGACGCAGAGCGCTCCAGCGAGTCAACAACGGCGTTCATCTGGCCTCCAGCAGCGACCGAGTCCGGGGCCAACGGACAAGGCATACGTGCAGCGCGTCGATGATGACCGCTGGAGTCGAGAAAAGCCAGGCGTCCGCAGTGTTTTCGGCCCATGGGGGCCGGCCGCTCGGTGGACTCAGCCCAGCAAGGTGCCGGCCACGTTGGCCGTGAGGAACGCCGCCAGTGTGCCCGCGATCATTGCCCGTATCCCCAGCCGCGCCAGGTCGGACCGGCGCTCGGGCGCGATGCCTCCAATGCCGCCCAGCTGGATCCCGATGGAGCTCAGATTGGCGAAGCCGCACAGCGCGTAGGTCACGATGATCATGGTGCGACGGGACAGCTGAGGCCCCACCTGCCCGAGCTTCAAGTAGGCGACGAACTCGTTGAGGATGGTCTTGACGCCGAGCAGCTCGCCCACCGCGGCGCACTCGGCGGCAGGCACCCCCATGGCCCAGGCCAGCGGCCAGAAGACCACCCCCAGGATGCGCTCCAGCGTCAGGGGCGTGTCCAGGCCCACCAACCCCGAGGCCGCGCCCAGGATCCCGTTGGCCAAGGCCACCAGGGCGATGAAGGCGAGAAGCATCGCGCCGACGTTGAGGGCGAGCTTCAGCCCCTCGCCCGCGCCGCGGGCTGCTGCTTCCACGACGTTGATGTCGGTCTTCTCGATGTCTAGGTTCACCGCGCCGGCCGTGGCGGGGACCTCGTCCTCGGGCCACATGATCTTCGCCACCACCAACGCGGCGGGCGCACTCATGACGCTGGCTGCGATGAGGTGCCCCGCGATGTCGGGGAAGACGCCGCTGAGCATGCCCACGTAGGCCGCCATGACGCCGCCAGCCACCGTGGCGAACCCACCGGTCATGATCGCGTTCAGCTCGGACATGGTCATGCGGTCGACGAACGGCTTGATGACCAGGGGGGCCTCGGTCTGCCCCACGAAGATGTTGGCCGCGGCGGACAGGGACTCCGCCCCAGACGTGCCCATCGTCCGGAACATCAGCCAACCCATGCCGCGTACGAGCAGCTGCATCACGCCGAGGTGATAGAGCACGGCCATGAGCGCGCTGAAGAAGATGATGGTGGGCAGCACGTTGAAGGCGAAGAACGCTCCGGTGCCGGCGAGCATCGGCGCCCCCGCGCTGTCCGCCATGGGCACGAGGGGGGCGAAGGGGTCTGCGGGGTTCGGGGTGCCTACGGTGACGGTGTGGTCCACGAGGCTGCCGAAGATGAAGCGCGCGCCGTCGGTGGAGTAGCCCAGCAGGGTCATGACCACGACGTTGAGCTTGTCGAACAGCCAACGGCCAGCGGACGTCTTGAGCACGAGCACCGCAAACACGAACTGGAGCCCGAGGCCCCACCCGATGACCCGCCAGGGCACGTTCTTGCGGTTGTTGGAGAGCAGCCATGCGAGGCCGAGCATCATCGGGATGCCGACCAGCGACTGAAGACGCGCGGTCCAGGGCACGGGCTCGTCGGGCCTGG
This sequence comes from Deltaproteobacteria bacterium, assembly GCA_023954745.1. Classification (GTDB taxonomy): domain Bacteria; phylum Myxococcota_A; class UBA796; order UBA9615; family UBA9615; genus JAGSHC01. The sequence continues at coordinate 24,430 of JAGSHC010000058.1, read as the reverse complement.
CGTCGATGGCGGCGGCCAGTCCCACGGGCTCGTCGGCGACGGCGGCGCCCGAGACGAGGAGGAGGAGACAGAGAGCGACGAGGAGGAGGGGGCCGACCCGAGCGAGCGCGCGAAGGGCGCGCTCCGCAGCGATCACGAGCCGCCTCCGAGCTTCGGCTCCACGAGGAGGGCGCGCTCGAGCAGATCCCGCGCCGCCTCGACGTCGCTTCCCGGTGCGTGACGCAGGGTCGCCCACACCTCGCCCCTGGCGACCTCGTCGCCGGGCCTCTTGGTGAGGATGACGCCCACGCCTGGGTGAGGAGCCTCCCCGTCGGCTCCGCGGCCCCCTCCGAGGGCGGCCGCCGCGAGCCCTACGTCCAGGGCATCGATTGCGTGGATCAGGCCCGCCTGCTTCGCGGTGTGACCGGAGACGGTGGTCTCCGAGATGCCCTCGAGGCGCGACGGGTCGTACAGCGAGGCCACGTCACCTCCCTGCAGCTCGACCATCCGCTCGAAGTGCTCCATGGCGGAGCCGCCGTCCAGGGCTTGCTCGAGCCGCCCACGAAGCGCGACGGGGTTGGTAGGCAAGCCCACGTTGGCTGCCTGGCCAGAGACCTCGATGCACGACTGCGCGAGATCGAGCACCAATGCGCGCAGGTCGGCGGGGCCGCCTCCCTTGAGGCAGTCCACGGACTCCTCCACCTCGACGCTGTTGCCCACGGCGAGGCCAAGGGGCGTGCTCATGTCCGACAGGACGGCGGCCACCTTGCGGCCAGCTCCCTCGCCGATGGCCACCATGACGTCGGCCAGCTCGCGCGCGTCGGCGCGGTTCTTCATGAAGGCGCCGCTGCCGACCTTCACGTCGAGCACGAGGGAGTCCGCCCCTTCGGCGAGCTTCTTGCTCATGATGGACGGCGCGATGTGGTCCAGGGTGGGCACCGTGCCGGTGCGGGACCGCAGGGCGTACAGCGTGCGGTCGGCGGGCACGAGGGTGGCGGTCTGGCCGACCATTACGCAGCCCACGGCCTGAATGACCCGGTCCATGGCCTCGGTGTCGAGGTCGGTACGGAATCCAGGGATGGACTCGAGCTTGTCGAGGGTGCCCCCGGTGTGGCCGAGGCCCCGCCCGGAGATCATGGGGACCGCGTAGCCCACTGCGGCCATGAGCGGCGCCCAGATGAGGGAGACCTTGTCGCCGACGCCGCCGGTGCTGTGCTTGTCGGCGGTGGGACGGCGCAGGTGGCTCCAGTCCAGCACGTCTCCCGAGCGCATCATCGCCAGCGAGTACGCGGTGCGTTCCTCGGTGGTGAGCCCCCGGCAGAAGATGGCCATCAACATCGAGGCGAGGTGCACCTCGGGCGCGGACGAACTCGCCGCCGCGTCCACGAAGATGTCGATCTGCTCTGGGGAGAGCACTCCGCCGTCGCGCTTGACGGCGATGAGGTCACGCAAGTCGATGTCGCCCATGGGGGCGATGGTACCAGCGGCTCCCCCCGCCACTCCGCGGCGAGATCATGAACACGAACGTCGAATGGTCGCGTCCGGTCGCGCAGGCACGACCTCCTCGCGCACAATGGATCGGTGACCGAGACGAGCGACTCAGGAAGCTACGACTCCATCGTCGAGTCCCTCCGATTGCAGGGGACGGGCGTCGACGCGCCCATCCACCGCACAATTCGTCCCATCTCGGGCGCGGCCCCCGCCGAGTCTCTCGACATCGACGACTCGGTGCCCCGCCAGGATCCGATCGAGCGGCAGGTGCTCAACCCGCACGAGCTCCCTCTCTTGGTTGCAGAGCAGGCAGCCGACGCCTTGATCCTGGGCGGTTTGCTCGGCAAGGGCGGGGCGGGACTGGTGCAGGAGGCGTGGCAGCCCTCGCTGGCGCGTCAGGTGGCGGTCAAGCGGATCCGTCAACGGCCGGCCAGCACGGCGTTGGTGGACTCGCTCATCGAGGAGGCGCGTCTCTCGGGCTCCCTGGAGCACCCCAACATCCTGCCGGTGCACGAACTGGGGCGGTCCGAAGAGGGAGAACCGCTGCTCGTGATGCAGAAGGTGCGCGGAACGACCTGGGAGGACCTGCTCGACGATCCGAGCCACCCGTCCTGGGCGAGCTGGCGAGGCGAGCGGCTCGACCGACACCTGCAGATCATCGTGCAGGTCTGTCACGCCCTCGAGTTCGCTCACGACCGCGGCGTGCTCCACCTCGACTTGAAGCCCGCGAACATCATGTTGGGTGCCTACGGCGAGGTTTGGCTGATGGACTGGGGCGTGGGCACCCGCCTCGAGGACCTCGCGAAGCTCCCCAAGAACCAGGTCGTTGGCACGCCAGCGTTCATGGCGCCCGAGATGCTCATCGGTCGGCACTGCTCGGAGCGACGGACCGACGTGTTCCTCCTCGGCGCCGTCCTGCACCAGGTTCTGACGGGGCGCTTCCTGTATCGCGGCGACCGGCTGGAGACCGTGCTCATGGCGGCGCTGCGCTGCGAGCCGCCCACCTTTGGGGATGACGTCCCGGCGGGTCTCGGGCAGATCTGTCGCCGGGCCTGTCGGAAGGAAGAGGACGAGCGCTTTCCGTCGGTGGCGGCCTTCCGCATGGCGGTGGAGGACTTCGTCGAGCACCGCGGCGCGCAGCGGCTCATCGAAGCGGCGACTCTGCAGCTCGAAGAGCTGGAGCGGGTCCTCGACGCGACGGGGGCCGACTCTGTGGCGTTGCAGAGGGGCGGGGATCAGATCGCAGGCACGGCGAGTCGCGCTCGCTTTGGCTTCGAGCAGGCGCTCATCCAGTGGCCAGGCAACTCCGCGGCCCGAGCGGGTCTGCAGAACACCCTCGAGCGCACGATCTCCTTCGAACTGGACCGGAACAACGTCACGGCCGTGGCTGCGCTGCTCGACGCGCTGCCCGTGGCCTCCCCGAGCTTGAGGGCGCGGTACACGGCGGCTCGCAAGGCTCTGGACGCGGATCTCGACGCCCGCGCCAAGCTGGACGAGATCGCGCGGGAGAATCGGTTCGAAGAAGGGGACTGGAAGCGCAGCATCGGCATGCTCACCAACGGGACCGCCTGGGCCATCGGCCTGCTGGCCTGGGGCCGCGCGCTCCAGACGGGTGTGATCGAGAACCCCGAGATGGTGAACTTCGGCGTCGCCGTGTTCGGCACGGTGGTCTCACTGACCGTCGTGTTCCTCCTGCGGGGCCTGTTCCTGGACAACCGCATGCGCCGCGGCTTCACCGCCGCCTACTGCCTCTTCATCGTGGCCCTGGACCTGAACCGGCTGGCCGCCCTCTTCATGGACATCCCCTTCACCCACACGTTCATGACCGACCACGTCGTGCTCATCATGTTCATGGGGGTGCTCGCCGCGTTCGTGGCGCCGACCCTGTGGTGGGCGACGGGGACTGCGCTGCTCGGCATGCTGGCCACGATGTTGTGGCCCGAGCCGATGTTCGGCATCGCGGCGGTGGAACTGTTCGCAGTGAACGCGATTGTGGGCTGGGCCCTCCGCCCGCGCTCCGCCGGCGGGCGCTTCGACTGACTCAGTAGTCGCCGGTGGCTTGGCCGCCGGTCACGATCTCGACCGATGAGCTGGCGCCGATGCGGTCCGCGCCGGCTTCGAGCATCGCCCAGGCCTGCTTGGCGTTGCGCACGCCACCAGATGCCTTGACCTTGATGCCTGCCGCACCCACGACGCGCTTCATGAGCTTGACGTCTTCGATGGTGGCGCCGCCGCCACCGAAGCCTGTGCTGGTCTTCACGTAGGCAGCGCCTGCCTCCCGCGACAGGACGCAGCCGGCGACCTTCTCTTCCTCGTTGAGCTTGCTGGTCTCGAGGATGACCTTCACCGGGTAGGGCTTGCTCGCCTCCACGGTCATGGCGAGATCCTGGAGCACCGTGTCGTAGTCACCGGACTTGAGCGCGCCGATGTTGATGACGGTGTCGATCTCCTTGGCACCGAGCTTGATGGCTTCCTGGGCCTCGTAGGCCTTGACCTGCGGCAGGCAGGCGCCCAAGGGGAACCCGACGACGCAAATGGTCAAGACCCCCGTGCCCCGGAGCAGGTCGACGCACAGCGGCACGTTGGATGAGTTCACGCAGACGGAGTAGAAGCGGTGCCGCGCGGCCTCGGCACACAGCGACGTCAGGTCGTCCGTGGTGACCTCGGGCTTGAGCATCGTGTGGTCGATGTGGCGGGCCACCTTGACGTCCGACCGCCCGGCGGCGTGAATGACGTGCCCGGGCACGAAGGTGACGTTGGCGTCCCAGCCTGCGCCGTACTGCCACTTGAAGTCGGCCTGCGCGCTTCGGCCCTCTCCGTTGAGGACCGCTTGCACGCGGGTGACCAGGGCATCGACGAGGGCATCCATCTCTCGCTGTCGCATGGCGGGGACCATACCAGCGGCGCCGGGGAGCGCGCGTCGGGGGACGCTCACGGAGCTCACCAGGCAGCAGCCCTCAGTCCGAGGGAGGAAGTACGAGCGTCGTCGCCGCCCAAGGCGTCGTGTCGAGCCAGGGCTCCATCGACTCGTCGCCCCGGACCACGGCGAGGTACCACTGCCCGCCGGTCGCCTGTGTCGAGACCCGTGCACGCACCAGCGACTCCTTCGGGGGGCCGGTGAACCCCTGCGCCACGGGAGCACCGATCTCCGTTCCCCGTCCGCCCATCTCGCCCTCGTACAGGGACAAGCGTTGCGGTCCGAGCCAGTCGACGCTCAGGCTCTCGGCCACGACCTCCTCGCCCTCGCGTCGCAGCAGGATCAGGGGCCCGTTGCTGGCGACGGAGCGCTTCTCCTCCCTGAGAGTCCGGGCCACCGCGTCGGCCGATGGGCTCGTGCCCACCCACACGAACGTCCGGGCAGACCCCCGCTCCTGGCCCACGAGGTGGTGCGAGTCCGACGCCCCGACGAGGCTGCTGTGCACTCCGCGCCCCAGCAGGGCGGCCACGTCGTCGAGGATCTCCTCCGCGCCGTCGAGGGAGGTGCCGTTGAGGATCTCCAGAGCGTCGTGGTCGAGCCGCGCGATGCTCGTCACATCCTCGAGCCGGTTGAACACCCCGATGCGTCCGTAGCGGGGGTGGTTGATCTGTAGGACGGCGTCGGGGGCCCGCTTGCGAATGGCGGCTGCGATGCCGAAGGGGTCCAACTCACGGTGACCGATGGGCTTCGCGTCCGGGCCGAAGGGGTAGACGTTGTAGTGCCCCTCCTTGCTGTTGGTGACCTCGATCCCCGAGAGCCACAGCATGCGGGGGCCGACGGCAGCCTCCTCGATGTGCTCCGTCCAGTCGGCGACGGCGTCGTGCTCCGTTGTGGCGATGCAGTCCAAGCCCTCGGCGGCGGACGCAATGACCCCGTCCACGGGCGGAATGGCGCTGTCGCTGGAGTAGGCGGCGTGCTGGTGCAGGTCACAATTCAGCCAGCGGCTCTCGACGGTGTCCTCGTTCACGAGGCGGTGCAGGGTCAGGCTCAGTTCCTCGGTCGCGCCCTCCGGCACGGTGACGACTGCCTCGGCGCGGCTGTACCAGGGGCCGCGGGTGGCCATCACGCGGTAGGTCCCCGGAGGCACGAGGATGGTGGAGGGGCCTGCGATGTTGGCGCGGTTGCCGCCGACGGCGTGGTGCTTCGGGCCCAGGTTCGGCGTGGGGGTGTCGCCCTCACCGAAGAAGGTCAGACGCGCGGGGCCAGGGCCTTCGCCCCCTCCCCCCGGGGGCTGGGGCTTCCCGCCCCCGGGCTCCGTGGGTGTGCTCGAGACGGACACCGACACGTCGAGTCGTCCCTGCGGCGACGCCAGCGCCACCACCGAGGTGGCCTCCGCGGGGATGACCGACGCCTTCGCCGGGGCCCGTCCCCGCTCCTCCAGGCGCACCGTGAACTCGCCGGGGGGGAGCGTGATGGGCAGGGTGCCGTCGGCGTGGGTCTTCCCTACGACGTAGGGCGCGCCGTCTTTCTCGACGACGAACTGTGCTCCCGGGATCGGGCGGTCGGTGGTGGACTCTCGGGACTGCACGGTCACCCGGCGCTCGCCGCCCGTGGCGCCCAACAACCCTGCGAGGGTCCCCCCCACGTGCAGGGTGCGCACGTAGGTGGTGGCGGTGTCTGCGGCGAGGTCCGGGGCAGCCCACACGGGGTCGGACCAGGACGCGCCATGCGGTCCCGACACCGGGCCTTCTCCGAGCATGAGGACGGCGTGGTCCGGTCCCTCCGCGCCCACCCAGGGGAGCTCGACGTCCTTTCCCTTGAGCTCGAAGCCCGGCCCAGGGGCGAAGTGACGTAGCCCACCCCAGCCGACGATGTCGCCCAGGTCGTACGCGGGCAGCGGCGCGGGGGCGGTCACGGTGGTGCTGATGCGCAGGCTCCCCACCACCCCGGGGGGCGGGGTGACCATCTCCCAGCGAGTCTCCACCTGGATGCGCGCGTCGCCGTTGTCGGTCCCTCGCGCCACGAGGGCTGCTCCCTCGGTGCGCACCGAGGTGTACGCCCCTTGACGCGGGAAGGTGCGCTCGAACCAGGTGCAGATGCCGTCGATCTGGTCGTCCTGGCCGTCCAGGCTGAGGTCGAGAAGGTTCCCGCCGGTGGCCTGGAAGCCTTCCCGGTGGCCGACGTCCCCCACGACCACCCGGACGCGACCATCCGACGAACTCAGCAGCCAGTCCCCCACGGTGCCGGTCGCCGCCGGTCCACTGAGCAGCGGCTCGCCCGGCCCGATCTGACGGGGCAACGGGGCAGGCTCCGCCACCGGCGGTGTGGCCTCGGTGCAGGTTCCGATGAAGAGCAGCAGCGCGACGGCAGCGCGCACCGCGGCTACTCCCCGAAGACGAAGGTGCCGGCGATCTTCACGGCGTCCCCGACGCTCTTGTGCTGGCACACCTTCATCAAGGTCGCCTTGCGGTCGTTCATGCCGAGCTTCTCGATGGACACTTCTGCGCCCTCGCCCACCTCAAAGGTGTACTGCGCCTTCGCGTTGCGCGTGATCGTCACCGGGACTCCGACCCCCATCATCGTGACGCCGGCTCCGGCGTCCACGAACGCCGTGCCCGTCGTGCTCTCGCCCACCTCCAGGACAGCCTTCTCCACCTCGAGGCTGTTGAGTCCGACCTGGCCCTTCGGGGCTGCCTCGTCGAGGGCGGCGAAGAAGACAGTGATGATGCTGTTGTCCCGCGCCGGGTCGGCTGTATCGACGCCCCCAACCCAGGAGATCTCGACGTTCCCGTTCGCCTTGCTCAGGTCGCCGTCGGGCACGTGCAGCGTGCCGCCGAGGCGGGTGAACTTCCCGGTGACGTCGACCTCATCGTTCTTGCGGGCCACGAAGCTCATGCTGCTGCCGGCCACCTGAAGCGGGAAGGCGGGGCCGAGCTCGACGGGCGCGGGCGCCTCGACGGGCGCGGGCGCCTTGTCGGATGCGGCCTCCTTGGCTGTCTCGGACGCGTCCGCAGTGTCTTTCGTCTCACCCTCCGCGGCCTTGATGGTCCCGGACTCCGAAGCGGCAGGTGCGTCCGGAGCAGGAGCGGTCTCGCCGCAGGCGACGAGGAGAGAGAGGGCGAAGGTGAGGGCGGTCAGGGTCTTCATGGCATCTCCGGTGGGGCGTTTGGCCCGTCGCGCGGAGATTACCTGCGGCGCCGCCTCGGCGCCGCGCTGCCCGCCGGACAGCCGCTCCGTCGCCTTCTACCGGTCGAACCGGGACTTCATGATCACCCAGAGGGCGGCGACCCCATCCCGCCACGTGATCTTCTTGCCCTCTTCGTAGTCCCGGCCCGAGTAGCTGATGGGCACCTCGTAGATCTTGAGACGCGCCTGGGAGACCCGGGCGGTGAACTCGGGCTCGAAGCCGAAGCGGTCGCTGCTGAGCTTCATGCCGTCCAGGACCTCGCGCCGGAAGACCTTGTAGCAAGTCTCCATGTCCGTGAGGTTCAGGTTGGTCAGCGCGTTGCTGAGGGCGGTGAGGGAGCGATTGGCGATGTAGTGGTGGTAGTTCAGGACGCGGTGGGGGCCACCCAGGAAGCGACTTCCGTAGACCACGTCGGCGCGACCATCGAGGATCGGCTCGAGCAGCTTGCCGTAGTCGCGGGGGTCGTACTCCAGATCCGCATCCTGGATGACGATGACGTCGCCCTTCGCCTCGGCGAACCCCGTGCGCAGCGCGGCGCCCTTCCCCCGGTTCTGCTCGTGCATGAGCACCCGCACGTTGTCGTGCGCGTCAGCGAGGGTCGGCAGGATGTCCCGCGTGCCGTCCGTGGACCCGTCGTCGATGAGGATCAGCTCCATGGTGAACGGCTGCTCGAGTACGCGGCGGACCAGCTCGGCCACCCATTCCCGCTCGTTGTAGACCGGGATCACGATGCTCAGCAGCGGGTTGACCAAGGGGGCAGGCATCACCACTCCCGCCGGATGCGGGTGGTCCACACCCCTCCGGCCTCGTGCATCGACAGCAGGGTGTGGCGGTTCGCCTCACACCAGCCGACGAAGTCGTTCTCGACCCCGGGGTCGTCGGCGACGACCTCGAGCACCGTGCCGGGCTCCACCTGCCGAATGGCCCGCCCCGCCTTGATCATGGGCACGGGGCAAAGCAGACCGAGGCAGTCGAGGCGGGTGTCGCCCGACGGAAGCGCGGTCAGAGGAAGGGGAGGTCTCGGCACGGCCGCGGAGTGTAGCCGGGCAATCCGCCGAGGGCCGGACCAGCCTCAGAGCCGTGCTTGGGGGCGGGGGGAGGTCCTCTTGCGGCGCACCAGTGGACATTTCCAGCCCTGAGGACAACCCTGCGGCTGGTCCCGGCGACACCGAGAGTGGCGTCGTGGGGCCGTCGCCCACCACGAAATCGTCTCCAGCTGGTAGCCATGCACGAACTCGACACCGAAGCGACCGTCGCCATCCTCAACAAGATCATGCAGTACGAGCTGGCCGGAGTGGTGCGCTACACGCACTACTCCCTGATGGCCCGGGGGCCGTACCGCGCGCCCATCGTGACGTTCATGCAGGCCCAGGCCATGGAGAGCCTGCAGCACGCGCAGCAAGCCGGGGAGATCCTCACGGGCCTGGACGGGCACCCGGATCAGGGCATCGCGCCCATCGAAGAGAGCCACGAGCACGACATCACCACGATCCTCCATGAGTCCTTGAACCACGAGCAGGCTGCGCTGGCGCTCTACAAGGAGATGCTGGACATCGTCCAGGACGCGAGCGTCTACCTCGAGGAGTACGCCCGGGGGATGATCGGGCAGGAGGAGCTGCACACGCTCGAGCTGCGCAAGATGTTGCGCGACTTCGAGACCTGAGATTGATGGCGGAGCGGGCTCCCAAGCCGCGGGTCTACGTCTGCGGCGGCGACGACTGCCGCAAGCGGAAGACCGACCGCAAGAAGCTGCGCAAGGCGCTGGACGCGGTCGCCGTCGAGGTGTCGGTCAAGTGCCAGAAGGTCTGCAAGGGACCGGTCGTCGGCCTCGAGGTCGACGGTGAGCTGCAGTGGTTCGCGAGCGTGCGCGGCAAGAAGGCGCGAGGCGCAGTCCTCAAGTACGTGGACACCGGCAAGCTCGGCTCGGACCTGAAAGGCCGCCGTCACAAGAAGCGCACGGGGAAACTGCGGAAGTGACTCCCCGGTCCTGGTCCATGCTCGCGTCCTTGTCGCTGTTGGTGTGGCTGACGGCGTGTGAGGACCCGCCGCTGGACGAGCCGGAGCCCACTCCGGCGGCGCCCTCCCCGCTGGTGTGCGGGCAGTCCTCGGACTTGCTCCTGGCGCCCCCACCGACGCTCATCGGCGGACAGGTGGCCGCCCCCGTCGACGTGCTCGACGTGCTCGCGCATCTGACCGTGGCAGGGGATGCCGTGGAGGTGGTGGCCACGGTCCGGTTTCTCGTGGGGGAGCTCGAGGGGCTGCCCGTCCTCCAGTGGGCGCGGACTCCGAGCACCATCGCTCTCGACGGGGAGCCTCTGGAGGCTGGCGAGTGGGTGACGTCCACCGTCGGGAGCCACCCCCAGTCGATGCTCCTCCTCGACCGGGACCTGCCGCGGTGCACGGAGCACGTGCTCGAGGTCACGTCCACGGTCCTGGCTGCGGACGTGGAGACTGGAGAGTTGCCGCGACTGCGCGCTCGGGGGGACGGCGTGTGGCACAGCTCGGCCCTCGACGATGGGGTCCCCGACCGGTACCTGGGGATGTGGATTCCGTCGAACCTGCTCTTCGACGCGATGCCGCTGACCCTGGAGGTGGACGTGGACGACGCGCGCGAGCACGAGCTCGTCGCCAACGGAGCCGTCTCGGCACTGGGCGCGGGCCGGTGGCAGGTCGTCTTCCCCTCCCACTTCACAGCCCACGCGCCGTTCTGGGCCTTGTTCCCCGCCGCGGCGGCGACGCAGTCCACGGGCACGGCCAACCTCGCGATGGGACCGGTGGCGGTGGAGGTGTGGAAGCTGCGCGCCGACGACACGATCGACCTCGACGCAATGCGCGACGAGTCCATCGCCCACCTCGAGCGGTTCGACGCCACCTACGGCGCCTACGACCACGACGGTCGCTTCCTCGCATTCATGCGTTCGGACCTGCAGGTGTCGATGGAGTACGCCGGCGCCACGATCTCGGTCCCGGCGGCGCTGGAACACGAGGTCTTCCACTCCTGGTGGGCCCGGGGCGTCGGCCCCCGGTCGGACCGCCACGGGTGGCTCGATGAGGGCGTCACGTCCTGGGTCACGTTCCCCGGCAATCCCGAGTACGTCCAGCCCCTCGAGGTAGGCGAGGCCTTCGCGAACCTGCTGACCGGCGAGGACGACTGGACTGGCGCCGGCCTCAACCCGCTGCTGTATGCGTTTGGCGCCAATGTCTTCGGGGCGCTGGCCGCGGAGTTCGGGGTAGCAGAGACGCAGTCGGCCCTGGCCGCGTTCTACGAAGCGCACCCTGGGGGCACCTACACGTCCCAGACGGTGGAGGACTGGCTGTATTGCGCGTTCGACGCGGTCTACGTCAAGGACCTCTGGTGGAACCACGTCTACCAGGAAGACGGCTTCGCTCCTCTGCCGGAGGACGGTGTCTGCGAGTGAGGGGCGCCGCGGGTCCAGGTGGTGGGGCCTGGTCGCACTCCCTTCGGCGCCCACTCCACCGGCTACTCGACGGGTTTCTGCTGCTGTCTAGACGCTTCGTCCCGCGCCCCGGCCATGACGGCCTCGACCCGGTGGGGGGCAGCGCCTTGCAGGGCCTCCTCCAGCATCGTCAGGTCCCGCTGGGACACGATCCAGGCACCGCGCCCGAGGGCATCGAGCAGAGCGGGCTCCTCCCACCCATCGATGGCGCCTTCCCCGAGTACGGAGTCGATCGTCCACGCGAGCTCGCCCGGCGCGAAGCCATGGCAGCGCTCGCGGTCCCACGGAGGCACCCCACCGGCCAGGGCGGGGAAGCCGAAGGCGTGGCTCGCGCAGTGCGCCCCCGTGCGGTGGTAGCTGGCGTGGCCCACCCAAGGGTTGGCTCTCCCTTCGTCGAACAGCCGCCTCCAGTAGGGCACCTCGTCGGCGTCGAGCCACCAGATGCCCATTCCGGGACCGAAGGCCAGGGGGTCTACCTGGGATGACGCGCTCGCCCCTCCGAGTTGAAGGAAGCGCGCGTTGTCGACGGCACCGCCGAGGATCAACACCCCGAGGAGAGGAGCCAGGCGCGGGCTGGCTCGCAGGGCCGCCGGCAGGGCCAGGAGGAGGGCAAAGAAGCCCAGCAGGAAGTACCGCTGAGCGCCCGCCGCCACGACGAGGGGGACGACGGTGCCCACGAGGGCGAGGAGCGCGGGAAAGCGCCCGGCGAAGGTGCCCGAGCGCCAGGCCGCGACCCCGAAGGTCAGGAGGACGAGTCGGTAGGGGAGCGCGAGCCACCAAGACGACTGGGGGGCACCGAAGATGGCGTGGTTGGTGAGAGCATCGAGGGGGGAGCCCTCGATCATCGGCTGCATGTCACGCAGATACCGCGCCATCTCGGAGACCCCCTCGGCGGGCATGGAGAGCAGGGTGAGGGCCGTCCAGGCGAGGGCCGCTCCCCCCACGACCACGCTCACCGCCCCCCACCGACGCTCCCGGTCGAGGACGCAGGCCCCAAGGAAGGCTGCGGCGGTGAGGGCGTGGGCTTGGTAGAGGGCCAGGCCCAGCCCCAGGACCACGGACGCCAGGCCCCACCTCCACCATGTCCGCTTCTCCCCCACCAGCAGCACGAGCAGGGCCGGCACCACGAGGAACTCGCTGTGGTTGCCGAAGGGGAGCAGGTGCCACGCCACGGCGGCGGCGGGCACGAGAACCAGAGCCGCCGCCACCAGGAGGGCCCTTCGAGGGGGCAACACGCGCCCGGCCACCAGGACCACGACGGCGACGCTTGCGGCCTCGGCGAGCATCGACGGCGCGTGCATGGCGAGGGTCGGCGGGAGGAACGTGGCGAAGGCTGCCGTGAGCACCTGGATGAGCAGGGTGCCCTGCGCGAAGTGGAACCAGCGGTAGTCCCGAGCGAACTGCGCCGCGTCTGCCCACACGAAGTCGCCGTGCTGCAGGTCCCAGGCGAGCTGGCCGAGCTGCGCATACTCGCCAAGGTAGAGCTGGGTCTCCATGCACCCCAGCTGGGCGCTGCGCAGCACCAGGAGCACGGCCACCACTCCAAGGGGGAGGGGCCAGGCCGCGGCGGCTCGACGATCCGGCGATGTGGGGGCGCCCATGGCATGGAGCGTAGCCGCGTGGGCTCCGCGGATCGGGAGGCTGTAGGATGCGTGCGCTATGGAACGCATGCATCTCCTCGCCCTCGCCTCCTTCCTCGCCCTGTCCGGCTGCCGCGACACCGGGTCCGGGGTCAACATCGTCGATGACGAGGACCTGGTCGCCGCCTTGAGCGCCGATGCGGTGCTGGTCACTCTGGGGACGCCCATCCGCTTCGACGCGGGCGACTCCACGGACACCGCGGGAACCGCGGCGCGGTTCAGCGACACCTCGATCGATGGGTTCACCTGGAACTTCGGAGACGGGCCCGACGAGGCGAGCGACCTCTTCTATCTCGACCACGAGTTCACCGAGGCTGGGACCTACACGGTGGGAGTGACCGTGACCCAGGGCGAAGAGCTCGCCTCCGCGACCCTCGACGTGGAGGTCCGCTTCCCGCCCCCGGCGCTGCTCGGGCCCGACGCTGGCGCCGATGAGGTGGCTGTGATCGGGGAGTGGATCACGTTGCAGGGCCGGGGCTTCCGGGAGGGGAACCTGCCGGACGTGAGCTTCGAGGGCGTCGAGGCGCCCAACGTCGCGTTCCTCAGCGAGTACGAGATCGCGGTGCAGGTGCCGCCGACGGCTCCCTCGGGCAACGCAGACCTGGTCGTGGACTTTCCCTACGAAGACGACGCCGACGACGTGTTCCTCATCTGGGTGACCCGATACGGGTTGGCGACGGACGCCTGGCGCGGCCGTGTCTCCATCATCGAGTTTGGCTCGGGTGACGAGGCGGCGCCGCTGTCCCAGAGCATCGAGCTGGACGAGGCGGCGGTGGTGGCCATGAGCGGCGACGGTGCCTTCGCCCTGGTGGGGGATGCCCGCTACGCGGCGAACCTCGCGCCGCGCATCGTGGTGGCCGACATGACGGCCGACTACCAGCCCGTGGTGGTCGCTGAGCTGGAGAACGTGGGCGTCGGGCCCCTCCACGGCATCGCCATCGCGAAGGACGTCCCCATCGCCGCCATCACCGATGTGGGCGGCTTCTCCCTCGTGGACCTGAGCGACCCGGCCAACCCCGTGGCCATCGGGGACCGCGAAGCCTTCAGCTTCGGTGACCTCGCCCCGACGGCGGTGGCCCTCAACGCCGACGCGACCAAGCTCGCGCTGCTCTCGACCTTCAACGACCGTGTGCGCTTCTACGAGATCAACTCCACCGGGGTGGTCTACAGCCAGGACTGGGTGGCCGTGGGCGAGGGCGCCCAGGACATGGTCGTGCACCCCGAGACGGGGTTCTTGGTGGTGATGGGGGGCGGCGGCGAGGGAGCCATTCCGCCGGACTTCGATCTCGGCAACACCACCCTGGCGGTGCTCGACTGGAACGGCTTCGAGCCGGAGAACGTGCACGGGCCGGGCGTCTACATGGGCACGAGCGCCGCACCGGTGCCGATCGACCTGGCGGTGGGGCCGTCGGGCACTGCCTACGTCACGACCTTCGACCAGAACACCGGTGGCTTGCTCGGAGCCCTGGGCGACATCGGCAACAACCCCGGGGACCTGTCCGCCTGGGTCGATCTCGTCGACGGGATCACCAACCTGAGCCTCGGCGCCGTGCAGCCTCTCGACGGCACCCTCGACGGCACCCTTGTCGAGCGGGAGCCGCTGTTCGCTCCCTTCGGCTTTCAAGGCGGTGTCGGCGTTCGCTTCGACGAGCGCCTGTATGTGAGCACCGTGGTGGGTCTGGGCACGACGCTGGAGGTCTTCAACGGCGACGACATCCTCTACCTCAGCCTCGACATGGACTACGGCATCGCCATCGGAAACCTCGTCACCGGCAACGTCCAGACGTTTCCGCTCTACAACGAAGCCATCGTGGAGTACGACGACTTCGTCCTGAACTACGACCTCGGTCCGGTGACGGGTCTCCTGCTGCCCCCTTGGGCCCTCGGCGACGTCGCCATCCAGCCCTAGAGACAGCGCATCAGGTCTCCCGCGGTGACGCTCTCCATCATCGTGCCCACCTTGCGCGAGGCGGGTCGGATGCACGGTCTCGCGGAGCATCTGGCTCGCGTCGCTCCCGACGCCGAAGTGCTGGTCGTGGATGGCGGCAGTGACGACGGGACGGCAGAGGCCGCCGCGGCGGTGGGGCTCCGGGTCCAGGCAGGCTGCCGGGGGCGGGCGCAGCAGATGAACCTCGGAGCGGAGAAGACCAGCGGTGATCTGCTCTTGTTCCTCCACGCCGACACGCTGCTTCCGGCCGGGGCGGAGCACATGGTGGAGCAGACGCTCGCGGACGCTGGGGTCGCCCTCGGGGCGTTCGGCTTTCGCTTCGACGAGCGCGGACTGCGCATCGGCTTCGTGGAGTTCGGAGCCCGCTTCCGCAATGTGGTGCGCCCCACACCCTTCGGGGACCAGGGCATCTTCATGCGCCGGGAGGTCTTCGAGGCGCTGGGGGGCTTCGCGCCCATGCCGGTGATGGAGGACCTCGAGCTCGTGGAGCGCGCCCGGCGACTGGGGCGCATCGTCGTGCGACTCGAGCCAGCCGTGACCTCGGCGCGGCGCTACATGGAGCGGGGCCCGCTGCGACTGATGCTCCGCCACTGGTGGTTGAGCGCCAGGTTCTTCACGGGCTGGCGGCCCGACCCCGACGAGGTCGTGCCCCGCTGACCTCGCATCCCAGCCCCGCGGGGCTGGGCGAGGGGCGGGCTGGCAGTCCCCGACAGATCACCAGCTCACCCCTCACCGTAGACCCGCCTATCGGGCCAGCTGTCTGCGGAGGCGTCGGGCTGGAGCGCCACCGCAAGGACACGAGGATTGGACCGACGGAGTGGTTCGGGCCGCAGCCCGCTCCGTCGGCTTGGGAAAGCTAGGAACGAGTGGGGGAGGGTGGCCACCCGAAGTCTGGATTCGGGTACGGGAGCGGCGAGAGCGCGCGGGAGGCGGGTGGCTCTACCGAAAGAACTGCACCGTCCCGATGCGCCCGTCGCGCTCGGTGTATCGCACCAGAATGGTGCCCTGCACCCTGGTCCCGTCTGCGTTGTTGCGCCAGTAGTGCTCGCGCTCGACGCAGTGCGGCCCCGTGGTGGTCCGTTCATCCACCGTGCCGCCGAACTGTCCTCGCTCGAACATGGGCCGGTACCGCTCGCGGAACGCCTCCATACCCCGCAGGCTCTCGGTCCCGTCTTCGTTGAGCACGCAGACGTCGTCGTGGTAGCAGGCGCAGAAGCCGTCCAGATCCGAGGCGTTGTAGGCGACCAACTGGTCGATGGCGAGCTGAACGACGGGGGAAGACGAGGGCACGTGGGACTCCGAGGTGGGCGATCCCGCTGGACGCCGCGGGAGTGGTCGGTAGCGTAGCGACATGCCTGCGCAGCCTCCCGACCGCATCCAGTCCGTCCTCGAGACGGTGCTGCCCTCCCAGGTCCCCCGGCGGGATGGAGAGGACCTCTCTGCCTGGCTCACTGAAGCGAGCGCGTCGGTGGCGACCCTGCGTGCCCGGGCCCCGGCGCCAGACCGCCTGGGCGGCCTCCTGGTGGAGCACTTGCTGGCCCTGGCGGAGGGGCCGGTGTCCCAGGGGCTTCTTCGCTCTCCGGGGCGTGCAGTCCTGCTCGGGGAGCTCGCGCGCAATCTCGCCGACCCTGGACGGATCAACCAGGGCCGCAAGCAGACCTGCGCTCCTACCTGCGTCGAGACCTATCTCGGCATCACCGATCCCGGCGAGTACGCCCGGGTCGCTGTCGGTCTCTGCTCTCCCGACGGCACGGTCACGCTCGCCGACGGCAACTTCATCCTGCAGCGCGACGGGGATGCGCCGCTCCTGTGGGAGGAGGTGGAGGGGGACCGCAGCCCCATCAGTCGGCTCATTCAGGTGGCGGCCATGGAGGCCGCATCCGCCGACCACGACTACGACAACGCCGCCGACGCGCAGCTGGACGGCGCGGGCCTCTCCGCGGGGTCGGGGATGGACCTCGCGGCCTTCGACACCCTCATCGAGGCGGTCACTGGGGTCGCCTGGGAGCGCTGGCGGCGGGTGGAGCACGGGTTCTTGGAGATGCTCCATGGACAGGGCGTCGGGGCGAAGCCGCTCGGCCTGGACGATCTGCTCGGCGCCACGGAGGCCTCCCTCGCGGGGGGGGACTTCGCCTTCGCCACGTTGGTCCCCGCGGGGGTGGATCCCCGCCGCCTCGCCAGGGCGATGGGTGGCTTCGACCCCAGAGCCAGCCTCGACGAGATCGAGGCGGTGGACGGCCCGGTGCACATGAAGGGCCACAAGGTCCGCATCGTGGGACTGGACCGGGAGGCTGGCACCGTGCGGTTCGACGACCCCCTCGACCCAGACGTGAGCTGGATGGGCCTGGGGGCCACCCTCGAGGATGCGTCGGGCGTCTGCGCGATGCCGCTGCAGACGTTCCTCGAGTGCGCCGCCGACTTCAGTCTGCGCAGCGACTTCTGGCCGACGCCAGCGTCCTGAAGTTCCGCGATCCGGGCGACCTCAGGGCAGGACGGCCCACTCGAGGGTCAGGCTGTCGGGGCCCGCGGCCGCGTCCCCCTCGAAGCCGATGACTCGCAGCTTCGCGATCTGTTCGCCGGTCCGATCCGTGGCCAGGAACCAGCGGCCATCCCACAGACTCACCGGCTCATCGGCGCTGCCCGGGAGGCCTTGGTACCAGCGACGGAGCACTGGCTGCACTGCGTCCTCGACGAAGGGCTGGGTGTCCCCGCCGTCCCAGGCGTCGACGCTGTCCAGGAACCACTGCTCCTGGTTGGCTGCGGTGAAGTCCATGACTTCCTCGCCCGTCTCGCCGCGCTCGCGGTCGGGGTCCACCGAGGTCACGGAGGCCGGGCCCGAGGGGCCGCTGTTGCTCTTGATGTTGAAGCGCTTGAACCCGAGGTCCAAGGTGTCGTCCGCCAGGGCCTCGGAGTCGGTCAGGGCGAGCTCTCCGCCGTCAAAGCTGAAGTAGGTCCACTGGTTGGACGGGTCGTCCGGGTCCGCCGAGAGCCCGCCGGCGGTGGCGTCCAGATCGACGGTGGAGACCACCGGCTCGGAGCCGTCGGTAGGGATCTCGGCCCAGCGGAACTCGGGGTATCCGGCCTCCACCGCGCCGTCGATGACTCGGTAGTAGTCCAGGATCTGCACCGCGAAGTCGCGGTCGTCCCGCCGGACCACGTACGCGTGGTAGTTGCTGAACAACGTGTGGGTGCCGTCCAGGCCGTACCACCACCAGTCCGAGAGGGCGCAGGCGTAGCTGTCGAAGAACAGGAACCAGACGATCTGGTTTCGACGGTTCATGTCCTCGAACTGCATCTCGAGGTCCAGCAACTCCATGTCGATGCCGCCAGCCTTCTCGTTGCCGGACTCGCCACCGTTGAGGAAGAGATTCCAGCCGTCGAGCTTGATGTCCCACCCGTCCGCCTCGGCGACGGCGGATCCTCCCTGCAGATCGACGAAGCCGGTCCCGTTCTCGAGGGTGACGGTGACCGTCTCGAGCTCGTCCGGGCCCGTGGGGCAGCCGAGCAGTCCAGCGGCGAGCAAGGAAAGGAGGGCGGTGCGCAGTCTCATGGGTCGAACCGTAAGGCTCCGCGCACCCCCAGGACCACCCGGAACCCCTCGACGGGCCGAAAATCGCCCTCTCGGGACGGGTCGCGGCGCTGGTTGAGGATGTTGTCGAACTGGACGTAGGCCGCAGCGAGATGCTGCTTGTCGATGGTGCGGGAGACCCGCACGTCCCACCGCACCATGCCCGGCGAAGTGAGGGTCCCGGCCACGTCGACGGTGCGCTCGCTCTCCCAGGAGACCCCGGTGAAGAGCACCAGCTCGATCTTCGGAATGGTGCCTTCGATGGTCGTGCGTAGCCCGTGCATGGGCGCGTCCGGGAGCTGGAAGCCGTCGTCGGACCAGGCCGCCACGAAGCGGTAGGCGGCCGTGGCGCGGAGCCAGCGCCGGAGCTTCAAGTCGACCGTGGCCTGGGCGCCGAGGGTGCGCGCGCCCTCGACGTTCGTGGACCGGTACACATTGAGGCCGGAGGTCGAGGCCGCCCCGTCGTAGACGAACGTGATGAGGTCCTCGAGGCGATTGGCAAACCCGCCGATGCGCACGTTCAGCACCTTCCCGACCTGCTGCTCGAAGGAGGCGTTGGCCCCCCAGTTGGACTCGGGGACGAGGTCGGCGTCGCCGTAGACGACGTACCCGAGAGCGGCGTGGTCGAAGACCAGGAACCGGTCTTTGAGGGAGGGAGCCCGGTACCCACGCCCCCCAGAGATGCGGAAGGACGCGCCGCGCCAGAGGCGAAACCGGAAGGCCAGAGCCGGAGCCACCGCCACGCCGTAGGCCTGCTGCACCGAGAGCCGCACGCCCGGCACGATCTCGAGGGCGTCGCCGAAGAGGCGTAGATCCGCCTGGGCCCAGGGCTCCACGGTGATCTCGGAGCTTGGGATCACGTCCTCGATCTTCACCGTCGACCCATCCGCCAGGGTGCGGTTCTGCTCGACGCGAAGACTCTCCCGCTGCCAGCGGCCCCCGATGACGCCCGTCAGCCAGGGAAGCGCGCGCAGGTGGATGGCCCCCTGGGTGCTGACCAGGCCCGCGCGGGTGCGGCGGTCGGTGGTCTCGGGGCTGTCCACGAGGTCTTGCACGAGCGACGCCGAGTAGTCGGTGACATCGACGGACCACTGGGCTTCGGCCTTCTTGTGGGGGAAGGCGTGCCGTCCCCGCATGGAGCCGAGGAAGCGGTCGTAGCGCTTCGGGCTCTCGTAGGTCTCGGTGAAGTTGATGGCGTTGTTCGTGTTCTGGAGCACCCCCGTGCGCGCATCGTGGGTGTACATCCCCGAGAACTCGAGGTGCTGATCGTCTCGATGCACTCCGGCGAGCACCCGCATACCGAGGGCAGTGCGCCGGTCGAGGTCGGTGGCGAGGTTGCTCTTGTCGAGGTCGATGGCGCCCGAGTGGTTGAAGGTCGCCGTCGCGGCCCAGGCGTAGCCCTTCTTGCTGGAGGCGGACACGTTCATCGCCCCCTGGACCGAGCGGTCGGTCCCGCCTTGGACGCGCCCGGACACGCGACCCCCATAGGGTGGATGCCGGGTGATCAGGTTGATGACGCCGCCCAGGGCCGCGGAGCCGTACATCGCAGACATGGGCCCTTCGACGATCTCCACGCGCTCCAGGATGTCGGCAGGAAACTGGGCGAGGTCCGTGACTCCGCCCACATCGCCGGCCATCGGCCGACCGTCCACCAGCACGAGGGTGCGGTTGGCGGCGATGCCCTGAAGGCTCAGGCCCGAGACGCCGCCTCGCTGGCTGATGCCCTGGGACATGACGGGGATGCCGGGGGCGCGCTTGAGGAGGTCCGCGACGTCGACAGCCGCGCTCTTCCGAATCTCCTCCTCGTCGATGAGCCGCACCGGCACGGGCGTCTCGGACAGGAGCCGCGCCTCGCCCGTGGCGGTGACCACCATCTGCTCGCTCACCTCGGGGGTGTCGTCGGTGTCGTCGTCGGCGCTGTCGTCGTCGTCGCCGGGCGCCTCGTCCTCGTTGTCGTCGGAGGTGTCGGGATCGTCCCCGCCCGCATCCTGAGCGAGCGCAGGCGCCACGAGGAGCAAGCTGAGGAGGAGCAGCCACCACCTCATCGGGCGGCCCCCCGCGAGGTCGGGCGGCGGCGCAGGACGAGGATCAGGAGCGCGGGCCAGAAGGGAGCGGGGGCCGGCGAGGCAGAGCAACCAACCACCGGCCCGCTCGGCGTCGGGGGGGCGTCGTCGTCCGTCGCCGCCGCGGTCGCGTACAGCACCCCCTGGGGCAGCTCGATGCTCCCACCAGCGGCGATGAGCAGCACGCGTTCTGTGCCTCCCCCCCCGGGCGGGACCACGAATTCGAGTCGCTCCGACGACACCACGCTGAACTCGCCCACCTCCGTGTCGCCGACCCGCAAGGAGGACACCCCGAAGAAGCCTGCGCCCTCGAGCACCGCCAGACCGCCGCCGGCCGGAGGAGACGTGTCCGGGCGTACCCGGTCGATGGAGGGGGGAGGGGTGTCGATACGCAGAGCGCGAGGCCACGTGAGGGACGCGCCGTCGCCCCAGGACACCCGCAGGCCGAAGACCCCGGACTCCAGCGCCGGCACGGAGAGGAGAACCCGCTCGCGGCTCCGCCAGTCGACGTTGGCCGCCCCGAGCTCGAGCACGGGCACGCCGTCGTCGTTCACCAGGGACGCCCGGAGCCCATGAGGGAGTTCCTGGCCCTCGATCAGCAGGGTCGACGGGAGGGACTCGGGCAGGCGCGTCGGGCCGAAGGCCTGCACGAACGGGATGACGCCCGGTGCCACGTTGGCCGGCACGGCCTCGTCGAAGCGCACCCCGTCGAGCAGCATCACGAGGTCGCCCAGGGCGCTCTCGCCACCGTCTTGGACAGAGAACAGGATGGGGATCTGCGACAGGGGGGAGACGGGGACCACCGCTTCGAGCCAGCCGCTCACCAGGGCGCCCTCGTAGCGGGTCCCATCGAGCAGGCCCGCGGTGTCGGGCCGCAGCGCCAGCGAGTCCGGGGTGACGTCGCCCCGCAGCCAGGGGTCCAGAGCGATGGGATCACCGCTCACCTCGACCCGCACGGAGTCGAGCAGGGAGTCGAGGTCGTCGAGCGACTCCGGCGGGGCGATGACCCGTAGCGCGAAGCGCAGCGAGCGTGCGTCGCTCGGTACTTGCAGCGAGAAGTTCACGCCTGCGAGGTCGTCTTCCACCCCGACGGCGGAGAGGTCGGTGCCGGGAACCGGGGTCGTGTCCGCGACGCCCGTCGAGAACAACGCCATGGCGTCGCCGGCGAAAGGGGAGATACCTCCCAGGGAGTACCAGGTGGCCCGAGACGAAGGCGGTCCGAGGAGACTGCCGCCGGTGCGGGTGTCCTGGTCTTCCAGCGTCACCAGGGCGATCGCCTCCAGCTCGGCGCCGCCTGCCAGCGCGACTCCGGGGAGCAGCGCAGCGGTCGCCACGAGAGGCAGCGCATGGCGACGGACTCTCACGAGGGGGCAGCCTCCTGGATGACGTAGGGAGTGAGGGCCGCGCGATAGTGGTCCGGCAGCGGCTGCGGCTCGAAGGTGCCCATCGCGATGACGCCGGAGACGATCTCTGCCTCGGTGCGCGGCGCGTCCTCGTCGTCCTTGAACAACTGGTAGCGGAACGTGATGGAGCGCCCCCCGAGCCTCAATGCGGCGATCTCCACGCGCATGATGTCGCCCAGCCGAAAGGGCGCGGAGAAGCGGCTGTGGATGTCCACCACGGGGAAGCCGATGCCGTCCCCGTCGAGGACCTCGGCGTAGCTCCGGCCCAGGGCCTCCTCCCAGAAGTCCTCGAACGCCCGGTGCATGCGGTCGAAGAACGCCGGGTAGTACATGACGCCGGCGTGGTCGATCTCGCCGAACCGCACCTTGTAGGACTGCACGAAGGTTCGGTGGCTCACGGGGACGGCTCCGACAGGTCGAGGACCACCTTGCCGAGGACCGCCCGGTCCTCGATCAACTGGTGGGCGTCCGCAGCTTGATGCACCGGGAGCACGCGGTCGACGACCGGGCGAATGTGGCCCCGCTCGGCGAGGCGCAAGGCGGCCGCGAGGTCGGCGGTCGAGCCCATGGTGGACCCGATCACGGAGAGCTGCCGGAAGAAGACGTGGCGGAGGTCTGTGGTCGGGTCGTGGCCGGTGGTCGCCCCGCAGGTGAGCACCCGGCCTCCGGCGCGGGTGGCCTTGAGACTCCACCGCCAGGTGGACTTGCCCACGTAGTCGATCGTGACGTCGGCGCCGCGCCCGCCGGTGAGGCGCCGTGTCTCCTTGACCCAGTCACACTCCGCATAGGGAATCACCTCGTCCGCGCCCAGCGACAGGCAGAGCGCGCGCTTGGCCTCGGTCGAGGCGGCGGCGAGCACCCGGCAACCGGACAGCTTCGCGATCTGGATGCACATCACCCCCACGCCAGCTGCTGCTCCCAGAATCAGCACGGTCTCGCCGGGCTGCAAGCGCCCCCGGACGACGCACATCCGCCAGGCGGTCAGCGCGGTGAGGGGAAACGCCGCCGCCGTGGGGAAGTCCCAGGCCTCGGGGACGCGCAGACAACGCGTCGCGTCGAGGACGAGCTCGTCGCGATAGGTGCCGTCGCAGCTCTCGCCCAGGATCCCGTAGTGGGGCGACAGGGACGGCGCGCCAAGGGTCTCCTCCTCGGAGGGGGCCGTGGTGAAGCCCGGGTCGATGAGGACGCGGTCTCCCACCGCGAGCCCGCGCACCCCGGCGCCCAGCTCCGCGACTACCCCCGCGGCGTCAGCGCCTGGGATCCGCGGCAGGGAGACGCCGCGAAGCTCCCGCCGGGTCCAGATGTCGAGATGGTTGACCGATGCGGCGCGTACGTCGAGGCGCACCTCACCGGGGCCGGGACCCGCCAGTGGGGGGACGTCCTCGAGGACGAGGACGTCGGGAGGACCTTGTTGGTGAAAGCGGATCGCGCGCACGGCCGCATGATAGTGACCAAACCGGTAGACTTCGCCCGTGTCCGATATCTGCCGCGCTACCTCCATCAAGGACCCCGGATTCCTCCAGCTGCTGACGCAGTGCATCGTCGAATCCGGCTTTCCCATGCCCGACAAGGAGGCGCTCGATCGCCTCGAGAACGCAGTGCGTTCGGATCGGGTGCGCTACTACATGTCGATCGAGGAGGGGGGGCGCGTTGTTGGCGTGGTCTCCCTGACCGTTGGCTTCAGCGCCATGTCGATGTCTCAATACGGCGTGGTGGGCGACTTGTACGTGCACCCTGGTCACCGGGGTCGGGGGTCGGCGGCGGCTCTGCTCTTTGCAGTCATGGATGCGGCCCACGCCGACGGGTGCGGCTACGTGCTGTGCCACAGCGCAGGTGGGATGGAAGGACTGTTTGGTCGTGCCGGGTGGGCTGAATCCCACGCCCCCCTGCGGTATGACATTGACCTTGAGGGTCCCCCGCCCTCGCTCAGCCAGACCGGCAGCTGGCGCACGGGGTGGGATTGAGATCCCACTTCGGCGCGGCCTCGGGGAGGAGGAAGCCCGACGTGCTGTTCCAGACCGAGCCAGAGCCCACCCTCTCGACCGTGACCTTGTCGCGGCGAGTGGAGTCGATGCCGAAGCTGGCGATCGAGCCCGACGGCCCCTTGGGCGAAGCGTTTCTCGCCAAGGGCTGCATCGACTTTCACGACGCGGTGCGGTTCGTCCGAGATTTGCCTTGGGGTCGCCCCTCGGCCGGTGACGCTCTCACGGTGCTCACCGAAGGAGTGGCCACCGCCACCGACAAGCACGTGCTGCTCGCCTCCCTGGCCCACGAGCTCGGCGATCGCGAGCTGCAGCTCGTTCTTGGCATCTATCGCATGGGGGCGGACGCAAGTCCGGCGGCCGCTGAGGTCCTGTCCGAGGCGCAGCTGCAGTCCCTCCCCGAGGCCGTGGTGTGGCTTCGCTGGTACGGCGGCGACTACGACTTCAGCTCGATGCGTGCCGGAGCGAGAGCTCTGGTGGTGCTTCAGCAAGAGCTCGTGACCCTCGACAAGCTTCCGGCCTACGCCGAACAGCGCCACAAGGACTTCCTGGTGAAGTTCCTGCTGGCGTCCCGGCGGAAAGACCTGCCGGATCTTCGGGCCCTGTGGACGCTGCGCGAGAAGGTGCTCGACGCCCGCATCGCCGAAGAGGAGAGCCACCGCACGGCGGAGTTGGCCCTGGCGGCGGACATTGCCACTGCCGAGGAGCAGGCCCGCGAGCGTGCGCTGACGGACGCGGAGCGCGCGGCCGAAGACGCACAGCGGGAGATTCGAGAGCGCGCTGCCGCGGACGCC
>JAGSHC010000430.1 GCA_023954745.1 Deltaproteobacteria bacterium | reverse complement strand
GCGGACGACGACGACGCGGCGGACGACGACGACGCGGCGGACGACGACGACGACGACGACGACGGACCCGGCGGGTGCCAGGGCCCCTTCGCGAGCTGCGGTGGGGGGGACGATGCGTCGATGGCGTTCCTGCTGCTGGGCCTGTCGAGCTTCGTCGGCTTGCGACGCCGCAGTCGCGTCTGAAGCCGAGGCGCAAGGCCGGGCGCGGGGGCGTAGGTCGCCCCCGCGTCCCGGCGCGTCCTCCTACGGCCGCCCGATCGGCCCGCCATGTGCGCGGTATCCTCGGCCTCCTCAAGGCGCGCTCCTTCGGTCGACTGCGACCGCGCTGCGCGACGACTCGGGCCCTTCAGGCTCGAGACGGTCGGACCAAGGAGGACCGGTGAGTTCACGCACAAGAGCAGACTGGGAGGAGCTGGGTGCAGCACTCCATACCCTGGCGCGCGAGGTCGAAGAGGCGCTGCGCCTGGCGATGGCTGACGCGGCCATGCATCTGGGACTACCAGGGGACGCCTCTCGTCTGAGTGCCGACCCGCGCTCCGATCAGTTCTGCGGATAGGTCACATAAAGAAGGTTATCGGACGAAGAGCAGATGGGCGTGCGTCCCTCCAGGGCAAACGCGAGTCGGCCCCTCCCCACGGACACGACCTCTCCCCCTGCACGCGCTGCGGAGCGCGGGGAGTGGTGCGCCTCTACTCCGAGTTCGGGGCCCCACGACGCGCCTACTCCAACCACCCATGCCCCGCCTGCCGAGGTTTGGGCAAGACGGTGTCCAAGAACCTGGACCAGTCGTCCTCCGAGGGATGGTTCCCCTACGGGCTCTCCATCCTCCTCGTCGCGCTGGCGGTCATGCTCTGGTGATCGCGGGGGGCCGGTAGTTCGGGCGGCCCAGCGGCTGCACCCCTACCCAGCGTCTCGCTCGACTCGCCACCCCGTCTCGGCCTGCTCGAGTCCGTCGAACAGGCGTTGGGCCGTCGCCTCGATGGCAAGCCGCTCCTCGGCGTCCCAGCGGTCCCAGCTCCGGTACAGCACCGCGATGCGCGGGTTCCGCGACAGCTCCTCCCGATGTCGAGCCATGAAGCTCCAGAAGAGAGGATTGAAGGGGCAAGCATCGTCGCCGTGGCGCTTCTTGACGTTGTAGCGACACCCCGTGCAGTAGTCGCTCATCCTGTTCACGTAGGCCCCCGACGCGGCGTAGGGCTTGGTGGTGAAGGTGCTGTCGGCGGCCAGCGCCATCCCGTGCACGTTGGGGAGCTGGACCCACTCGAAGGCGTCCACGAAGCCGGCCCAGAACCAGTCGCTCAGCTCCAGGGGCCGGACCCCGGTGAGGAGCGCGAGGTTGCCCAGCACCATCAATCGCTGGATGTGGTGGGCGTAGCCATGCTCACGCACCGCACCGACGCTCTCCCGCACACACGCCATCTCCGTGCGCGTCTCGTCCCAATAGACCGCCGGCAGGGGGCGGGTCGCCCCGAAGCGATTGGCGTCCCGCAGCCCCGGCATCCGGAGCCAGTACACACCGCGGATGAACTCCCGCCACCCGAGCACCTGGCGGACGATGCCCTCGACCGCGTTCAGCGGCGCCCCTTCGCGCCACGCATCCATGGCCGCGTCCAGAAGGTCTCCCGGGGAGAGCAGCCCCAGGTTCAGCGCGGGCGCGACGCAGGCGTGCCACAGGAAGGGCTCACCGGTGACCATCGCGTCCTGAAAGTCGCCGTACTTCGCGAAGCGTTCCGCCACGAAGCGCTGCAGGGCGTCCAGGGCATCGGTCCGGGTGGTCGGCCAGGCGAACCCATGTACCTCGCCCCAGCCTCCTCCCCAGCCCGCCACCTCGTCCATGACCTCGCGGGTCATGGCGTCGGGCTCGTAGCGGGGCAGTGCCGGTGGACGCTCGCCCTTCACCTTCTTGCGATTCTCCGCATCCAGGCTCCACCGTCCCCCCACCGGCTTCTTGCCCTCCATGAGCAACCCCGTCCGCCGCCGCATCCACCGGTAGAACACGTCCATGCGGAGGGTGTCCTTGCCTCCCGCCCAACGGATGAACTCGTCGCGAGTCAGGAGGAAGTGCCCGTCGGAGCCGCCGTCGTCGAGGAGCCGCAGGGGTGCTCCGAGATCGGCCTCGCGCAACGCCTTGTCGAGGGCCCACTCCCTGGGGGCGAGGGCGACCACCTCGGTGGCGTGCACTGCGCGAACATGGCGCCGGATCCCCTCGACGTAGGTCGGGGCCCGCACGATGGAGACGTCGTATCCGTCGGCCCGAAGCTCCTGGGCGAAGTGCCGCATCGCCGAGAGTACGAGCACGAGCTTCTTGCGGTGATAGGGCAGAGCTCGGCTCTTCGCGACGCTCTCCACGAGCACGATGCTGCCGGCGCTCGGGTCCTGGGGGACGCAGCCGAGGCGATGGTCGAGGTCCCAGGGACCGACGAAGTACGCGACCGTCACCGGGCCGCCCAAGCGACCATCGCCAGCGCCAGCCCCGCCCGCGCCGTCCAGGCCGCAGTGCGCACCCAGTTGCCCTGGACGAGGCGGTCCACCAGGCGGGGATCACTCCCAGCGAGCAGCGCCTCGTGGGCCGGCACCTGAAGGAACGCCGTGGACGCCCACACCACCGCGAGCAGCGCCGCCCCCAGCCAAGGGGCCCAAGCAGGAATCCCTTCGGGGCGGGCCACCACGAGGAGCCCGGTCATCGCAAGCTCGAGGAGCATGGGTGGGCCCACGACCCAGCCGGTCATGCGCATGTGCGCTGCCTGGTACGCAGGAAACGCAGCCTCCCCGACGCGGGCAGCCAGTGGGTAGTGCACCACCTGCACGAACCAGATGAGGCCGGTCATGAACAGCGTGGCGGCGACGTGGAGCAGCAAGGCGGGCATTGCATCCTCGGGAGCGGATAGGTCACATAAAGGAGGCTATCGGACGCAGAGTCGATGGGCAC
This sequence comes from Deltaproteobacteria bacterium, assembly GCA_023954745.1. Taxonomy (GTDB): domain Bacteria; phylum Myxococcota_A; class UBA796; order UBA9615; family UBA9615; genus JAGSHC01. Next base: position 147 of record JAGSHC010000430.1, on the reverse strand, counting down.
GCCGTGGTCAGGGGCCCGAACCGTGCCTGCACGGGGCGGGTCCGGGTAGAGATGACCCACAGCCATCACGCGCAAGCACGTCATGTCACAGAACACGATCCGGGTAAAAGAAGTGCGGGTGCAGTCAATTGGCGCCTGGCAGAACTG
>JAGSHC010000400.1 GCA_023954745.1 Deltaproteobacteria bacterium | reverse complement strand
GCGGCCGCGGGGGCAGCGGTGCAGTTCGAGATCCTCTCCCGCAGGAACCAGAAGGACCTGTACGACCAGATGAACGATGCGGTGGATGCAGGCCCCGCGTACGTGCGCTTCCGGTCTCAGTCCCGCAGCAAGGGGGACGACTTCTACTTCGGCCTGGCCGAGATTCGATGGGACGGCGGAGAGCCGGACATCAACGAGCACGTCTTCACGCTGATTCTCGACAGCGAGAAGCTCGTCACGAAGGCGCGCAGTGGGGCCAAGCTGCCGTTCCCGGAGGCAGAATCCGAGCACGATGTGCAGGTCTGGTACGACGGCGACCGCATGGCGATTCGCGTGGACGGCGAGGCCCTGGGGCCCTTCGAGGCGCGCCCCCGGAGCAGTGCCAGCCAGTGGTTCCTGTCCCTCAACGACGATGCCCGGGCGTGGAATCTCGAGTTCTGGCCCTGGTCGGGGAGCCTCGCCAACGGGGAGATCCCCAGCGGCATGGGCGGTCGCTCCTTCGAGTCGACGAAGCTCGAGTTCGAGGACTTCGCTCTGCCGAGCACGGTCACGGAGAAGACCAGGCTCGGGGAGCTCCCCATGACCTTCGGCGCGCCCGAGGTGCGGGTGTCGTTCACCGCACGCTGCCTGGAGAAGTCCACGGTCATCGTGCGCATTGACGACGGTCGCGAAGTCATCCTTGGTCGCGAGGTCGCCGTGCGCGGGGCCGCGAAGATGCCGAAGGCCAGGCTGGGCTTGGCCTGCCGGGGCCAGAACGAACCGGTGACCCTGGTCTTCGCTGGAGATGGGGCCGTGTCCGGGACCGTGGGAGAGGCAGCCATCCCCCTGACCTACCCCGGCCGCCGGGGCGCGACCGACGGCGAGCTGCGGGTCAAGGGCGACAACATCACGCTCTCGGACATCGTCTACTCCGTGGGCTCGCGAGCCCGCGGCCGGCGCGTGTTCCGGGCCGAGAAGGCGCAGTAAGTAGGGTCCTCGCCTGATGCAGTTGCCTGACAAGCGCGCGGTACTCGCCGCCCTGGACACCTCCCTCTTGGGGCAGATCGACGCCGCCACGGCGCGCGCTCGGGCCATCGCCGAGAGCGCGGTGCACGAGGAGGCGCGGTCGGAGGACAGCCACGACACCCGGGCCACCGAGGAGTCGTACCTCGCTCGCGGCCAGGCGCAGCGTGTGGCGGACCTGGAGATGGACCGCGCCACCCTGCGGTCGCTGGTGCTTCAAGACTTCAGCGACGGCCGCCCCATCGCGGGCACAGCCCTGGTGGCCCTCGAAGACGAAGACGAAGCTGTGATGATCGTGCTCCTCGCCCCCTCCGCGGGAGGGCAGACCGTCGTGCTGCAGGGCGTCACCGTCCGGGTCGTCACCCCGTCGGCCCCTCTGGCTCAAGCGCTGCTGGGGAAGGAAGAGGGAGACGACGTCGCCGTGCGGGCCGGTCGCACGGCCAAGGAGTACGTGATCGCCGCCGTCTCCTGACGGTTGCCGGCGCCGCCGATGCGCGGGGACCCTAGGGTTCCGACTCCACCGGAGTCCCCATGACCATCAAGACCGACTTCTACACCGACCCCATGTGCATCTGGGCCCTCGTGGCCGAGCCCAAGGTGGCCCTGCTCAAGGACGAGTTCGGCGACGCACTCCAACTCGAGCACCACGTGCTCCCGCTCTTCGGCAGCATCGAAGAGCGCCTTGCTACCGGCTCGTGGGCGAAGGGCGGCATCCCGGGGCGTGTCGCAGCCACCGCCCGAGTCGCGGCCGCAGCTGGGGTCGAGGGCGTCTCAGGGAAGGGCTGGGAGCACAGCCCGTCCAGCTCCTGGGGACCGTCCATGACCGCGCTCGCCGTCCGCCACCTCGAAGACGCGGGCACCCTCCCGGCCGGAAGCACCGGGCGCACCCTGTACGCCATGCGCCAGGCGTTCTTCGTGGAGGACCGCGACATCACCCTGCGAAGCGAGCAGCAGGCGGTGCTCGCTCGGTGTGACCTCCCCGTGCACGAGGTGTTCGCCCTGGTCGACGACGGGCGGGCGATGGCTCGTCTCTCCGAAGCGCGGGACCGGCGGGACGGCCTCCGCCTCGACGGTTCCCCCACCTGGGTCTTCGACGGCGGGAGGGCGAAGCTGTACGGCAACGTCGACATGCGGGTGCTCCGCGCCACCGTGCAGGCCCTGGTGGATGGGGACGCTCCGGGACGCTCGGTCTGCTGACGGAGCGCGTGATCTTCGGGGAGCGCGCAAGAGGCCGCTGCGCCACCCGTGACTCCGGTCAGGGAGCCACGAAGCGCGGCACCCAGACCGGCGTGTGGTTTCCGATGGCGGGGTCTTGCCCCGGAAGCCAGATGGCGGGACGGCTCGGATCGACTCCTGCTCCGAGGGCGTCCGTGTCCAGACCCACCAGGTACACCTGCGGGATTCCCCCCGTGACCGCGCCGTATGCGCGGCGCGAGGCGAAGGCGAGCCAGGCCACGTCGTCGTGCATCTCTCCCCACCGGGGCCAGGAGTTCGCCAGCCCTGGGGCGCCGTTGGCGGTGGCGAGCTCGACGGCGCCGCCGCCGTTGCTGTCCATCAACCAGAGCTCCGCGCTCGTGGCGTCGTAGGTGTCCTCGTTGTACGCCCGGTTGAACGCGATCCAGTTCGAGTCGGGGCTGTAGCTGGCGTAGTAGTTGGACACTCCGCCCCCTCCCGCCACCAGGAGGGTGTCGTTGGCGAACTGGTCCACGTCCACCCGCTCCAGGCTCCGCAGACTGCAGTTCTCCTGAGTCCAGTCGTTGGTGGAGTTGCCCGCGCACGAGCTGTAGACGAGCGAGAGCCCGTCCGGCGACCAGTTGGGGTGGGTGGCGTGCCCCTGGGTCGGCAGCGTGCCCATTTCGATGCCAGCGTCCAGGTCGTCGAGGTAGAGGAAGCCCTGGTAGCTGCGCACCATCCAGCGCCCTGACGGATCGAGGGCCGTGAAGTTGCCGGGCCGGACCTGGGCCGCCATCACGTCGCCGATGCCCGTATCCACGTCGCTCACGACCACCCAGCCGTCCCCTCCGCCGTACACCTTGGCCATGCGGTTGGGGTTGTCGAGGTTGGTCGTGTGGCAGCCAACGCACCATCCAGTGGTGCCTTCGTCAGCCCACAGCGTGGGGGCCGCCGCTCCCAGGGTCAGGCGGTAGACGCCGCTCGCGGCCGCCGCCCAGTAGAAGATCTGGCCCTCGAGTCCCGCAGAGGAGAGGTCCAGCTCCGCGACGCCGGTGGCGCAGAGCGGGGACGTGAAGTTCGTGCCGTCCCAGGTCCCGGCGAATACCTGAAGCTCCAGCTTGGAACCCGACCACGTGTCGGTGATGCCCCGCCAGGCCTCCACGGCGGGCTGGAGGGAGGGGTCGGTGGTCACGAACGACGCGTTCACCCAGGCGTTGTCGATGGTCACCGCGAACACGTTCGCGCCGGGGGGAGGGGTCCACTGGATGTGCAGGGGCGCCCAGTTTCGCGGGAGCACGCTGCCCGTCCGCGGATAGAGGAGCTCCGGGGCGCAGGTGGGATCGATGTCTGCACTCGCGAGATCCAGGGCGGCCATCAGCGCCGGATCACCGGTCAGGTCTTCCTCCACGGTCATCGTCAGGTCGAGGGTGCAGGTACCCACGAGCGAGTCGAGCCAAGCCTCCACCACGACCTGGCCGCCGTGGTTCCAGGGCATGGTCAGCAGACCGTCGGGGCTGATGTTGCCTCCGAAGCCGTCCTGGAGCGCCCACTCGATGTCGGTGCTGGGAGTGCTGCTGCCGTCGCTGTAGAGCACCTCTGCGCCGAGCTGCACCTGCCCAGGAGCCTGGAAGGGAAAGCTGAAGCTCGTGTCGGGGGTGACGCAGGTCACGCCTACGGGGACCACCGGGGCGTCGGTGCTGTCGTCGTCGTCGG
>JAGSHC010000356.1 GCA_023954745.1 Deltaproteobacteria bacterium | reverse complement strand
TCGGGGCCTGCTTCGCGTCGCTGTTTGCCATCAGTGGGGCGGTCATCCTGTTGTGGGGCATCCAAGGGGCCCTGGCCTCGCGAAAGGTGCTGATGCACGGCACGCCGTCCGTCGGCCAGGTGTCCGCTGTCAGCCAGTCGGGCAGCTTCTGGATGTTGTCTTATCTGTATGAGGTCGACGGGACGATGCTGGCGGCGAGCCTTCAGACGTCGGACCCCATCGTACTGAAGTACAAGGAGGGGGACGCGCTGCACGTGGTCTACGACCCCGACGAGCCGGCAGACAGCTCCGTGTGGCCACCGCTCAAGCTGGCGTTCTGAGTCGAGTCGCGAGTCCTTCCAACGCGTCAGGCTGCTCGCGGGAAGCGGCTCGTGGAAGCGGACCACCACGCCCTGCTGGCCCGGGGAGAACGGTGCTAGTTGCCTCGCCGACACGCGCGCAGAGCCACCGTCGGAAGCCCGGTGCTGACGGGCTCCGCGGTGCCGGTGACCGCGAAGGTGCCGTTGCCTCCGATGCCGTTGCTGCCGCCGCTTGCGAGGGCCACGCTCTCGGACGGCACGCTGATCTCACCGGTCACCGCGTGGCCATGGAGCCGGTCCTCTCCGGCCTCGAGGGGGTCACCGTATGTGTCGCCGATGGCGTTGTTCGAGGTCACTCCCACCACGATGCGTCCGCGCAGCTCGAACGGTTCGGTCCATCCCTCCGGACAGGCCGCGGCGTCTAGGTAGAGGATGCTGCCGACGGGGATCTCTTCGACCTCGCCGGTGTCGGCCAGGGCGGTGGGGAGGAGCAGGAGCAGTGCCAAGAGACCTCGCATGATCAGTCCTTCTCGCAGAGCATGGCGGCCACCGTGGGGAGCCCGCTCGTGCCGTCGTCGGTGGCACCGCCGGTGATGGCGTGGGCGCCAGCTGCCGCGTACATCGACCCGCCAGAGGCGCCAGAGATCGGGTTTGAAGACACCGTGGCAGATCCTGAGACCGTGTGTTGATGGGTGCGGTCTTCGCCATCGGCGAGGGGCGTGCCCACGGTCTGTAGGGGGTCGCCGAACATCGTCAGTCCCACCACGAGCCGGCCCTTGCCCTCAAGCAGCTGTGACCATGAGTCTGGGCAGGCGGGTCGGTCGAAGTACGCCACTGCCCCCGAGGGATACGCGTCAGTTTGGGGGCTGACGGCCGCGTTTCCGTCCTTCTTGCAGACGCGCATGGCGATGGTGGGCAGGCGCGTGTCTCGGTCATCGCCAACTCCGCTGGTCACGGTGTACGTACCTTCGGTGCCTGGCGAGCTGTTGCAGCAGCCCTGAATGCCGGCGACGCCCGCAGACCCCACGGTGACCTGGCCCGTGACGGCATGGCCGTGGGCGCTGGGTTGGTGGTCCGGGAGTGCCGTGCCCGTCGTCGTTCCTGTGCCGGTGCCCTCGTTTGCGCCGACCATCGCACGGCCAGCGGCGTCCTCCCACTCGGACCAGCCCTCCGGGCACACGTCGTCTTCAAAGAAGCTGAGCATGCCCGGCGCGATTCTCATGCCGTCGAAGAAGGTGCCGGAGTCGGTGCCGAGGTCGTCGTCCACGGAGGAGGGATCCGGAATGGACGGCGAGCAACCGGCGATGACGACGAGGATGAGTAGGCGCACAGGCTCTCCGGAGTGCCACAGTATACGCGCCAGTTGGGCCACCGCATGGGCTACCTCTCACGTCGCCCTCGGGACGGTAGCCCGCGTCAGGTCACTCGGTGTGAGGTGCCCCTTTGGGCCGACGTCGACCGACTGAACGGGCGGTCCTTGCGGACGATGAGGTCTGCGTTCCAGCCGGGGCTGGGTGTCCCTCGGCGTTGATGCCCGTGCGGATCACGCGGGCGAGGTCTGGATCGCTCATCTCCCCGATGCCGGCAGGGGTGAGGTTCGCGGAGTGGACCGTGCCCATCGGGACGGCGAGATCGAGCATGCGGTTGGAGAAGCCCCACTCGTTGTCGTACCAGGAGAGCAGCTTCACCGACGTGCCCGAAGGGCTCACCTGGGTGAGCGACGCGTCGAGGATGGAGGAGTGGGGGCTGCTGCTGAGCTCTACTTCCGACAACCTCGATTATGGTTCCTTTCCTTCCGCTGGCCCCCACGACCGGTCAGGTCGGGTCGGACACCGACATCGCGCCGGACCAACACTCGGGGTCGCAGTTGCCACCGTTGGGCCGGAATGGCTCGCCCCAGTCGACCTCCAACTCCTCGCGCAAGACCTCGGTGCCGTCGCGCTCGACGACCACTTCGACCAGCGGCTCGTCCACGCCGTCCCAGTAGAGGTCCACGAACACGGTGCCCAGGCTCTCCTCCAGCGGACAGTTCCCACCCGGGAGATCCGTGTAGTCGAAGGAGCAGCTGCTGGGGAAGGCTTCACCGGTAGCGACCACCGTCCACTCCTCGCCTGGTGTGCTGTCGGCGAAGACCGTCGCCGGAATCTCGACCGTCAGCGTCGAGTCGCACCCGAGCTCCGAGCATCCGCGAGCGCAGCCGACAGCAAACGCGGCAATGCAGCACAAGTGAAGGGCCAGGCGCATCGGACCTCCCTGGTCGAAGGAACCCTGGTCGAACCCTACCAGGTCGTGGGTTCCGCGCGACGTTCACTTCACGGGCGCGCGCTCCTCGGCGACGAGATCGACTCCGAGCGAGGCGACCTCAGTGACACCCGCGAAAAGGTTGGTCACGTGGAAACCCATCGCCTCGAGGTGGCCCACGGCCTCGGCCGCCGCCAGGCAGTAGCGCCCTCGGCAGTACACGACCACCGGGCGCTCGCGGTCCAGGGGCACGGCGGACTCGTCGCGGTCCTGAAGAACGGACAGGGGCACCGATACTGCGCCTGGCAGATGGGCAGCGGCATGGTCCGTCGCCGAACGGACATCGACGAGCTGGAGCTCGCCGGACTGGGCCCGGGCCACCAGTCCCTCCGCCTCGTCGGCGGAGAGCACCCGCGGGTCGCCGAGGTGGGTGCGGACCATCTCCCGAAAGCCGGGAGTGAGCTTCGCGGCAGCGTCCTGCATCGCAAGCAGAATCTGCAACACCTCCGGGCCGGCCAGTCGGTAGAACACCCGCCGCCCCTCGCGCCGATCGCGCAGCAGGTGGACGCGCGCGAGCACGCGAAGCTGTGCGCTGGCGTTGCCGCCGGTCAGGCCCAGGCGGTCTGCGAGCTGGTCGACGGACTGCTCTCGCTGGCCGAGCGCCCCGAGGATCCGAAGTCGGACCGGGTTCGAGAGCGCACCTGCGATCTCCGCCACGAGGCGGTGTTTCTCGGCGATGACATCGGGGTGGGGCATCGGTCTCATCCTGTCACGGCATCGACATTCTGTGCCAATGGGATAATATACTATTGTTCTTTAGGATATTAACACGTCCCGCCACCCCTCACCTTCCGCGACACGGCCCGACAGGCCGCTGGAGGATGCCTCATGGTCGACGACTCACCCATCTCTGGCTCCCGCCGAGCCTTTCTGCGATCCGCGGCCCTCCTCGGTGGCGGAGCGCTGCTCGCGGGGTGTGGCGGCGAGACACCGGAGTCTCCCGCGCCCGCGGCGCCCCCTACTCCGGCGCCGCCGGCCCCTCCCGTCGACCCGCTCGCACGTCACCGCCTGGACGGCTCTCTCTTCCACCTCCACTCGCAGAGTCCCCTCACCCTGGAGGCCAAGCGGGGCAGCCTCGGCATTGCGCCGATCACGCCCATGTCGCGCTTCTTCGTGCGCAACAACCTGCCAATGCCCTCGCCGTCGATCCTCGCCGACCGCGATGGCTGGCAGCTCGAGGTCGCCGGCGTGGCCAAGGCGGGAACCCTGTCGCTGGCGTGGCTCAAGCAGCTGCCCTTCACCACGGTGACCACCGTGCTCCAGTGCTCGGGCAATGGCCGCAAGTACTACGAGCACGGCCCGTCGGGCTCGCAGTGGGGCGTGGGGGCCGCGGGCTGCGCCATGTGGACGGGGGTGACGGTCCGCTCGGTCGTCGAGGCGCTCGGAGGCGTCGTCGACGGCGCGAAGTACCTCACGAGCACCGGGGGCGAGACGCTCCCCGAGGGCGTCGACCCCCTCGACGTGGTCGTCGAGCGCTCCATTCCGCGCGACAAAGCCCTGCTCGACTGCGTGCTCGCGTGGGAGATGAACGGCGAGCCGATTCCGCTGACCCACGGCGGCCCGCTTCGTCTCATCGTGCCGGGCTTCTACGGCTGCAACCAGATCAAGTACGTACGGCGCATCGCGTTCACCGAGGCGCAGACCGAGGCCAAGATCCAGCGCTCGGGCTACCGCCTGCGCGACATCGGGCAGAGGGGAAGCCCCGACCAGCCGTCGATGTGGCAGATGAACGTGAAGAGCTGGGTCATCGGTCCGGGCGCCGACGGTGCCGACGTCCTCGCCGGCAGCGTCCCGTTCCACGGGGTGGCCTTTGCCGGTGGGAGCCCCATCGCCAAGGTGGAGTGCAGCCTCGATGGCGGCGCCACCTGGGCGGAGGCCGAGCTCGTGGGCCCCGACCTCGGACCCTACGCCTGGCGCACCTTTCGCTTCGTCGCCGAGCTCGAGCCCGGAACCCACCAGATCGTGTCCCGCGCCACCGCGGTGGACGGGTCCACCCAGCCCGACGCCCGCCGCGAGAACGAGCGGGGCTACGGCAACAACAGCTGGCGCGACATGGTGCTCGAGCTCACCACGGTGGCCGAGCGCTCCGTGCCGACCGTCCCCGCCACCGACACCCCCGAGACGGCCGCCACCGCTGCACCCGGCCCCAAGCCGAAAGTGGCGCTCGACGCGCAAGCGGAGCGTGGCAAGGCCGCGGTGTTGAGCGAGGTCAACCCGCCCTGCGGCGCGTGCCACACCCTCGACGACGCCGGCATCGGCGGCGCGGTCGGCCCCAACCTCGACGAGCTCGCTCCCGACGCCGCTCGGGTCGAGGCCGCGGTGACCAATGGGGTAGGCGTCATGCCCGCCTACAAGGGCACCCTCGACGAATCCCTGATCTCCGACATCGCGCACTACGTCGCGACCGTCACCTGCACCCCTTGACCTGACCGGCCTTCGGGCCCGGAGGACGCCATGGATGTGTACGCGATCGCGCAGAGTCCCTGGTTCTACCCAGCAAGCCTCGCCTTCTTCTCTGTTCTCGTGTTCGGGCTGGAAGCCGCCCTCAAGCTCCGCAAGAACCAGAAACAGCTCCGATCGCGCCTGTGGAGCGACGTGCTCCACCTCGTGTTCAACGGGCATGTGCTCGGGCTGATCTTCTTCGGGATCGCGACCCAGTGGATCCTGCCGTCGTTCGACCAGGCCCTCGGCTCGGCGGGCCTGACCGACGTGCTGTACCGCAACGCCGCCTCCACCTGGCCGCTGTGGATGCAGATTGTCGTCGCGCTGGTCGTCGTCGACTTCTTCCAGTGGTGCGTGCACAACGCCCTGCATCGCATTCCGCTGCTCTGGGAGCTCCACAAGACCCACCACAGCGTGGTCGACGGG
>JAGSHC010000122.1 GCA_023954745.1 Deltaproteobacteria bacterium | reverse complement strand
TCGTGGGTGGAGGTCCAGGTCGGGATCTGCGACGCGCAGGTTTGCGAGGTGCTCCAGGGGCTCGCCGATGGCGACCGCTTGCGGGATCGGAGGGGCGCGTGAGGATTCTCTTCCTCCTGCTGGCGCTCCTCGCGGGGTGCTCGGGTGCGCCGGCGACGGAGTGGACCACGGTGCGGACTGGGGATCTGGTCCTCGGCGTGGACGTGACGGGGACCCTGCGGTCGGCGGACACGGTGCTCATCGGGCCTCCCGCCATCGAGAACTTCTGGAACTTCAACGTGACCTACCTCGCCCCCGAAGGGAGCGACGTCGTGGAGGGGGACAAGGTCCTCGGCTTCGACGTGCAGGAGCTTCGTCAGCGCCTCGCCCAGAAGACCAACGAAGCGGACAGCTGGGCGAAGGAGCTCGAGAAGAAGCTGACGTCCACCACCATGGCTCGGCGGGACGAGGAGCTGCGCATCGCTGAGGCGGAGGCCGCCGTGCGTCGGGCGACCATGGCTGCGTCGGGCTCGCCGGACCTGACGGCGTCGGTGGAGCTTCAGGCCTCGCGGCTCGACCTGCAGCTGGCGGAGGCGGCGCTGGAGGCTGAGCTCTCCAAGGTCTCCGCCGCGACCCGCCGCGACGCCGCCGAGATCGAGACCGTCGAGCGCACCCTGAGCCGGGCGCGAGAGAGGGTCTCGGAGCTCGAGCGCGACATCGAGAGGATGATGGTCAAGGCCCCTCGCCCTGGCGCGGTGCTCTACGCCGGCGGGGGGCGCGACCGGGAGAAGGTCAAGATCGGTGACCGTCTCTGGCGCGGCCGGAAGCCCCTGGAGATCGTGGCTCTCGACGACATCCACGCGGACGGTGAGGTGGACGAGATGGACGGCAGCCGCATCGCGGTGGGTCAGCCAGTGAAGCTGCGCCTCGATGCGAACCCCGACGTGGAGCTCACGGGCGAGGTGGCGTCTGTCTTGAAGTCCGTGAAGCGCCGCTCGCGGGAGGACCCTCGCAAGGTGGTCCGCGTCACGGTGACCCTGACGCCCAACGACGCCGTGCAGCTGCGGCCCGGGATGCGCTTCCGCGGCACCATCGAGACGGAGCGCATCGCGCAGACGCTCCTGGTGGAAGCGGATGCGGTGTTCCTGGGCCCCGAGGGGGCGCGGGCGTGGCGTCAGACCGGACGCGGCGCGGAGCCGGTGACCGTCGAGCTCGGCGCCCGCAATGGCACCGACGTGCAGTTGGTGAAGGGGCTCGCGGAAGGGGACCGGGTCTCCCGCAGCGAGCTGGGTGACGACGGATGAGGCGCCTCCTGCTTCTTGTCGTGGTCCTGGGCGGCTGCGATCTGCTCGGCACGGCGCCGGAGCCGGTGCCCACGGTGACGGTCGTGGAGGACGTGTTCACGCGGGAGGTAGTGGCCGAGGGGAACCTGAGACCGGTGGACGCGACCCAGCTCACCGCTCCGCGCGATGCCCGGGGTGCCATGAAGATCGCCTGGGTCATCGCCGACGGGGCCGCGGTGGAGGAGGGCGAGCTCGTCGTTCGCTTCGACGACACCGACGCCGAGAAGCAACGCCTGGACGGCGAGGCGGACCTCGAGTCCGCGCAGAAGGCCCTGGAGAAGGAGCGCCTCCAGTCGCAGCAGGCCATCCGCCAGCGCGAGCGCACCGCGGACCTCGCCGGGGAAGAGCTCAAGACCACCGAGCAGTTCCAGAGCAAGGACGTGGAGATCTACTCCCGCAACCAGATCGCCAAGTCCCGGATCGACAGCGAGCTGGCGAAGGCCCGGCTCAGCCACGCGGACACGAGCCGGACCATCGAGGAGCGGTTGTCGCGCTCGAAGCTCGAGCTGCTCCAGCTGGCCGTGGACAAGGCGCAGCTGGACATCGACCGGGCGGAGAAGATGCTCGAGCAGCTCGAGGTGCGCGCTCCCCATGCGGGGGTGGTGGTCCTCAAGCAGGGGCGGCGCGGTGGCGTGAGCACCGTGGGCGACACGGTGTGGCCCGGCCATCGTCTGGCGGAGCTTCCGCAGCTCGACCAGCTGGAGGCGGAGGTCTACGTCCTGGAGGCCGACGCGGCGGGTCTGGCGGAGGCGCTTCCGGCGGTGGTGGGGCTGGATGCCCGGCCCGGCGTCACCTTCGAGGCGACCATCAGCAAGGTCGACAAGCTGGCAAAGCCCCGCCAGCGCGGAGTCCCGCTCCAGTACTTCGAGGTGATCCTCGATCTCGCCACGGTGGACCCCGAGCTGATGAAGCCCGGCCAGCGAGTGACGAGCACCCTGTCCCTGGGCGGCGAGGACGCCTTGATCCTGCCGCGGCAAGCCATCTTCGAGCGAGACGGTGAGACGATCGCCTGGCGCAAGAACGGCGAAGAGTTCGAGCCCGCGCCCCTCACCTTGGGGGTGTCGTCGCCGGGCCGGGTGACGGTGAAGGAGGGCCTGGCGGCCGGGGACGTGGTCGCCGTGCGGGACCCGACGCGCACCATCTCGGGGTCGGACGAAGACTCTGGGACCGCCGGCAGCGGCTTGGGGAGTCCCTGATGCGGACCCGCGACGCGCTGGCGTACTCGGTCGAGAACCTCGCTGCCCACAAGCTGCGCTCGGCGCTGACGATGCTCGGGATGATGTTCGGGGTCGGCGCGGTGGTCGCGATGTTGAGCATCGGCGCCGGCGCGGAGCAGGAAGCTCTGGCGATGATCGAGCGGCTCGGTCTGCGCAACCTGGTGGTGCGGAGCAAGACGCTGGACGGCACCGAGCTGGCGGAGGCCCGACGCAAGTCCATGGGCCTCTCGATGCGAGACATCGACGCCATCAAGGAGGCCGTCCCCGACGTCGAGTACGTCGCGGCGCGGGTGGCCATCGAGCCCTGGATCGTGCTGGCGGAGGGCAACAAGACCGACGCGAAGCTGCTCGGGGTGTCCGAGGACTGGCCCGACGTGGTCGCCGTGACTCTGGCCGAGGGGCGCTTCCTCGACGCGAAGGACCGCCTGGAGCACGCCCAGGTCTGTGTCCTCGGGGCCTCGGCCCGCCGCGACCTCTTCGGAGTGGGGCCGGCGGTGGGCGAGGCGGTGAAGGTGAACGACGTGTGGCTCGAGGTCGTCGGGGTGCTGTCGCCCGAGTCCGAAGGTGGCAGCAGCTTCCAGGGGGTCTCTCTCGGCTCGACGGCGCGGGAGATCTACGCTCCGGTCTCCACGGCGCTACGCAAGTTCGAGCGGGACAAGGACAAGGCCCCCCTGGAGGAGGTCATCGTCCGACTGGCGGACAAGGACGCAGCGCGCAGCACCGCCGGGGTGTTGGCGACCCTGCTCGACCGGCTGCACAACGGCGTGGCGGACTACGAGCTGGTCGTCCCCGAGAGCCTGTTGCGCCAGAGCCAGAAGACCCAGCGGCTCTTCAACCTGGTCATGGGCTGTATCGCGGGGATCTCGCTGGTGGTGGGGGGCATCGGGATCATGAACATCATGCTCGCCTCCGTGCTCGAGCAGACGCGAGAGATCGGGGTACGCCGCGCCGTGGGCGCTCGCCGCCGCGACATCCGTTTCCAGTTCCTGGCCGCCGCCTTCACCATCTCCCTCATCGGCGGAGCGCTCGGCGTGGTGCTGGGCGCGGCCATCGCCAAGGGCGTCGCGCTGGCGACGGGCTGGCCGACCGTCGTGACGCTGTCGTCCATCGCGCTGGCGACGGGCGTGTCCGGGGCAGTGGGGGTGGCCTCGGGCTTCTACCCCGCGCAGAACGCCGCAGCTCTCGATCCGGTGGAGGCCCTGCGCTACGAGTAGAGGGCCGGGGGCCGATCAGGGCCCGCCTCGCGTCACAACACCCCCCGCATTGTCTATCCGGGCCCAGTTGTGACGCCTGGAGGGCGCGCGTCCGCGTCACAAGACGCCTCAGTCCAGCACGATCCCGCGGGTCACCAGCAGCTGCCCGGTGGCGACCTCCCAGGCTGTGCGGGCCTTTCGGTGGGCGATGAGGGCGGACAACTCGGCCAGCTGAGACTGCGCGAGCTCGCTCTGGCGCTGGCCGATCAAGAAGTTGCTGGAGATTCCGTCCATGAACCGGCGCTCCTCGATGGCGAGGCTGCGCTCGGCGGCGTCTCGAAACCTCGCCGCGGCGTGCACCTGCCGGCTTGCGGTGATCAGCTCACGGTGGGCGGCCCGCACCTCGAGCTCGACGTCCACCCGGGCCTGCTCCATCGACGTGTTCGCGATGCGCCGGCTCGCACGGGCCTGCTGGATGCCACCGACGCCGCCGCGCATGGCCGGCGCCCAACTGAACTCGACCCCGGCGGAGAACGTGCGCGCCTCGAAGGTGCCGAGCTTGCGGGCCGCCTCGGCGTTCGTCGAGTCCTGCCCCACCACGCCCAGACCGAGGTCCACGCTCAGCTCGGGCAGGAGCTCGTTCGTGGCGACGGCCACTCCGAGGGTCGCCTGGCGCAGCTCGGTCTCCATGCGGAGCAGCTCGGGCCGCCGCTCCTGAGCGAGGGCGAGGGCGGCATCGAAGTCCACCGGGCGCTCATCGAACGTGGGCGCGTCCAGAGGAAGGACCGCCCTCCCTGCCTCGTCGCTCGCCGCACCGAGTACCCGCCACAGCTGATCGCGCGCGGCGTTGATGGAGGCCGTGGCCCGCACGATGGAGAGCTCCCGTTGTGCGAGGGTCGACTCCGCCTGGATGAGGTCCGACGGGGGCAGGACGCCGCTTTCGATCTGCCGGCGCGTCAGCTCGAGCTGCTGTTCGGCGAGGAGCAGGCTCCCCGACTGCACTTCGTGCCCCTTCAGGGCGAGGACGAGGTCCCAGTACCGATCCTCCGTGGTCTGGATCGCCCCCGCGAGGCGCACCCGAAGCTCCTGGGTGGACGCCTCCGAGGACCACTTCGCACGCAGGACGTTGGCGCGAGGCACGCGGACGTCGAAGCCGAACCCCTTCAACAACGGCTGACGCAAGGTGAGGGTCAGGGCGTCGCGGATGACGAGGGGCTCCACGGCGGTGCCGAGGGAGCTGGATGTGCGGCGGGACGAGAAGCTCACCCCAAACTGCGTGGCGGTGTGGGGCAGCGCCTGGGAGAGACCGATGGTCACCCCGTCCGAGCCGCTCATGAAGAGCTCGTCGGCTGCGCCATCCACCGAACTGGAGGGCGGAGCGCGACCGTCGAAGTGGTCGTAGGAGACGAAGAGTCTCGGCTCGAACGCGCTGTGGGAGCTGATCAGCGAGGCCCGGCGGATCGCCCGGCGGTCGCGCTCGAGTCGCACCCCGAGGTTTCCTTCCACTGACTGCATCACTGCCTCCTCCAGCAGGAGGTTGCGTGGGTCGGCTCCCGCGAGCTCCGCGGGCAGCGTCGGAGCCTGCCGGATGTAGTCGGGGAGCGTGTACGACTCCTCGGCGGAGCGAGCGAGAGACGGCAGAAGCAGCCCCCCCAGGACAGCGAACAGAGCAAGGTGCGCACGCATGGCAGGAGGCTAGAGCACTGGTGCCGCCCCGTCCGAGTACGACGCGCCAGCCCTGTCCATTCAGCGAGGTAACCGCTGCCTTCTCGACACGTAGGTTGTGGCAGGCGCCACACCGGCGCTCCCCCGGGAGGGACCCTTGCCTCAGAATCCTGTCCGCATCGCCACGTTCTCCGACCTCGCCGACCGGCAGCCCACCCACGCACTCGTGGGAGAGGTCGACCTCGTCATCACCCGGGTCGACGAGGCGGTGTCGGTGCTCTACGGCCGCTGCCTGCATCGCGGCGCGCTCATGTCCGACGGCCACGTCGAGGGGCACAACCTCATCTGTGGTGTGCACGGCTGGGACTACCGCCTCGACACCGGTGTCTCTGAGTACGCAAATGACGAGGCGTTGACTCGGTTCACGTCCTGGATCGAGGACGACGCGGTCTTCGTCGACCGGGCCGAGGTCGATGCCTTCGCGGTGAAGCATCCCCAGCCCTTCAAGCGCGACGAGTACCTCGGCCAGTATCAGGACACCCACGGGAGTCCGGCGGAGCCTCACAACAAGCACATCCAGAGCCTCGCCCGAGACGGCTTGAGGAAGGTCGGTCACCACGGCCCCACCTCGGCGATGGGCGTCTCCCGCGAGGAGCTGCCGACCTGGGACGACCTGCAGATCCTGACGGGGCAGCTCGCCCGGCTCCCCCACCTGGACGACCACCCCGTGGGGACGGACCTCGTCATCGGGCCCAACGCCAAGAAGCCCCTGCAGCTCGACATCCCCATCTTCGTCAGCGACATGAGCTACGGCGCGCTGTCCGAGGAGGCGAAGGTCGCCCTCAGCAAGGGAGCCCAGATGGCGGGCACGGGCATCTGCTCCGGCGAGGGCGGGATGCTGCCGGACGAGCAACAGGCCAACGATCGCTACTTCTACGAGCTCGCGAGCGCGAAGTTCGGGTGGGACCTCGACAAGGTCAAGGCGGTGCAGGCCTTCCACTTCAAGGGCGGCCAGGGAGCGAAGACGGGCACCGGCGGGCATCTGCCCGGCAACAAGGTGCAGGGCCGCATCGCTGAGGTACGGGGTCTCACTCCCGGTGAGGCGGCCATCTCGCCCTCCCGCTTTCCGGACCTCGTCAGCACCGCCGACTTCCGCCGGGTGGCGGCCGAGGTGCGCGACGTCTCCGGTGGCATCCCCGTGGGGTTCAAGCTCAGCGCGCAGCACATCGAGCTCGACCTGGACGCGGCCCTCGACATCGGCGTGGACTACGTGATTCTGGACGGCCGCGGAGGAGGCACCGGGGCAGCCCCGAACCTCTTCAAGCACAACATCTCGGTGCCGACCCTCGCCGCGCTGCCTCGCGCGCGCCGCCACCTGGACAAGCGCGGCTCGGACATCACGCTGATCATCACCGGTGGCCTGCGCACCGAGTCGGACTTCATCAAGGCCATGGCGCTCGGCGCGGATGGGGTCGCGGTGAGCAACTCGGCGCTCCAGGCCATCGGGTGCCTCGGAATGCGCGCCTGTCACACCAACAACTGTCCCGTGGGCATCGCCACCCAGAAGCCCAACTTGCGACGACGCTTGGAGATCGCGGCCTCCGCGAAGCGGCTCTCGAACTGGTTCGAGGCGACGGTGGAGCTGATGCAGGTGATGGCGAGGGCGTGCGGCCACTCCCACCTCTCGGACTTCGCGCATGGGGACCTGACGACCTGGAAGAGGGACGTTGCTCACCTGACCGGGGTTTCCTACGGAGGGGTCGTTCCCTTGTAGGGTCCCGTCAGGACCCGCGCGGGACGCGCCGTCCCGGAGGTCGTCTGCTGCTCCGTCGTCTGCTGCCGCTGCTGATCCTGCTCGTCGCCGCGCCCGTCTCTGGGCAGGACGACGTGGGGGTCGTGACGAGCGAGCGCAGCGAGAGGCTGCCCCTGGCGACCCGCGACCTCGTCGACCCCGACCCTACTGTGCACCTCGGCTGGGACACCCTCGAGGACGTGTTCATCGACCTCGGTGGCGGTGCCGGCGTGTCGCTGCTGTCGGGGAACCTGGTGCTCCGCGTCGACGCGTTCGGGCGTCTGGACCTGCCAACGACGGCGCAGATGGCGCTCACCTACAACCACCAGGAGCCGGAGGGCGCCCCCGACCTCGCGCCCGGATGGACCTACGACCTCGCTCGCGCCTGGATTCCCGGGGCCTGGGGTGAGCGCGTCCTGCTCGACGCGGACGGGTTCCGCGACTCCTTCTGGGCGGGAAAGCCTCCCACCGCCGACGAGCTCGATCGAGTCACTCGCGACGTCGTCGCCGCGTGGAAGCGAGACACGACCCGGGCCGATCGTCGCGCTCTGGGGGGGGTGAGCGCCCTCGAGGAGCTGCTCGTCTCCGACCCGGCCACCCTTGGCGCCATGCGGTTGCGCTATCTCGGCGCCCCCGAGCTCGACCTCGCCGATGCTCCCGTGTACTCGTCGCTGGCTCGGGGCGGTCGCGTGTTCGACAGCGACGGCGACGAAGTGGTGCTCAACCTGCCCGATGGCGGTCGCGAGGTCTTCGGAGAGAACGGCTTCCTGCGCCGCATCGAGCCTGCAGCGGGTCCCGACTGGGCGCTGCTGCGCGACAACGGCTCTCTTCGCTCCGTGTCTCGCGATGGCAGGGCGGCGTGGACGTTCGATACGGACTCCCGCTACCGCCTCTCCCGGGTGGCCGACTCCACTGGGGCCGCTGCCATCTACGAGTACTCGGGCTCGCTGCTGCAGAGCGTCGATGGGCCCGTGGGGGACTGGGGTTTCCGATACGACGGGCGAAGTCGGCTGGTCGAGGCGCGCACGCCCGCGGGGGTCGTCTCGGTGTCGTACGACGACGCCACGGGCCGGGTGCGCGCCGCGTCGGGACCCGCCGGCGCCTTTGAGCTGAGCGCATCCCTGGCTGACGATGGCCTTCGCGTGGGGGTCGAGGGACTGCCGGGGGGCGGCTGGACCGTCGAGTGGGATGCCGAGCGTCGCCAGCGCACGCTGACCCAGCGTGGCGACCCCGTGGAGACCGCGCAGTTCGCTGACCTCGCGGCCTACCCCACGCGCATCGAGCTCCCCACGGGTTCGCTCGAGCTGGGATGGGATCCCTCGGGGCGTCTCACCCGGAGCAGCCAGCGCGGCCGCGAGGTGGAGTGGGAGCGCGACCCCGACGGCAAGCTGCTCGCCCTCATCGACACCGGCGGTGCCCGCGGCCCCACCGAGGACAGCGAGGGGGGCCTCAAGGGCTGGACCGACCCGTCAGGACGCAGCACCACCCTCGAGCGCAGCGACAACGGTCACGTGCGTGACGTCACCCGCAGCGGGGGTGCCGACCTCAACCTGCGCCGGCGTCCTGGGGGCGGGCTCTCCCTCATCTCCATCTTGGAAGGGACCGAACTCGCGGTGCCTCCGCCGGAGAACGCGGTGGGCGAAGTGCGCTACGAGCGCGCGAGCGCGGGGGTGCGGAGGGATCCCGAGGGGCGCCTGGTGGGCTTCGAAGCACCCGGTGGCCGCATCGTCAGCTTCGTCCTCGGGGCCCACGGCGCCGTCGAACAGATCCGCGGCGACCGCACCTCCGTCAACCTCAGCTACGCCGGTGGGCTGCTCGCCAGTTGGAACGGTCCCGAGGGATCGCGCACGGTGCGGAGGGACGGCGACGGCCTCGTGCTCGGCCTCCTGGAGGGAGGCTCACCCAGGTGGGAGCTGCGTCGAGGGGCGGATGGCGGCCTCGATGGGTTGCTGCTCGACGGCGTCGAGCTGGCCGTGGACCTGGACGACGATGGGCTTCAGAGCTGGCAACGGCCCGACGGAGGCCGCGTGACGGTCCGGCGCCGCTCCGATGGGGTGGTGGAGTCTCTGGAGACCGCCGCCACGGGCGAGCTCGGCTTGGAGATCGACCGGGCTGGCTGGGTCATCGGCGTGCGGCGCGGAACCGGTCGCTGGGGGGTGACCCGGGACCGGAGCGGACGACTTCAGCGCATCGCCGAGCCGGGGGGCGCCGTCGACTTCACCCTGGACGATGGAGGGAGGCCCCAGTCGATCCTGACCACGTCGGGTCATGGTTGGCGCCTGCGGCGAGACACCCTCGGGCGACTGACTGGTTTCGAAACGACCGACGCGAGCTTCGTGCTGGAGCACGGTCGGGGCGGGTCTCCCGAGCGGTTCGTACGCCCTGACGGGGCCGACGCGCGGCTCGACTACGACGTGCGCGGGCGATGGACCGGCATGGGCTTGCCCGATGGGGCGGTGTCCGTCAGCTGGGGCGTGCTCGGCCCCACGGCCTTCGGTGAGCTCCGGTGGCGCCTGGACTCCTCGGGGGCCCTGATCGGTTGGGGCCGTCCGCTGGATGGCCAGCTGCGTTGGTTCGCCGATCGCGACACCGACGGTCGGGTGCGGGGCGTGCGCAGCGACGTCTCCGAGCGGGGGATTCGCCGCTCTCCCGAGGGGCGGCCGGTGCTCGTGGGAGAGCTGGAGCTCGACTGGTCTCCCGAAGGGCTGGAGGGCCTGACCCGGGGCGAGCGTGAGTGGCGCTTGGAGAGAGACAGCGCAGGGCGCGTGCGGCGACTGGAGGGACCCGGCGCAGTGTTCGTCGTGGAACGCGAGCGCAACGGAGACGCGCGGCTGCTGCGCCTGTCTCGAGGCGCGGCCGAAGGGACGGTGGAGCTCGCCCGGGACCCGGCGGGGCGCCTGCGTAGCCTCGCGTTCGACGGTGCTCTGGGCTCGGGCAGCTGGACCCTCACCCGGGACCCCATGGGGCGGCTCCTGAGCGCCATGGATGCCGGTGGGCTCCAGTCGGCCATCACCTGGCGGGATGTCGTGCGGGATGAGCGCGGGGTCCTGGCGGAGGCGCTCGCCGTGCAGACCGATGACGAGCCCCTGCGCCGGGAGGCGTCGGGCGCCTGGGACATTGACGTGGGGGAGGCGGGATTGACGCCCGTGCCCTTCGCGTCACGCCCGCTCCCCGGTGGCCGCCACAGCAAGGCGTGGTTCCTTCCTCGGGACGTCGCCGCGGGCATTCCACCGGCGGCCCTGGAGGGTGTGCGTCCACCGTTCGCGCAGCCGGTCGAGCCTCCGCTCCATCTCGATGGGGACAGCGCGCGCGCCTTGCGCTGGTGGCGGGGGCGCGGGCCACGCAGCGAGGACCTCGCGCTGATGCCCGAGGCGGTGCCGGAGTCTGGTCGCGCCTGGGCTCATGGCCGGACGGGTGCCATCGCCCGGGCCGCGGGAGTCCCCGAAGATGTGGGACGCGCAGGGGCCGGCGCCCTGATGCCACCGGTCCCGGGCGCGACAGCGCTCGTTCCTGGTGCGCCGGGGGTCCGACGGGTCTCTGCGACCGAAGCTCTGGTGTTGTCTGGTGATCTTCCTCCGGAAGCGCTCCTCTGGACGGACCTGCCCGATCTGCCACCGGAGGCCTGGCGTCTCGATCTCCCGGGCGCTGCGGTGCTGGCCGCGCTCCGGGGTCGCCTCGCTCACCCCGCGATGCCGCCGATGCGGTATGGCGATGGGCTGGCGGTGGTGCAGCCGGGCGCCCAGGGCGTGATGACGCGCCGAGGCCGGGACCAGGAGCGGGCGCGAAGCTGGGACGTGCGCCCGGTGGTGGATGGGTTGCCGCCGGGGACGGTGGACGTCCTGCCGGGGAGCCCGGGGTGGGTGGCCGGCACGCCGGGGAGCACGGGGGCGGATGGTCGCGCCACGGTGTGGGACGCGCTGTCCGATGACCCGTTCGGCGGGCGAGAGGCTGCTCACGGGCAGGCAAGAGCAGACAGCATTCTGTTGGCTCTGCGGGCCCTGGTGAACGGGACGCGCACCGGCTTTGGCGGGACGCTGCCCGACCCGGCGGCGGCCGAGTCATGGCTGATCGAGTTGCCGTCGGGGACCCGGGTGGTGCTCGACGGGCGTGGACGCCTGCTGTCGGTGGACGCGGGCGGCCGCCTGCTTCGTTCCCACGCGGGGGCAATGAGTGCCCTCGCTGGCCAGGAGCTGTTGGCTCCCACCCTGGATCGCTGGGCTCTCTCGGAGGCCGACGACGACTCGCCCTGGAACCCGCAGTACTTGCCGGGGCGCGGCGTCGCGGTGGAGTCACGCTGGGGGCTGGTCCCCGCGATGCCCGAGTTTCCGCTGGACGCCCAGGGTCGGCCGGCGCTGCCAGGGCTTCCCCGCTAGCCTCTCCGGGATGCCGACCATCACGTTCATGCCTTCGGGAGTCACGATCGAGGTGAAGCCGGGGACGACGGTCTTCAACGCAGCGGCTCGGGCGGAGGTCCCCATCGCCAGCCAGTGCGGCGGCAAGTGCGCGTGCGCGCTCTGCCGAGTGAAGGTGGTGGGGGGCGCGGAGCTGATCTCCCCGATGACCTGGGAAGAGGAGGGCCACATGGGCAACGCCTTCTACATCACCCGCCAGCGGCTCTCGTGCCAGCTCCAGGTCTTCGGGGACGTGACGATCGAGGTGGCGGAGATCGAGGAGCGCAGCAAGCCGAAGGGTCGCTACGTCCCCCACGCGCTGCTGCGCAAGCGAGAAGCGCTCGAGCGCGAGGCGGATCTCCAGTCCTCGACTCGGGGAGGCAAGGGGGCGAGCAAGGGGGCGATGAAGGGCTCCAAGAAGGGTGCGAGCGAGGTCTCCAGCCCGGACGGGAGCAAGGGCTCCCCCAAGGACGCCTCACGCTCCAAGTACCACCGGCCCACGCCCCCGGTGAAGCGCAAGCCGAAGCGCCGCCGCCGCAATCCCGGCGCCCCCCGGTCCGGCGACAGTCGAGCCCCGGCGGGTGCGAAGAAGAAAGATCCCTGAGTCGGGAACCTGCCGCGGATCGCGCGGTCCCATGCATGACCCCCGTGCCCCTGGGGACCGTTCATGGCAGCCCTCCCAGCTCAGAAGGCCACCCGCCGCGCGTCGCCCTCGGCTCTCCCCAGGAGGGCCGAGAAGCACGTGCGCATCGGCGTCGTGCACCGCGGCAAGATCATCGAAGAGCAGTTGCTCCCCCCTGGCCGCGGAATCACGGTGGGTTCTCATCCCCGGTCGTCGCTCATCCTGCCTGGAGACGGTGGGCCCCCCGAGCGGCTGGAGCTGTTCGGGAACCGCGGCGGGCAGCTTCACCTGAAGCTCAGCGCGGGGATCCGCGGCAAGGTCGACCTTGGCGAAGGGGTCGTCACCCTCGACCGGTTGCGCGGCCGCCGGACCGAGTGGATCGAGCTGTCCCCGAGGGCGCGCGGCAAGGTGCAGATCGGGGACTTCACCCTGCTCTTCCAGCTCGTGGATGCGCCTCCAGCGGCCGTCCGGCCCCGCCAGGGACTGCATTGGCGCGAGGTGGACTGGGTGTTCTTCGCCCTCGTGGTCGTGTCGTCGCTGATGCACGCCGCCGCGGTCGTGTGGATCCAATCGCAGCCCCCTCCCACGAAGTCCGAGGTCCAGAAGCTCGTGCACGAGTACGTCTCCTTTGCGCTCCCGGAGCCGACCCCTGCCCCGGAGCCTCCGCCGGCCATGGAGCCGGAGCCGCAGGCCGAGGTCGACCCCGAAGCCGCCGAGGTCCCCGGGCCGAAGGCAGTGGATCCCGAGGCCGATCCAGAGCTGGACCGGAAGGGTGCGTCTCCCCCGCTGGCTGAGGTTGCGCCTCCGCCTCAGGTAGGGGAGATGGGGCTGCTGGGCCTCATCGCCGCAGACAAGGAGGACCCGGAGGGAGCGGTGGCCTCCATCATCCACGACCGGTCCACCCTCAAGGACCAGGCAATCAACGACGCGGTGGCGGATGCGCGAGGCGTCTACACCCGCAAACAGCCCGGCGGCCTGCGTGGTCCCAAGGAGTCGGGCGAAGGCGCCGCCACCAACGGGAACATCGAGGGCATCGGCTGCTGCGTGACCCCACCTCGGGACATCCACGAGGCCGTCCCGAGGCCCCCGAAGGCGCCGACCCCGCCTCCAGAGATCATCACGACTCCTCCGACCGTCACGGACGGCGACTTCGACATCGGCCCCTTCCTCAAGGCCCTCCGACCTCGCTTCAAGAGCTGCTACGAGAAGGCGCTGAAGAAGGCGCCGGACCTCGCCGGGCGCGTGAGCCTCGGGTTCATCACGGGCGCCACCGGGTCGGTCACGGAGGCGTGGATCGAGGACGACTCCATGGAGAGCGCCACGGTGAACGCCTGCCTCCTCAAGGAACTGCGGCGTGCACGCCTGCCCTCGGATGCCGCCGACCTCGAGGTCGAGGGCTACGGCCTCATGTTTGCGCCGCAGTAGCTCTAGACGCCGGTCGAGCGCCTATTCGGCGTAGCGCACGCCGAGAAGAGCGGCGTGGAACGACGGGTCCTCCGCGGAGGTCCGCACCGCGGCGCGGCTGTCGACGATGTCGGCCAGCTGCTGGTGGTGCGCGAGGTAGGCCGCGTCGCCCACCATGAGTCGCATCTCGTCGCCAGGGGCCTCGGGCAGCCTGAGCGCTGCGAGGAGGAGCGTCAGGAGCGCAGTCCCACGAGCCACCGTCCCGTAGTCGAGCAGGCGCTTGTCCATGAGGGCCTGGGTGAGGAATCGACGCTGCACTCCCCAATCGGGGGCGACCGCGTCGATGCGAGCCGTCACCTCTCCGCTCATGCTCAGGGTCTCTTCTTCCCGCACGAGGAGCCGGGCGAGCTCGGCGAGCACGGGTGCGGCCTCAGGGCGGGCGCCGATCTCGACGCGAAGCCGCGTGGCTCCCGAGCGCAAGTGCCGCAAGGACTCAGGGTCCGCCGCCTCGAGGCCGATGAGCAGCTCCGACCACAGCGCCACATCCTTCGCGAAGACATCGGCCGCTTCCACCGGGGCCAGTGGGCAGTCTCCCAGCCCCAGCTCGGGCACGAACTCTTCGTCCACCGCTTCCTCGGTCGCCGTATCGGACACCGCCTGGAGCTCGGTCGTGGTCTCCGCGCCCGGCTGCTCGAGGGTGAGGTCCGAGACTGTGCGCGTGA
Organism: Deltaproteobacteria bacterium; assembly: GCA_023954745.1. GTDB lineage: Bacteria > Myxococcota_A > UBA796 > UBA9615 > UBA9615 > JAGSHC01. The sequence continues at coordinate 4,497 of JAGSHC010000122.1, read as the reverse complement.
GCTCCTGGATCGCCTCAATCCACAACTCGGCCGGGTCCCGGTCGTCGTCCTGGAGGAGTCGGACCGCCTTGGTCTCCCACGCGCGGTAGACCGCCCAGTCGCCGTGCACACCCTCGCCGAACGCCAGGCTCGGGGGAGCTTCGCGCAGCAGAGACTCGAAGATGGGGAGGGCGTCGAGCTTGTCTTGCGCCTCGGGGCGTGGATCCCCACCGCGTCCGCCACCGACCGTGGGGCAGGTGAGGCTCAGACCCGCGTCCCACCCGTCGGGGGTGTGGGTGAGGCGGTAGGGGAACATGCGGCACACTGCGGGCTTCTTCTCGACCCCGAGCTCCTTGTGCACGCGGCACAACCCGTCACGCCCCAGGTAGCTGCAGAAGCCGTCGCGAGGCCGGAGCACGTAGAGCTCGCGGCCATCGCCCGTGGGGAGCGGGAGGAAGTTCGAGGGATCCGCGCCGCCGGCGGGATCGGGGAGGGCGTTGAAGCCCTCGAGGATCACGTCGCGCTCGGCGCGGGTGACCGGACCGAGGAGATGGGTCTCGCTGCAGCAGCGGTTGCACGAAGCGCAGGAGAACCGGCTCTCGGGCGCCAGGCGCGGCGGGCGCATGTCGGCCCTGGCCTCGGGCGAGAGCTTGGTGCGGAGTGGGCGTACCCGGCGAGCGAGGCGTTGAAGCGCGGCGATGTCGGCGCGGACGAGGCCTTGAGCGACGACCATGCGCGCCCGGGGGGTGTCGAGCAGCGCGCGTCGATCGAGCGCCTGAAGGAGCTCGACGAGACCGAGGGGGTTCAGCTCCTCGCCCAGCGCAATCTGCGCGTCGTGGAGCAGCGCCTCCGCATCCCGCGTTCCGTCGAGGAGACCGACGATCACGGCAGCTACGTGGCCCAACTTGACGACCTGTCCGAGACGCAGATCGCGCAGCTCGGACTCTTCCCCTTCTCCCACGAGAACGACGCCCGGGCGGAGGCCTGGGAGGGGGAGCGATGACTGCCCTTCATCGGGGCTGTGGAGGATCGGGAACCGTCGCAAGCTGGACTCGGAGTGGCAGGGCCTTGAGAATGCCGGCGCGGACAGCCCAATCGGGCGTCTGCGAGGAAGGACTATGGTCGTGGATCCGGGCTCCCCTGTCCAGTCAGCGCGGGTCGTCACCGACCCTGACGTGCTCGCCGCCTACACCGAGGACGCCTCACATCTGCGTGGCTCTCCCGAGGGCTTGGTCCGACCGGACACCGCCGAGGAGGTCGCCGAGGCCCTCAGAGAGGCGCAGGGGAGAGGCATCGCGGTGACTCCCTGCGGCCTTCGCTCGTCGACGACTGGGGCCGGCCTCGCCCCGCGTGGATGGAGCCTGTCCACGGAGCGACTCGTCGGAGTGGAGGCCATCGACGCGGAGCGACGCACCGCCATCGTCCGCGCCGGCACCGTGCTCCGCGAGTTCAAGGATGCGGTGGAGGAGGCAGGCCTCTTCTACCCCCCGGACCCCACCTCCGAGCGCGAGTGTGCGGTGGGTGGCACCGTCGCCTGTGACGCCAGCGGTGCCCGCTCGTACAAGTACGGAGCCACCCATCGCTACGTGCGCGGCCTCGAGGTCGCGCTGCCCGATGGCTCGCTGCGGTGGTACCGGCGTCCGATCATTGGAAAGGACGCCGCCGGGTACGTGGGATTGCGGGATCCGGTGCGGCTGTTCTGCGGCAGCGAGGGCACCCTCGGGGTCGTGACCCGCGTCGAGGTCGACCTGCTGTTGCGGCCCGAGGCGTTCAGCGCCGGGCTCGCGTTCTTCGTCGATGTGCCCGAAGCCCTCGCCTGGGTCGGGCTGGCGCGTAGCCGGGAGTCCGGGGTGGACCCGCGGTGCCTCGAGCTCCTCGACGCTGCCGCTCTGCGGATCATGGCGGCCCAGGGGTCTGGGATCGGCATCCCAGCCGAGGCTGGCGCCGCCGTCTTCTTCGAGGCCGAACACCGCGTCGGCGGGGAGATGGCCGTGATGGAGGCCTTCTGGACGCTGCTGTCGGATGCCCCCGGGGCTCTGGCGGACGACACGGTCATCGCATCGGATCACACCCAGCAGGAGCAGCTGCGGCTGTTGCGCCACGCCGTGCCCGCCACCCTCAACGAAGAGGGGCGGGGGCACCACGCCTCGGGTGGGAAGAAGATCAGCACCGACTGGGCCGTTCCCTTTCACCACCTCGCTCCCTTCATGAAGCGAGTGGACGGCTGGCTGGAGGACGCGCGCATCGAGCGGGTCGCCCGGTACGGCCACGTCGGCGATGGCCACCCGCACTACAACCTCATCGTGAAGGACGCCGAGGAGGCAGCCCGCGCCGCGGTGGTCGTGGACCGGATGTGTTCCGAGGCGTGTGCCCTCGGAGGAACCGTCACTGCGGAGCACGGGGTGGGCAAGGTGAAGCGGACCTACGCGAAGTACCGGTTCTCCGACTGGCAGATCGCATCGATGAAGGCGGTGAAGGCGGTCTTCGACCCCACAGGAATCATGGCGCCCGGGAACATCTGGGACGAGTCGTGACGCGTGGGGACGCCGCCAGGTAACCAATCGCGCGCCCCGGCGTAGGGTCGAGCACACCCGGAGGTCGCATGTCTCTTCCCACCTTCTCCCGCTCCGCCGAGCTCGTCGCCGCCCGCGTCGCCGCGCACCACGCGGCCGCGATTCCTGCTGAGTTCGGTACCACCTGGCTCGAGCACGACGGGGGCTTTGTCTTCAGCAGTCTGCTGTGGGACGACGCGCGCGGCGCCCTGGTGGGTCAGGACGTGCAGGGGATGCGCGCCGGCCTTCGCCTCCACGATCTTCGGTGGTTCCTCTGGCGAGGGGATGAGGTGCTGGCTCAGCGGGCAGTGGCTGGCTCGACCCTCGCCGAGGCGCGGGCCTGGCTGCGCAGCGCCGCCGTCGCCGCGGGGCTCGAGGACAAGGACGTGGAGTCCGCCACGTGGGAGATGCCGGCCGCTCCCGTGCTCGACGGGGCACCCTTCACCCAGTCGTCGTCCGCGGACCTGGAGCAGCTGTCCCGCTGGTTCCGCTTTGCCGCGAGCGCCATCGAGGCCGTCGCAGCGGCTCAGTCGGGCGCGTCGACGACGCGGGTCTGGCCGCACCACTTCGACATCGCAACCCTCATCACCCTCGACCCGGACAAGGACGCTGAGGAGGCTCGCTCGGTGGGGGTGGGGCTGTCCCCGGGCGACGGCGGAATCGCCGAGCCCTATGTCTACGTCACCCCCTGGCCGGCCCCATCCGATTGGGTGGGACCGGAGCTTCCCGCGGGGGGCATCTGGCACACCGAGGGTTGGTTTGGTGCCGTGCTCCGCGGGGGCCTGCTGGTCGACTCGAGTGACGCACGTGCCGCACTTGGTGCGTTCTTGGACCAGGCGATCGATACATCCTTGACCCTGGTTCGTGCGAGAGCATCGTCAGACTGACGCTGGTCCCCCGCGCCGAGGCAGCTGACACCCCCTGACAGGAGAGAATGATGAAGGCCATCTGGAACGGCGCGACCCTCGCTGAGTCCGACGACACCGTGATCGTGGAGGGAAACCACTACTTCCCCCCCGAGTCGCTCAAGAGCGAGTACTTCACCGCCTCGGACAAGCACACGACGTGCGCCTGGAAGGGCGTTGCGAGCTACTACACCGTCTCCGTGGACGGCGAGACCAACGAGGACGCCGCCTGGTACTACCCGTCGCCGAAGTCTGCGGCGGAACACGTGCGCGGTAGGGTCGCCTTCTGGCGCGGAGTGCAGGTCGTCGCCTGACGAAAGCACATCTTCATTGGATGGACCCCGCCAGGGGGGTGAGGGAGCAATCGTGAGCGAGCCAGCCAGGAAAATGACCCCGATGTCGGCGGAGGCGAAGGAGCTGCAGCAGTGGCTGCTTCGCGACCCGCCTCAGGTGCCGCCCCGGTACTTCTACGACGAGCACGGCAGCGAGCTCTTCGAGCAGATCACCCACACCGACGATTACTACCCGACCCGCACCGAGCTCGCGATCCTCGAGAGCTACGCGGCCGAGATCATCGACGCCGTGGACCCCCTGGAGGTGGCTGAGCTGGGCTCCGGGAGCTCGCGCAAGACGCGTCTGCTGTTGGACTCCCTCACTGCCAAGGGGGCAGGACGCACGTGCACCGTGTTCGACATCTCGGGAGACTTCCTGGAGAAGTCCGCCGCATCGCTCCGGGCCCTCTACCCGGGACTCACCGTCACGTCGGTGGTCGGTGACTTCACCCGGGACCTGCCTCGTCTCGGCGCCGGGGGCCGCAGGCTGCTCGTCTTCCTCGCGGGGACCATCGGCAACCTCGACGCCACCGAAGCGGCTGCCTTCCTTCAGCAGATCGCCGAACTCACGGGTCCCGACGACGCATTTCTCCTGGGGGTGGACATCGTCAAGGAGCGCGACGTGCTCGAGGCGGCCTACGACGATGGTCAGGGCATCACCGCGCGCTTCAATCTCAACATGCTGAATGTGCTCAACGACGAGTTCGGGGCGGACTTCCACCAGACGGA
>JAGSHC010000268.1 GCA_023954745.1 Deltaproteobacteria bacterium | reverse complement strand
CTCCTCCCAGGTGCAGAGCTCGATCTGCTGGAGGACGTTGGGGTCGATGCCGGCACGATCGGCCAGCTCTCTGCGGGACATGCCGGCGGCACGTCGTCGATCTCGGATGCTCATCGGGACAGTGTATCTCCTGCCGGGGCGGTCATGCGGTGGACGAACACCGTCGCCGGTCCCCAGGAGAAGTCCAGCACGTCCATGGCGACAGGGACGAGGCGAGGAGCCTCGGGGGGGTGAGTGAGGCTGATGAGCCGGGCGCCGGGGCTCAGCTCGCGGCACTTGGTGTGGAACCGTGCGAGCCCGTCGTCGGTGAAGGTGGTCTGCCCGGTGACGTCCGCGATCCACTCCTCGGAGCCGGTGCCGGTCCCCGCGGTCGGCGTGCGGTAGATGCGGTACCCGCTGGCTTCGGGGACCGGGTCCCAGGAGAGGGTGACGACGATGGTCTCGGTCAGGACCGGCACGTTCACCACCACCGGGTTCCCGGGCAGCGACTCCCCCGAGGGGTTCGCGGGGTCGCTCGGGCCGTAGGTAGCAGCGATCCGATAGATCCACGCGCCCCCCACGAGGTTCGACCCGTTCCCAAGCTCCATGATGAGGCCGTCGAAGGTCGGGGCCTCGAGGGGGTCGAGGACCTGGGCCCGGTACGTGGTGTCCACGGCCGAGACCCCGTCGTGTCCTCCGAGGACATAGACGAAGCGGTCGTCGAGGTCGACGGCGCGGGCCTGGGTCAAGGGGAGGGGGAGCGGAGCCAGCGGGGTCCACTGGGGGCCCATCCCTCCGTAGGCGTCGATGTCCACGGACTCGACCGAGTCGAGGGGTGCGCCGGAGCTGTCCTCTCCCCCCAGGGCGAAGAGCGTTCGGGAGACGGTGGTGGCCCGGCCGGCCGCCGCCGCCGGGGCGATGCGTGCCGTCCCCATCGGCGTGCCGAAGGAGAAGCCGCCGAGGTTCCCCGAGGGGTTGCCCACCGACACGGCCGAGTAGTCTCCGTATGTCCCGGTGGTCGTGTTGGTGACGCGGACGATGCAGAGGGACTGGGGGATCCCCAGGGTGCTCGCCTGGAGGACGGCGTCGATGCTGTCGGCGGTCCAGGAGGTGACCTGGACGGAGTAGGTCACCACGCCGGTGCCGGGCACGTCACAGAGCATGGACGCAGTGGGCTGGTCGAACTCGCTGCCCAGGATCGTGACTGCCGCGTCCTCGTTGGTGGCCACTGTGCCGGGGGCGACGGTCTCGATGACCGGCGGTTGGGCGGCGGTCACCTCAAACCCGGCCGGGACCAGGCCGATCGTGCCGTCCGGGTTCACGACCAGCACGTCGTAGACGTCCGGGTCGAGACCCAGCGGAACCGCGGCGTTGAGCAGCGAGCCGTCGACGAAGGAGGCACCCGAGAGGGCCGTGGCCGTGGCCGTGGTGCTCGTGGGGTTCAGGTAGACCCGCGGGACGTCGGTGAACCCGACCATCCCGGCGGCGGGCGGGTCGTTCGCGGTCACCGCCACCGGGGTGTAGGCGTCCGTCCATCCGAACGGGGGGTCGACCGCGTCCACGTCGACCTCCAGGTCCGATTCCACGAAGACGGCTCCTGGGAGGAGGCCCTCGCACCCCACGGAGTCGATGATGCCCGCGTCGTAGTCACCCTCCAGGAACCCCGAAGGCAGCGTCACCTGGACCAGCGAGGGGTTCGTGGGGTCGAAGGTGTAGGCGAGGGGAGTGAGCGTGCCGGTGGCGACCTCCTCGACCCATGCGTCCACCACGGTCCCGGAGATGCCCGAGACGAAGTACGTCAGCTCGAAGGAGAGATCGTCGTAGACCACCGGCGGGTCCACGTAGAACAGGGAGGGGAAGCCGGTGACCTCCAGGGAGGAGTAGGTGGCGGCGCAGTCCGTCCCGTTGTCGACGATGACGTCGTGGAACCCCACCCCAAGCCCGGCCGGGACCTCCACGAGCAGGCTCGTGTCGCTCTGGTAGGTGACCGAGGCCGCGGGGAGGCCTCCGATCGTGACGCTGGCCGTGGGGAGGAACCCGCTCCCCTGGATCTCGATGGTGCCCGTGGCGCACACCTGGGCCGGGTCGAGGGAGTCCACGAACGGCGGGTCGGCCACGGCGTAGGTGTCGCCTCCGCCCGAGGCGCACGAGGACGGCGCGGGGTTCGTCACGACGAGGGGGTGGATCCCCAGACCCAGCAGGTCGTTGGGGACCGTGACCTGCAGGGTCGTGCACTCCTCACCCCCGGTGGTCCCGGACGCGGCGACGCAGTTCGAGGCCACGACGCCCGCGAGGCCCATCCCACCGATGGTGACGGTGGGGACGGCGCCCCCGCTGGCGAAGAAGCCCATCCCTTCGATGGTGAGCTGCGTGCTTGTCTCGTCGGAGCAGCCCGCGGGTGGGTCGAGAGAGACGACGAATGGGGTGGGCAGCAGCTCCACCGACACCGCGGGGCTGCTCTCGCAGGCCGCTGGGGCGGCGTTGGTCACGAAGACCTCGTGCACGCCGCTCGGGACCACGCCCTGGGGCAGGGTGAACGAGAGCTCGGTGCAGGTCTGGGCCGTCACCGGGCCGAGCAGGTCGGTGCAGCCCGTCGCGCTGTCTGCCTCCGCCGCGAACCCTCCGAAGTCCACCGTCGGGAGGGTCCCGTCCTCCATCACCAGGAAGCTGGAGCCGGTGAGCGTGAAGGCCGCGCCCGTCGGGTCCTCGCAGAACGGGTCGGGGCTCACCTCCGCGAGCGCTGGGGGGGGCACGACCTCGACGAAGACCTGGTCGGTGGTGAGGCAGTCCGCCGGGGCGGGGTTGGTCACTGTCAGGGGGTGGACGCCGGGGGCGAGGGACCCAGCGGGGATCGTCACCGTCAGCTCCGCGCAGGACCGTCCCCCGGCAGGCCCGAGGAGATCGTCGCAGTCGGTCGCCGCGTCGGCCGTCCCCGACCAGGGCCCCAGGGTCACAGTGGGCAGCGTGCCGTCGATCTCGAGGAAGCCGGCCCCGGTGATCGTCAGGGCGTTGTCGAGCTGCTCTCCGCAGACGAGCGCGGGCTCGACCCCCAGCACGCTCGGGGGCGGCACCACCTCGAAGGTGACGGCCTCGGTGGTCTGGCAGGCGGCGGGGGACGGGTTCGTGACCACGGTCGTGTGGATCCCGGGGCCGAGGGCGTCCTGGGGGAGGGTGAGGTCCAGTGTGCTGCAGCTCTCGACGGGGACCGCGCCCGGGAGGGGGGCGCAGCCGGTCGCCCCGTCGGGGGTGAGGGTCACGCCGCCCAGGTCCGCGGTCGGCAGGGTCCCGTCCACCACGAGGAACCCAGCCCCGGACAGGGTGATCGAGTTGGGGAACTGGGCCGTGCAGACGAGGTCGGGGACCTGGCTCGCGAGGGTGGGGGGCGGCACCGCGAGCAGCGCGTCGTCCTCTCGCGCTTGTTGGCCGGCGAGGTTCTGGAGGACCAGGTCGTGGAGGCCGACCGGGACCGCGGCGTCAGGAACGACGTCGAACTCCATGGCCGTGCGCCCGAGCCAGCGCACGTCGCCGGGGACCTCGGGGTCGGACAGGTCGACGGAGCCGGCCGCCGCCTCTCCCGCGAGGTCGACGGTCCGCTCCAACCGGAGCGCGGGAGGGCGTTCTGCCCCGTCGTCCACGATCGCGTCCGCGGGGAGCAGAAAGAGGTTCGAGCCGTCGACGCGCACGGTGCTGGTCAGCTGCGCGGTGCAGGCCACGCCCGGCGCGACGGAGGTGATCCCGGGGGAGGGGGCGAGCTGCGGGGGGCCCTTGCAGGCCCAGGTCGAGAGAGCGACCAGGAGGAGGACGGTGGCCTGCAGTGGATGTCGACGCATGCGAGGCATGATAGGTCCCGCGACTTCCCCGGTTCTTTCAGCCTCTTACGCGAGGACGACGGTGCTCGGCGCCTCCCCCCCCTCGACGACCTCGCTGACGTGGCCGAGGAGCAGGGGCTCTCATCGCACAGAGACGGCTGCTACGGCGTGTCCACCCGATGGCGCCACCTCATGCAGGGGGAGCGGTCGCGTCAAGGGTGACCGGGGTCCCTTCCGAGGAGCTGGCGCAGCTGCGCCAACAGAAGCCCCGGGAGCTTCCTCGCCACCGCCCACAGGAAGCTGCCCGCCTGCTCCACGATGAGAGCGCGCGTTCGGGTCGGGTCCAGCAGGGTGGGCGTCAACGACGCGGGTTCAGCGAAGTTACCGATGTACGCGTCGGCAAGGGCTTGTGCGCCGTCGTCTCGACCCTCACGACCATCGCTACCGTATTGAGCGACGAGCAGCGCGGCCACCATGGGCGGGGGCGCCTCCATCAGCAGGTCGGTGAGGGCGACTGCGTGCTGCCCGTGGTCGGTCCAGAACACCTCGAACTGCCTCTCGATCCAGGCAGCGTCGAGGGGCTGGTCCCCGGCCGCGTCGATCGACTCGACCCAGTGGCGAGCCATCCGGTTGCCGTTGTTGGCCCCCTGGGCGGCCAGCGGGTCAAACGCGATGGCGGTGTCCCCGAGCGCCGCCACGATCTGCCCCGACGGGAGCACCCCCACCGGCTTGCGCACGAGAGGCCGAACAGCCCCTTTCACCCAACCCAGCTCATCGCTCGGCTCAGCCAACTCGAGGAGCGGGGACCGCCAGGGCATGAGATCTCGGGTGACCTCCCGGGCGACAGCGAGCATCTCGGCGGCGCTGCCGACCTCCTGAAAGCGGTCCATCGGTCCGCCCCACTTCGCCTCGAAGGAGACGACCCAACTGGGGCCGACATCCTTGTGATGGAAGGGCAGCCAGAAGACCTCTCCCGCGTACGGGAGCACCTCCAACCCGGCGGACAGAAACGGTTGGTCGCCGAACTGCAAATCGGGGCCGTGGAAGCACAGCATCGTCAGATGTCGCTGCGGTTTTTCGTACTTCGTGCGGGTCTCGTCGCACGGGAACAGAGACGCGAGACCGCCCTTCCCGGTGGCGACCAGTGTCAGGTCGTGGGCTCCCGCGACCTCTTCGAGGCGAGACCCGCTCACCCGCTCGATCTCGAGGGTTCCCCCGCGCTCCACGAAGTCCGTCATCCAGCGGTGGCTCTGCAAGCGCACGTCGATCGCGACCCCGGGTTGGGTCAGGCGAGCGGTGACTGTGAGTGCGCGGTTGCGGCGCACGGGCGACAGGGTGACCGACGCCCCGGGCAGCATCGGTGCGCTCTGCTCCCAGTGATTCAGGCCCAGCTCCCGCTCGTAGTCCAGTGCCGGACCGAAGCGGGTGGCCACTCCAGTCGGCCTGGACTCCGAGAGGAACGCCTCGGCGGTGCGGTCGGAGTAGAGAGTGACCCGGTGCCCCGAAGCCAGTAGGCCGTGAGCACAGACAAGGCCAGATTGGCCAGCACCAATGATCGCGATCGAGCGGGGAATCTCAGCCATGGTGCAGACGCTACATCAGGGCTGGCCCGGCTTCGTAGCCGCCATCTGCTCGCCGTCCGGTCACGGCTGGAGTTCCCGGGTCGGGGACGTCCCGGACGTCTTCGAAGGTGAACGAGCGGGCTCTGATCAGAAGGCGGGCGGAGGGACGAAGCCGGGCGCGCTGGGGCCCTTCCACAGCGGCGCGCAACCCCTCGGCGCGCCGCAGCACTCGATGTAGTAGACGACCCCCTCTGCATAGGCTTGGTCAAACGGCAATGGGACCTCCACGGTCCATGCGCCGCCCCCGGGCACCATGGGATACGAGGTGAACCCGCCGCTCCTCGGCCCGAGCTGGACGACGGGGGCGCATTCGCCCGTGCCTCCATTCAGTGATGCCTGGAGACGGAGCTTGGAGCCCGCCATCGCGAGGTTCGGGGGCGTGTGTGAGATGGTGAGAGGAGCCGCCGCCTCGTCGGCGGGTTCAGGCTTCCTGGCGGGCGCAGGTTCCTCACGCGGTGCGACCTTGGGAGTAGCGACGCTCTCGGAGACAGGCTCTTCGCGCTCTTCGCGCTCTTCGCGCTCTTCGCGCTCTTCGCGCTCTTCGCGCTGCGGCTTCGTCGGGGGGGGCGGTGCGGCGGGCGCGGCCTGCGCGCGCGGCTCCGCCACCTGCACTGGCCGTTCCTCCGGAGTGTCGGGCTCCCCGAGAGGGGCGATGTCCGTACCCAATGCCCCACGGGCGGTCGGCGGGACCTCCTCGGGCGCGCGGGCCTTCGTCTCCACGAGACTCGTCGCCGCTACGGGGGCAGCCGCGAGCTCGATCTCGTCCTCCCGGTCAGTCTCGTCGTCACCGCCGGAGCCCAGCCACAGCGCGAGGAGCATCAGGGCCACGAGCATGGCCCCGGCAACCAGCCGGCGGCGCCGCGCTTCGCGCTCGCGCACAGCCTCCCAATCAAGGCCCCGCGAGGGCTCCGGTGCGGCGAGCGGCGCCTCCTGAGGCTCCTCGGCCACGACGGGCGGCGCCTCCTGAGGCTCCTCGGCCACGACGGGCGGCGCCTCTTCAGGCTCATCGGCCGCGACGGGCGGCGCCTCCTCAGGCTCCTCGGCCGCGACGGGCGGCGCCTCCTCAGTCGCTGCGAACCACTCTCTCTCGGCGTCCGTCAGCTCATCGGGAGGCTCGAGGTCTCCCTCCGACACCAGCCAATTGGCGAACACCTCTGGGTCCGTCTTCACGAGCTTCTTCTGGCGCCGCGTCTCTTGAGCCTCGGGCGGCTCTGCGAGGTCCTCGTCGTCCTCTCCACCGCTTGCGCTGACAAACTCCACCATCGCGACCAGCTGCTCTCGGGCCTCGCGGACCGACGCGGCCGACAGCTCGAAGCACCGCCCGAGCGCCTCCGCCGCGTCTTTCGGCCGGTCGTCTGGCTTGTCTGCGAGCAGCGCAGCGACGAGGTCCCGGAATCCCGCTCGGTCCCTCTCCGCCAGACCCCGCTCGGACAGCGCCCGCTCCAGCGTGTCCATCCAGACGTCACGGGCGCCGACAGCCTCGCGATCCCGGTCGTCGCTGGCGTCCCCGGTCAGCAACTCGACCGCGAGGATTCCGACGAGCTTCAGGTCATCTCGAGCGCCATCGCTCTTGCGCAGCTTCCCCCGCCCGAACCCCAGGATCTTGACGAAGCCCTCCTTGCTGATCATCACCTCGCTCGCCCGCAGGTCGCCGTGGCTCAACTTGAGGGGCTCGCCGGTTTCCTGCTTGGCTCGATGGACTGCGTCCAGCGCTTCGAGGATCTCGGTGATGATCTGGACCACGGCCTTGAACGGAAGAGAGGGGGCGGTACGAGCAAGCTTCGAGAGCGCGACCCCTCGGACGAGCTCCATCTCAAGCCCGTACGTGCTTCCGAACGTCTCGTGTTCCAAGGGCACGAGTCGCCGCAGCTGGACCACCGCCGGGTGCTGGGTGCATGTCAGGAGGTTGGATTCGTGGGCGAGACCCGCGATGAGCGCCTGCAGGTCATCGACCTTGGACGGGTCCAGCAGCTTGAGGGCGACATCCTGCCCATACCCCAGCTGTCCCCGGACCTGCGCGCGGTAGACCGGGCCGGAGGGGCTGGCGGCCAGGGCTTCTGCAAGGCGGTAGGGCCCGAGGGTCATGGGGAGCTTCACCCGTCCATCATAACGGCTGGTCCGACTGGCCTCTTCCTCCTTTCTCCCGGAGAGCCGGAGCGCTCGGCTAGCATGATGGGCATGTTCCCTCGCCCCCTGGTCCCTGCTGACCTGCTCGCTACGGTGCTGGCAGCCAGCGTCTTGGTCGTCGTCCCGGCGCCGGCAGCCGCCCAGGACGAGCCCGCGGCTTCGCCCGCCGCCCTCTCCGCAAGCGAGGAGGCTGTCTCTGCGCTCCAGCTGGCGGCGGTCGAGGCGATGATGGCTGGCGACTGGGCCACGGCCGAGGACACGGCTCGCCGGGCCCTCGAACTCAATGGGGGCCCCCGCGCCGCCCAGGCACGGCTCGTCCTGGTGCTCGCCCTCGAGGAGCGGGGTGCGATCGACGAAGCGCTCTCCCAACTGGACACCTTGCTCGAACTCGAGCTTCTGCCGCGTCACCGGGAGAAGGCGGAGGAGATGTGGACGCGCCTGCTGGCCCGGAGCCAGCGTGAACAGGCGGAGAAGGCGGAGAAGGCGGAGAAGGCGGTCGAGACGGAAGAGGTCCAGGCGGGGACGAACCTCGACGAGCTCGAACTTGGTCTGGTCGAGGAGGAGAAGGTCACTCCCGCTTCCGCGCGCACCTCGACGGCCGCAGGCCACCGGCGGGCGCCAGCCATCGGGCTCGTTGCTGCCGGCGCCGCTCCTCTCGTCGTCGGGGGGATGTTCATCGGCTGGGACATCGACTTCGCCGAACGGGGGATCGAGAGTGGGACCTGGGCCCTCATCGGCGCGCCCCTGCTGCTCACGGGCATCGCGGCGGAGGTGATCGGCCTGGCGCTCCTCGCACCAAAGAAGAGGAAGGTCGCCCAACGGCCCCTCGTGGTGCCGTTGGTGATCGCGGGGCCCGCTGTCGGGAACCCGAACGCCCTCGAGGCCGGGGCCGGAGTGATCGTTCAATGGTGACTCGGTCCGCCATGTTTCTTCTCGCCGCGCTCGTGCTCGTCGGGTGTCCGAATCCGTGGCCGGTCGGCGCCCCTGGGCCCACTCCTGCGGGGGCGCTCGACGACGACGACGCAACGGTTGACGACGACGACGCAACGGTTGACGACGACGACGCAACGGTTGACGACGACGACGCAACGGTTGACGACG